>NZ_JACMYO010000054.1 GCF_020889685.1 Bradyrhizobium oropedii
TTGAGAACGTCACGCTCGCCATGCTCGGTCGCGCCAAGAAGGTGATGATCGACAAGGAAAACACCACGATCGTCAACGGCGCCGGCAAGAAGGCCGACATCGACGCCCGCGTTGCCCAGATCAAGGCGCAGATCGAGGAAACCACCTCGGACTACGACCGTGAGAAGCTGCAGGAGCGTCTCGCCAAGCTCGCAGGCGGCGTCGCGGTGATCCGCGTCGGCGGCGCGACCGAGGTCGAGGTGAAGGAGCGCAAGGATCGCGTTGATGACGCGATGCATGCGACCCGTGCGGCTGTCGAGGAAGGCATCGTCCCGGGCGGCGGCGTCGCCCTGCTCCGTGCGTCCGAGCAGCTCAAGGGCCTGCGCACCAAGAACGACGACCAGAAGACCGGCGTCGAGATCGTGCGCAAGGCGCTGTCGTCCCCGGCTCGCCAGATCGCGATCAACGCCGGTGAAGACGGTTCGGTCATCGTCGGCAAGATCCTGGAGAACAAGGCCTACAATTACGGCTTCGACTCCCAGACCGGCGACTATGCCGACCTCGTCAAGAAGGGCATCATCGACCCGACCAAGGTCGTCCGTACCGCGATCCAGAACGCTGCCTCGGTTGCCGCGCTGCTGATCACCACGGAAGCCATGGTTGCCGAGCTGCCGAAGAAGAACGCCGGCGGCCCCGCAATGCCTCCGGGCGGCGGCATGGGCGGCATGGACTTCTAAGTCCAGCCACTCAAGGCAATCCACGAAATGCAAAACCCCGGCAGCGATGCCGGGGTTTTTGTTTTATCGCCGCCGGCGTCCGTCAGGACGCACGAGAGTGGCGGGCCGGCCACCCCACTCGGCCGAGCAGTTCGTCGGCCTCCTTGATCTCGACCAGATCCAGCTTCGCATCGAAGCATGCGCGCACCGGCGCAAGCACCTCAGGCACCGCATCCACTCGATCACTGCAGGCATACAGGCGTGCAAGTCCCAACGTGCTGCGCAGTTCGAAAGTCTTCGTCTGCTGCCTTCGCGCAATCTCAATGGCGCGGTGGAAGGCCTCCTCGGCGCCGGTAATGTCGGGGGTGTCGCGACGCGACCGCAGCTCGCCCAGCACGCGGTATAGCTCGGCGTCCAGCCAGTGCTGCCCGGATTGCTCCGTCGCGTCGATCAGCTCGTTGACGATGTCGAGTCCCGCCTCGACATGCCCGGCCTCCGCGTTCGCCACCGCGATCTGCAAGCCCCAGAAAGGATCGCAGAGGTAGCAGTCGTTCTCGTGAAGCAACGTCCAGCCACGCTGCATCTCCACGAGACCTGCCGCCCGATCGCCGGCGCGCCACTTCGCCAGGCCGTTGAGATAGGTGCCGGCAGCGACGTACAGCGGCATCGTGTGGTCCTGCGCCAAGCCCAGGGCAAGGATCGTCTCGGTCTGCCGCAACCGGCTGCCGCACAGCCCGTCGAAAACGGCCTTGTGAACCAGCGCATTGGCACGCGCGAGCGCGCGCTGTTCCCCGGAAACGCTCACCGCTTCGCCCGCGAGCTGTCGGGCTCGATCGATCTCGCCACGCGGCCAGAGCACGAGCGCCAGAAATCGCATGATGACGAACGGCAGGTCGAGCGTCGATGCCTTCAAGGTTGCCGGATTGGACTCGGTCGTATAGGCCGCGAACGCCTGCTCCAGATGGACGCCCGCGTTCAGATACTCGCCCGCGAACCACGAGGTCACCCCGCTGGTCCAGTGCGCGACGATCGTCGCCACCGGCGAATCCGGATGCCGTTCCGCCGCACCCATGATGGCCTCCGCCAACTCGCGCATCGGCGCGAGCTCGCCGTGGGTCAAGCAGGCGTTGAAGAGGCCCGACTGGATCGGCGCCATCTCGATTGGATCATCGATGTCAGAGGCGAACTGCCGGGCGCGCGTCCAGGCGGCCACCGTCTCGGGGGCGCTGTGCCCAAGACTGCCGCGCAGCGCGCGGCCATAGGCGATTTGCAGATGGAGCCGACCGATCATCCGGCCCGGCTCATCGGGCAGTTCGTCGGCGATGGCGACCGCCTTGCCGAGATGTGCGATCGCCTCGCAATAGGCCGAGCGCTTCAGCGCCTGCTGACCGGCTTTGCGCCACCATGCCAGCGCAGTCTGGCCGAGCCCTGCCTCGGTGAAATGATACGCAACGACTTCCGGCTCGATCTCCGCGATCTCGGCAAACTTGGCTCGCAGCACATCGCCGATCTGCTTGTGGAGCAGTTGCCGGCGGCTCTTGAGCAGGCTCTCGTAAGCCGCTTCCTGGACCAATGCGTGCCTGAAGCTGTAGCTTGCGTCCGGCGGCGTGCCCCGGCGCAACAGCAACTCGGCCTCTTCGAGCTGGGCGAGCGCGGCCGCAAGCGTTAGATCATCTCGCCCGGCCACGCTGCGCAGCAGCGTATACGAGAATTCACGGCCGATCGCCGCGCCAATCTGCGCCACCTCCTTGACCGGCGCCAGGCGGTCGAGCCGGGCCATCAGCGAGTCCTGCAGTGTCGCCGGGATCGCGAGTGGTGGCAGCGGATTGTCGAGGCGGTAGCGCCCGGCATTCTCGACAAGCAGCCCCGACTCCATGACCATCTTGGTCAGTTCCTCGACGAACAATGGGACACCGTCCGTCCGCTCGATGATCTGTGTCATCATCTCGCCCGGCAGCGACCGGCCGACAGTCACCTGCTCGATCAGCGCGCGAGTGTCCTGTCGGTCGAGCCGATCCAGCCGCAGCAGGCTCACATTGGCCAGGCCCGCCCAGGGCGGTTCGAACTCGGGCCTGAACGTCATGAGCATGAGGATCGGAAGCCCCCTGATCCGGTCGACCGCAAGGTCCAACAGTTCGAGCGACGTGGCGTCTACCCAGTGGATGTCTTCACAGACGACAAGCACCGGCTGCTGCCGGGCGAGGCCCTCGAGTTGGTCGAGCAGCGCTGCAAATGTCTGCCGCCGTTGTTGCGTCGGACTGAGGCCGAGCGGCGGATAGCGATCGCCGGTCGGGATCGACAGCAGCGCCGCGATCAGCGGAGTTACGGTGGGCAACTGCTGCGTCCCGAGCGCCAGCATGGCTTCGAGCTTATCCAGCTTCCGCTCCGGCAGATCATCCGGCCTGATGCCGGCGGCACGCTCGAGCTGCGCGACGAAGGGGTGCAGCGCGCTGTTGGTGTGATAGGGCGAGCACTGATACCGCACACGGAGGTGTGTCGCCGGCGCGAGGCTGTCGGAGAGCATTGCCACGATCCGCGATTTGCCGATCCCGGCTTCGCCCGATATCAGCAACGCTTGGCCCCGGCCCTGCCACGCCAGTTGCTGGCGCGACAGCGCAAATTCGATCTCCGCCTTGCGGCCGACGAAACCGATCGAACGCGCGGTCCGCACTGCCTCGAAACGGCTCTCCGACGCCGGCTCGCCTTCGACTGCCCACACCGCGATCGGCTCGGAGATGCCCTTGACCTCGCGGCGACCGAGGTTGCGAAGCGTGAAGAGATTGCCGAGCAATCGGCGGGTCGAAGCGGCGACGACGACCACGCCCGGCTCCGCCAGGCCCTGCAACCGCGCAGCGACATTCGGCGCATCGCCGACCAGCGCCTGCTCCTCCGACGCGTCGCCGGAGACGAGGTCGCCGACCACGACAAGCCCGCTCGCAATCGCGATCCGCACCGCTACGCCCTCGTCAGCTCGCGTCTCCAGCTTGCCGATCGCGGCGATGACATCGAGGCCGGCGCGCACTGCGCGCTCCGCATCGTCTTCATGCGCTCGGGGGTAGCCGAAATATGCGAGGATCCCATCGCCGATAAATCTGGCAACGACGCCATCATATGTCGCGATCACCCGCGCACAGGCCGCGCGATAGGCGCGGATCACCTCCCACATGTCCTCAGGATCGAGGCGCGCCGACAAGGCGGTCGAGCCGACCAGGTCGCAGAACATCACGGTGAGATGGCGTCGCTCGGCATCGTGCGATGAAACCGGCGCGGCGATGAGTTCGGCTTGATTTAAATCGGCGATGGCACGCAGCATCTTGCGGCGATGGCCGAGCAGGACTCCAAGCCTGTCGAAGTCTTCATCCGTCAATTCGGGAAGAACACTTACGTCGATGCCGTTCTCGGCAAAACGCAGCGCGTATTGCCCAAGCCCCAGCTTCCCGAGCCATTCCGCAATCTGCTGCATTGGCTTCACCGACGGGTTGACGGCTGGCCGAATGGACCACGGCGAACAGACGTTAGCGCAATCTGTCTGTGCTGGCACCTTCTCTCTTTAGGCAGTCCGTTCGGAACAGCAAATTGTGCCACGGCGGTGTTCCGTTACAGCCCTGTGCACGCGAACATTCGTACGCGTGCCCGCTGGCTCACTCCGTCCGCGCCGCAACCGGCCCCTTGTCGGTCCAGTCCGGCGGCACGCCGGCGCTATCGCCGACCATGCCGATGAGGCCCGGCGCGCGCCCGAATGCTTCGCAGGCCGGATATTTCGGCGCGCCGCCGAGCAGGAAGCCCAGCCGCTGCATCGAGGGCATCGATGGCACCCCGCCGAACGGCGTCACGCCGGTGACCAGCATCTGGCTGAAATCGCCCCCGAACGATGCCGCGAGGCCGTACGCATCGCCCTCCTCCGACATCCGCCCGGTATCGAAAGCATTGGCAGCGCGGCCCCAGACCATCGCCGCCTTTTGCTGTCCGGCAGAATCGCGCGCCTCGGCCTCAAGCGACAGGCTGCCGAGCCCGACCGGAATGCGCGGAACGGGCACGGGCACGCCGGGCAACAGAATCGTCTTCGCGACCGATACGCCCTTGGAGACGCCGACCGCCGTCGGGTCGGTCGGCACCACATGCGTGATGACGGCCTGCACGGTCAGATCGGCCGGCTCCGACGCAACCACGTAGAAGCGTTCGCTGAGGCCCGCGCACAATGCACGGTCGGCGGCGTTGGTGACGAGCCTGCGTTGCGCGGGCGTGAACGGCGCCGGCGTTTTCTCGGAGAACACGGTGGGGATGATCCTGACCGTCTTCGCCGCCAGCACCTCTTCCTTGCTCACGCGCAGCTGTGAACGGGTCAGCATTCCGTCCGACTGCACCATGTTGTCGTAAGAGCGGAGCGAGCCGGCCTGATCCAGCGTCGCGGTCGCGCAGCCCGAGACCAGCAGACCGAGCAAGTTCGCCGCGGCCCAGCCACGGAGCTGCGCCCCCCGCCCGCTCACAAATCCATTTGCCGCCGGAGTCCGCTTGATCCGGCATACGCGCGAGCAGGTTGTCATCGGGGCACCACTGACTTACACTTAGTGTAATTATTACACTCGGTGTAATTATCGTGTTGGGCGGTTTTATGGCGTGACCGCCGGCGTGCGACCGAAAGACGCATGTCTCGTCGCGCTGCTCTGCGCGTTGACGCCGACGGCCGCGCGACCCCGAGGCCACGAAGTGCTTTTGCCCTGATTGCCTGTTCATGAGAGAAGCGGCCGATGCCCGACACATTGACGAAGTCCCGAACGCCTGCAGGAGAAGGCCTGCGCGAGCGAAATCGTCGCCAGACGCTGCAACGCATCACCGATGTCGGCATGGAGCTGTTTCTGGCCAATGGATACGAGGCCACGACGCTGGACGAGATCGCGGCGGCGGCCGGCATCTCGCGCAGGACCTTCTTCTACTATTTCAAGAGCAAGGACGAGATCCTGCTCGCACATATCTCAGGCTATGACGACGCGCTCAGGGCGTCGATCCGCGACCACGCCTCGGCCGGCGCACCGATCGACGTCGTCCGCGAGGCGCTGCTGGAAATGTCCGCCCGCTTCCAGACGTCGCGAACCATTGCGATTTCGCGCCTGATCCGTGAGAGCGAAGTGCTGAGCTCGCGCCGACCCAGGAACGATCTGCACCGCGAACGGATCGTCTACGAGGCACTCTGCGAACTATGGCCGGGCAAGGACCGCCGCGACCGCCTCCGTCTGGTCGCGATGGCCTCGAGCGGCGCACTGCGCATCGCGGTCGACGCCTGGCTCGAGCAAGGCGGCAAGCGCCAGCTCACCAAATTCGTCCAGGACGCCTTCACCAATCTGAAGGCCGCGATCTGAGCTTCCTCCCCCTGTCATTCCGGGGCGCGCGCAGCGCGAGCCCGGAATCCATAACCACGAACGTCATTTGGATATCCCCGGAAAGAGATCCACCCATCCGGGATTTTGCTCTTCAATCAGCCGTACCTTCCAATCCCGTCGCCACTTTTTCAATTCCTTCTCGCGAGCGATGGCAGTCACCGCATCGTCGTAAATTTCGAACCACACCAGCTTGTTGACGCCATATCGCGACGTGAAACCTGGGGCGGCCTTTGTTCGATGCTCGTGGACGCGACGCACGATGTCGTTCGTGACGCCCAGATAGAGCGTGCCGTGCTTCCTGCTTGCAAGGCGGTAGACGTAGTAGGCCATCTCGCAGCCGTCGTTATGGATTCCGGGCTCGGCGCTCCGCGCCGCCCCGGAATGCCGGAGGTTAGATTTCCGCTACCGAGCAATCAACATCACTCCCAAAACTCGAAGGGCCGCCCGTGGGCGGCCCTTCTGTCTTATGCGCTCTCGGGCGCCTTGAGGCGGACCAGCTTGGTCAGCAGCGCATCGAGGCCCTGGCCCTCGCCCGCATGCAGGTCGATGCGGCCGACCTTCTCGACCAGACGCTCGAGCGACTCCAGCTCCTTGAGCCGCAGCAGTAGAGGGTTCTCCTCCATCAGCTTGGCGGTGTTCAGGAGCGAACGCGTCGCCGCGGTCTCCTCCTGCCGGCGGATCAGGTTGGCCTTCGCCACCCGCTCCGCCTCCACCACCTTGTTGACCAGCTCGCGGATCTCGCCGGGCAGGATCACGTCCTTCACGCCGAGCTCGGTGACCTCGACACCGGACTCCGCGACACGCGCGCGGACGTAGTCGCGAAGCTCCTCGTCGAGCGCCGTCTTCGCAGACAGCACCTCGTCCAGCGTGCGACCGGCCACCGCCTCGCGGATCGCGAACTGCACCAGGCGATACAGCCACGCATCCACGTCGGGCACCGTTGCCACGACCCGCTCGGGATCGACGATCCGGCGGAACGCGGTCAGCGTCACGCGCAGCGCGATGCGATCCTTGGTCAGCATCTCCTGCGCCGTGATCTCGATCGCCTGGGGACGCAGGTCGAGGCGCTTGACCTCGATCTTGCGACCCGCGATCCAGAACGCGTGCCGGCCGGGCGCGAGCCGCTCGACCAGCTTGCCCTCGACCGTGAGCAGACCGGCCTCGTGGTTCTCGACCACCGCCTCGGTGATGACGCCGGCCCGGTTGGGCTGGATCATCGCGAGGTGGCGTGCGGTCACACGGGGATCGCTCGTCACATCGATGCGCTCGACCTCGACCGACGTCGCGACCTTCCAGTACACGCGCGTCTGCCAGGGCGTCATCAGCTGAACGGGACGGCCATCGAGGCTGACGATCGCGATCTCGTTTGCCTTGGTCTCGACCGCCTCGAACAGCTCGCCGGCCAGATCGGGACGCGCGGCCTTGATCACTGCGAAGCGATCCGCGGGGAATTCGCTCCGCACGACGCTGAACAGCTCGGCCTTCAGCTCATGCAGGGGATCGAACAGGCGGTGACGTCCCGGCGCGAGCACCTGCTCGAGCCGGCCGTCGCGCGTCAGCAACGCGCGCTCGCCATCCTTCACCGTCAACTTGGTCGTCAAGATATGCCAAGTCATTGGCACGCCTCCATCGTTGCTTCAGGCCCATGGGCCTGAAAGCTGGTTTCATTTTGCAAAGGACGTGAGGACGCGAACGCGGCTTCCTGTCAGCCAAGCGGGCCGTGGCTTCAGCTTGCGTGACGACGGGCGCACGCGCGCGTTCGCGCGACAAAAGTCGCGCGGCCGTGCGGAGCCACCCGGCATCAGCGCAAGCGGTATCCACCGCGGCGCAAAGCCGGTCTCACAGTGTCGATGTTCGGACGAAGAGCCTTGCGGCAGAACGGCCGGACTGCGACTGAAGCGCGCGTCCGGTCCCCTTCAGAGGTATCAGCTTTTCAGGCTGAACGGAGCGCTTGGAGCGGGAGTTGAACCCGCGACCCGATGAGTATCATTCACCTGCTCTAACCAACTGAGCTATCCTTTGTGAGAAGATCGGATTCGAACCGGTACCTTCGGGGTTTCATCCCCGACGCTCGCCCATGAGCTTCATTCTCGTGATCTTCATTTCAGCGGAACACGACACCGCAGAGCGGCACGCGCCAGTCGGGATCTCAACGAGCCCGAACCCATGGCCGAAGCGAAGGAGCGGGCTAATAAACGAAGCACGCCCGGGTTGCAAGAGGGTCGCGTGTGATTTTTTCATGGCGGGGCGGCGATGTGGCGTCACAACTCACCCCGTCATTCCCCGGTGCGCAATTGTGCACCTGAGGGCTCGCGTAGCGAGAGCCCGGAATCCATCAAGCCGCGGGCTTGCTGACAAATGGATTCCAGGCTCGGCGCTGCGCGCCGCCCCGGAATGACAGGCAAATTCGAAGGGCCGCCCGTGGACGGCATGGACTTCCAAATCCAGCCCCTTAGGGCAATCCACGAAATGCAAAACCCCGGCAGCGATGCCGAGGTTTTTGCGTCGGACGACTTACTTCTTTCGCGGACCGGCAATAACATCGCGTCGTGGAAGGGAGCCGCTATGTCGCAACGCACGCTAGACGTCCTCAAGGCAGCGCTCTCGATCGCCCTTCTCACAAGCCCTCTCGTGACCTCGCCTGCGGGCGCGACTGACGGCGCGAAAATCGTGGAGCAGCTGGAAGCGTCCTGGCCGGATTGGCTTCCAAACCTCGATCAATGTCCTGCTGATCTTATGCCGTCTCGAGCCGGCCCGTCCGATTTCTCGGTCGAACGCTGCACCGCTTCGACGGATCAATGCCTTGACCGCTGCCGCGTGGGCGACGGCAACGACTGCTACGCGGCGGCACTCGTGCTGCAGAGGGCCGGCGGCAGCCGTGTGTCAGAGGCGCTCTTCCTGAAGGCCTGTGCACTTGGCATCGTCTCCGGCTGCACCAATCGCGCTGCCGGGATGGATTCCGGTCAGGGAACCAGCTGCGCTGTCCGAACATTTCAGCTGGGATGCGACCGCAAGGACCCCTGGGCCTGCACGATGAGTGCGTTTCATCTGATCCGCGGTATCGGCGTCGACAGGGATATTGACCGTGCGCGAAATGCTCTCGCTCAATCATGTCACCTCGGCGAAGACGACGAAGCCTGCATCTATGGAAAGGCCTTATTGAAGGAGATCGATCACTGATCCGGGGACCGGGCCGGCTCATCCGCCTTCGCCACCGGCCCCCTATCGGTCCAATCCGGCGGCAGTGTTGCACTCTCACCGACCATGCCCACGAATTTTTCGATGCAGTCGGCCGCTGCGGCACCCCTGCAACGACGCGCAACCCGTCATTCCGGGGCTCGCGAAGCGAGAGCCCGGAATCCATCGGGCCACATCACGCGCGGAGGAATGGATTCCGGGCTCGGCGCTGCGCGCCGCCCTCAGGTGCGCAATTGCGCACCGGGGAATGACGAAGAGCAAGTGGGCCTGTTACCGCCTCACCCGCTGCGCGCGACGTCCTGGAAGCAGCCGCGCAGCCAGTCGATGGTGGCGCGCGTTGCCGCGTCGCGCTTGAGATGGTTTTGCACCAGGAGCCAGACGTCGCGCCGCTTCGGCAGCGGCGTGGCGCGCAGACGGCGGTCGGTCAGCAGGTCGACGCAACTGTGCTCCGGCAGCACGCCGACTGCATGATGCGACTGGATCAGCTTGTGGATGATGCGGACATTGTCGGTGACGCAGCGCGCGCGAAGTCGCTTCGCGCGCAGGAACTGCATTTCCGGAATTGCGCCGAGCTCGTCGGGATACGCGCATGTCACAGGCTCTCCCGCCGCCGTCGCCGCCGGCTCGAAGAAATACAGCCTGACTTCGGCGAGCTTCGAGATCGCGAAGTCGCCCTTGTCGGGCTTGCGCAGCCGGATCGCAAGATCGGCTTCCCAGCGCGAGAATTTCACATTGTCGCTCGACGTCAGGAATTGCAGCGTCAGGCCCGGATGGGCGCGCAGGAACGCGCTGGTGCGCGGCGCCAGCACTTCCTCCGCAATCGCATTGGTGGAGGCGATCCGCAGCCGCCCCACCGGGCCGGGCAGGCTTTCACCGATCCGGCCGATCTCCTCGGCATGCGCCGCCATCGCCTGGATGTGCGCGAGCACCACGTCGCACTGCCGGGTCGGCCTGCGGACGCCGTCGGCCGCTTCGAACAGCCGCAGGCCGAGCGCGCGCTCGATCCGCGCCAGCCGGCGGCCGACGGTGGTCTCGTCGATCCGCAGCCGCGCGCTGGCACCGGCATAGGTGCCCTCGTCCCTGACGGCCGCGATGATGCGAAGGTCGTCCCAGTTCATGGCGTCAGGCTACATCGCATCCCGCCTGCCTGCAATAACGCAGCCACCGGCTGCAATATCCCTGCATAACGGCAGGCCGGTCCGCGGCTATATTTCGGCAACACATCCGCCGGAGATCTCACGACCATGACCGCAGCCAAGACACTTATGCAGCTTGCCGGTATCGACCTCACCCCGCCCCGCCTCGGCGATGCCTGCCTCGTGCTGATCGATATCCAGAACGAGTATCTCGCCGGTCCCCTCGCTTTGCCCGACGCCAGCCCGGCTATCGCGCGGGCCACTGCACTGCTCGGTCGCGCGCGCGAAAGCGGCGCCAAAATCATCCACATCGCGCACAAGGGATCGCCGGGAAGCCTGTTCGATCGTGCCGCGGAGCGTGGCGCGATCGTCGCGCCGCTGGTACCGCGGCCGGGTGAGATCGTGATCGAGAAGCAATTGCCGAACGCATTCGCCGGCACCGATCTCAATGCACAACTTGCCGCGACCGGCCGCAAGGAGCTGGTGCTAGCCGGCTTCATGACGCATATGTGCGTGAGCTCGACCGCCCGCGCCGCGCTCGATCTCGGCTTCCGCACCACCATCGACGCCGACAGCTGCGCCACCCGCGACCTGCCCGACGGTGTCGGCGGCACGATTGCCGCAAAACTCATTCACGACGTCGCGCTCGCCGAACTGTCCGACCGTTTCGCGATCATCGCCCGCGGCAACGCCCTCGCTTGAGAGACATCGCCATGCTCCAGCTCTATTTCTCGCCGATGGCCTGCTCGTTGGCCAGCCGCATGGCACTGATGGAAGCCGGGATCGAGGCGCGCTATCACCTCGTCCATCTCTGGGCCAAGAAGGTGCTGGAGGACGATGGCGACTTCCGCTCGATCGCACCGAAGGGCGCGGTGCCGGTGCTGGTGCTCGAGAACGGCGAACACCTGACGGAGAGCGCGGCGGTCCTGCAATACATCGCGGACCTCAAACCCGAGCTTGGCCTCGCGCCGGCACCTGGCCATCCCGATCGCTACCGCCTGCAGGAGTGGCTGAGCTTCGTCGGCACCGAGATCCACAAAGGCTTTTTGTTCCCGACCTTCTGGTACAAGGACGACGCATCGCTTGCCAAACCTCGCGCCAGGATCGGCCAGACCTTGTCGGTGCCATCAGCGCATCTCGCGCACCGCGAATTTCTGGTCGGGGACCGCTTCACGGTCGCGGACGCGCACCTTGCCTGGGCCCTGCTGCTGCTCCGCGCCGCCGGTGTCGACGTCGCGGAATGGCCGCCACTGGCAGCCTATCTCTCACGCATTCAGGCACGGCCGCAGATCAAGGCGGCCATCGGCGTCGAAACGCAGCTGTGGAAATCGCTCGCAGCGTGAGAGAGGCGAGCGTCGTTCGACGCTACTGAAACGCGACCTCGGCAAAGCTGCGCAGCTTGCGCGAATGTAGCCGCTCGGATTCTTGCTGCTTGAGCCGCTCCAGCGCCTTCAGCCCGATCTGAAGATGCTGGCCGACGCGCTGGCGATAGAATTCGCTCGCCATGCCCGCCAGCTTGATCTCGCCATGCAGCGGCTTGTCCGAGACACACAGCAGCGTGCCGTAGGGCACGCGGAAGCGATAGCCATTGGCAGCGATCGTTGCCGATTCCATGTCGAGCGCGATGGAGCGCGATTGCGACATCCGCCGGATCACCTGCGGCCCGCTGATTTCCCAGTTGCGATTGTCGACGCTGGCGACCGTGCCGGTGCGCATCAAGCGCTTGAGCTCGAAGCCGCTGAGCCCGGTCACCTCGCCGACCGCCTCCTCGAGCGCGACCTGCATCTCGGCAAGCGCGGGGATCGGCACCCACAGCGGCAGCTCGTGATCGAGCACGTGATCCTCACGGACATAGCCATGGGCCAGCACATAGTCGCCGAGCCGCTGCGTGTTGCGTAAGCCGGCGCAATGCCCGATCATCAGCCAGGCATGCGGCCGCAGCACCGCGACGTGATCGGTGATGTTGCGCGCGTTCGATGGACCGATCCCGATATTGATCAGGGTGATGCCGCGATAGCCGGGCTCGACGAGATGAAACGCCGGCATCTGCGGGACGCGATCCGAGGCCGTCCCGATGGTGCCGCCGCCTGCCAGCGCGTTGTGCGTGATCGCGTTGCCGGGCGCGACGAACGCCTCGAGGCCTTCCTCGCCCGACGCGAGACGCTGCAGGCTCGATTGCGCAAAGGCGTCGACATAGAACTGGTAGTTGGTGAAGATCACGAAATTCTGGAAGTGCTCGGGATCGGTGCCGGTGTAGTGATAGAGCCGGCGCAGCGAATAATCGACGCGCGCGGCACGGAACAGGGCCAGCGGCTCTGGCGTGCCCGGCGTCAGCTCGAACGTCCCGTCCGCGATCGCATCGTCCATCGCCGCAAGGTCTGGCGTATCGAACACGTCGCGCAGCGATCGTGTGAACGCCGAGCTGTCGGCGATGGTCAGCGCTGCCTCGATATTGATGTCGCGCCGGTAGGCGAAATGGATCGGAATCGGCTCGTTCGACTCGCCGATCTCGACCGCCACGCCATGGTTCTTGATCAGGAGCCCGATCTGCTCGGTGAGGTAGGTCCGGAAGATGTCCGGCCGCGTGATGCTGGTCTCGTGGACACCGGGTCCCGCGACAAAACCGTAGGCAAGCCGCGAATCGAGCCGGGCATGCGAGGAGGTCGTGATGCGGACGAACGGGTAATGCGCCCGCACCCGGGTCGTGCACGGCACCCCGTTGACATAGGCCTCGAAGCGACTGCGCAGGAATCCGGTGTTGCGCTCGTAGATCTCCTCGAGACGGGCAACGGCGGCCGCGGCATCGACGAACGCTTCGGTCGTGATCGGCGGCGGAGTTTCGATGGGGTGTGTCGGAGACATGTTCGCTTTGCACCGGATCCGTTGCCGAGCTTGGACTCGCCCTGGATCAGCGCAGTATAGCGACAATGGCACCTAGTTCTAGACGTCGATCAGGCCGCAGCCGCGGGATGCCTGCGCGCTGACCGCTCTGCCTTACTGAACCCGCGCGAGCACCGCGAGGCGGCGGATGCCCTTGTTACGGTAGGCGTCGAGGAACGCGTAATAGTCCTTGAACGAGACGCAGCCGTTGGAGTCGCCGTTCGGGCCGAGCATGAAGGTATGCGCGAGCAGACCGTCGCGGTTGAAGATCTTGCCTTCGCCGCCGATCGGATTGAGCCGCAGCGCCGGCACGCCGTGGAACAGCGCTTCGCGCGGCTTGAGCTCGTAGATGTGCGGCGGCGTCACGCCGACCATCTTCATGTGCGAGGACCTGGGATCGTCCAGCCTCGAGCCGAGGCCCGAATGCGCTTCGAGGCGCGTGCCGTCGGGCAGATACACGGTCTTGGCCGAGATGTCGTACACCGCGGTCTGGCGGTCATAGGGCGGCGAGCCGCCAAGCATCGGATTCTGGTCCAGCGTCGACGGGATGCTGCCGGTGACATTGGCGTCGGCGGAGGCGAACGAGAGCAGCCCGCCGCCCGACTCGCGCTTGCCCCACAGCTTCTCGACCATGGTCGCTCGCTCGCTCGACGCGATCGACATCACCGCGGCCTTGGCGCGCGCAGCCATGTCGCGGACGCCGCTGGATTTCGCAGCTTGCTTGGCTTCGGCAGGCTTCGGCTCGGAAGCCTTCTCGGCCGCCTTGGGCTGCACATTGGCAGCGGGATCGTTGAGCGCCACCTTCAAATTGGCGGCGGCTTGCTTCCTGGCGGTCTCCACCGACTTCGGCGCCGGCAGCGGCTTCGATGTTTCGGCGAGTTCCGCGCTGGCGACCACCCTCGCCGCTTCAGCGGCCTTGGGCGCGGCGGCCTGCTTGATCGGATCGATCTGCGATGCGGCGTCGGCCACGACGCTGGAGGCCACGCCCTCGGGCGAGGCAGCCGCAAACCGATCGTTAAACATAAGCGAAGGTGCCTGCGCTTCCGACTTCGCCACCTCGGTCTTGGCAACCTCGGTCTTGGCAACTTCGGTCTTGGCGGGAGCCACCGGCGCCGGCGTCAGCGACGCGAACACCTCGTTGAACGCGGGTGTCGGCCGTGCGGCGGCGGCCACGGGCCGCTTCACCACCGGCGCATCAAACGACGCATTGCCCACTGACGGATAGACGCCCGCAGCAAAGATGTTGGCGTAGACGGTCCAGGCACAACCAAGCACCAGCCCCGCCACCGCGGCGCTGCCGAGGAAATGCTGTGGGAGAATTTTTCGGGAGGTTTTCTTGCGGCTCGGTGCCCCAAGAACATACGCACTTGTACTCGTACCCATACGCCCGGCGCTCAAAACAGGTCCACCTTTGTCCCTCACTCGACGCGTGGTCGAACGGTGTTCGGCTCAACGTCGCGCGGGGGCACAGACGGCCATTAAGGCGACTTTTAGTTAAATGCGACTTAACCGGATGCGATCCCCTGCAACGCGGGAAGTGCCTGTGGCATAGGGCTTTTTTAAGATGGCATTGGACCGCCAAAACGGCTTTTCTGTCCCATGATGGGACATTCCGGCGCGCGGTTCCGCCGCCGCATACCGGGATAAATCCTAGGGAGAATTTCCTTGCCGATCGCCCCGTGATCGCGCGGGGACCGGGCAAGAATCATCTCCTCAATAGCTAAGCTTCGGATACCAGTCCGCGCCGCGTCCCTCGCGCGTGGTGTCGAGCAAGGTCCAGAGCGGATCCATGTCCGGCGCGCCGCGCGGGTCCTGGCCGGGGTCCATGGTGCCCGCGCCCATCTCGCCGGCCCAGAAATGACGGATCGTGCCGTCGTGGCGCGTGAAGACATTGTAGCCGGGCACGTCGCTGTCATCCTTGCTGACATAGTCGCGCGTGTAATCTCCCGACGCATCCGAATAGACCTTGTGACGCGACCAGCCGCGCGCCCGCTTCGCCTCGATCAGCCGTGCGATCGGCGAGCGCGCGACGAACACGAACGACACCCGCTGCTCGATATCGGGCAGCTTCTCCTCCCATGTGCTCATGAACGATGTGCACATCGGGCACGGCCTCTCGCGCTGGGGGCCGAACATGTAGCTGTAGACGATAAGCGTCTGCTTGTTGCCGAACAGACCGGCGAGCGACGCCGCGCCGGACTCACCGGTGAACGCGTAGGCCTTGGTCACCTCGCCGCCCGGCGGCAACGCGCGGCGCAGCGCGGCGACGCGCTCGATGTGACGACGTAACTCGATCTCCTCGACCAGCAGCTGCTGGCGCGCCCGACGATACTCGGCGCTTTCATTGGGAAAGCGCCTGACATTGGTCTCGGCGAGCTCGGCAGCAGGCTTCAGGACGGAACTGGTCATGGTTGGAACCTCGCGTGGTTGACGGGCTCCCTGGAAGACGAGCCGGACCCGGACGATCCGACATTCAACGGCGGTAGTTTACTGCAGTTCCGGCGGCGGCGAGCGGTCAAGGACCTCGCCCTTGGCACCCTCAAGCAGATCGAGCGCGTAGGTCTCGATCACCAGCGGCCCGCGCATGCGCTTGGCCCCGGCCACCGTTTCGACGTGGGCGAAATTGTCGCGCACCGCGGCCGGCATCGCCTGGTCGACCTCATGCATATACAGCAGCTTGCCGGACAATTGCGCAGGGCTCGGCTCCGGCATGTTGACCCAACGAATGCGTTGCCCCTGCTGGGCGACGCAGGTGCCCTTGGGGAGATAGAAGGCGAGCCAGCCGGTGGTGCCGTAGTCCGGCGAGAGCACGCAGCTCGCGCCGGTGCGCGCGCGCACCGCCTCGATCTCGTCCGCGAGCTCCTGCCAGCCGACACCGACGCTGCGCACAGTGGCGTCGCGGCGGTAACCCGAGAGCATGCCGGTGTTGGCCTGCACGATCAGCAGCGCGAACAGCACGACGCCCGTGGGCGCGGCCCAGCGGCGGCAGAAATCGATCGTACGCTGCTGGCGCGGCGCCCATTGCACCTGGATCGCGGCGACCGCAGCCGCCACGGCAAAGGCCGGATAGACCGGCGCAAACCAGTTGGCCTCGACCCGCGCATGCAGCGCATGCCAGCTGAAGTAGACCACGATGGTCCAGAACATCGTGTTGACCAGCACACGGGCCGGCATCGCGCCGGCACGACGCCGGTAGAGCGCATAAAGGCCCATCACGCCGAGGATGAAGACCAAGGGCGTCGCGAACGCAAACTGTGTCGGGATCAGCTCGGCGATGTAGTTCGGCCGGAAGTCCTCGATCCGGGCGCGCCCCATCTGCTTGATGAACGACACCCATTGGTGATCGGCGTTCCAGAGGATCACCGGCGCAAACAGGCCGGCCGCAACCAGGCCGCCGAGATAGAGCCATGGCGAGAGATACCAGCGCCGCAGCTTCGGCACCGTCGCAAGCCAGATCAGGATCGCCGGACCAAAGAACAGCGCCGTGTATTTCGACAGCAGCGCCGCACCGGCGCTGGCGCCGACCGCAAGCCACCAGGCGCCGCGGCCACTCTCCAGCACCTTTGCGAGCGCGTACAGCAGGAAGCTGGCCGCAACCAGCAGCGGCGCGTCCGGCGTCACGATCAAGGTGCCGACAGCGGCCATCAGCGTGACATTGAGCAGGATGGTTGCACTCGCGGCGATGCGCCGGCCGCCGAACAGGATTTCGGCCGCCCGGTAGATCGCCCAGCTCATCGGCAACGCGAGCAGGATCGAGACCAGCCGCACGCCGAACGCCGTGTCGCCCGCGATCATGGTGCCGAGCCGGATCACGACCGCGACCATCGGCGGATGGTCGTAATAGCCGCCGGCGAGCGCCTTCGACCACATCCAGTAATAGGCTTCGTCGAAGGTGAGCGGCGTCCATGCGGCAGCGGCCAGCCGCAACCCGACCAGCGCGCACACCGCAAGAGCGGTGTTCCGGGCCAGCCGCGCCTCGTTCGGGTTCATGCCACCGTCATCGCTTGCGCCAGACGAACAGCCCGGACATCGCGTAGTTCCACACCACGCCCATCAGCGCGCCGGCCGCGCCCGCAAGCCACCAGATCGGCTCCTGGTCGTAGACCGAGAACGCGACGCCGACATTGGCCAGCAGGCCGACGCTGCAGACCAGATAGAACAGCAGCAGGCCGCGCAGGATGCCGAAGCCCTTCAGCCGCTGATCGCGGTAGGTCAGGAAATTGTTGAGGATGAAGTTGCTGGTCATGGCGACGATCGCGCCGGCGGCCTGGGCCTCCGGGAACGGCGCCTTGAACAGTTCCAACGCGATGAACAGCACCATCAGGTGCACCACCAGGCCGAGCCCGCCGACGGCTGCGAACAGAATGAAGCGCAGCGAGATCAGATCATTCGTCAGCTTCGCCAGCACCAGGCCGAGGAAGTCGAGCGCGACCATCGAGTCGAGCTTGCTCTCGCCATGCTGGCGCGCACCGAAGGTGTAGGGAATTTCGACCGCGCGCAGTTTACCCTCCGCGGTCGCCACCACATCGAGCAGGATCTTGAAGCCCTGGGTCGAGAGCTGCGGTGCGAGCTGCTCGAAGCGGTCGCGGCGGATCATGAAGAAGCCGCTCATGGGATCGGCGATCTCGACCTTCAGCGCGCGGCGCGCGATCTCGGTGGCGAAGGCGCTGGCGCCGGCGCGCTGCTTGTTGAAGCCTTCGGCCTTGTAACCCTCGATATAGCGGCTGCCGACCACGAGCTCGGCCTCGCCGCTCTGCAGCAGCGCCACCATCTTCGGGAGCTGGGTTTCGTCATGCTGCAGGTCCGCATCGATGACGGCGGCATAGGGCGCGCTCGAGGCCAGGATGCCCTCGATGCAGGCGCCGGACAGGCCGCGCCGGCCGATTCGGCGGATGCAGCGCACGCGGGAATCCTTCCGCGCCAGCGCACGCACCACGTCCCAGGTGGCGTCGGGCGAATTGTCATCGACGAAGATGACTTCCCAGGACACGTCCTTCAGGGTCGCATCGAGCCGACGGTACAGTACCGTGACGTTGTCGCGTTCGTTGAAGGTCGGGACGACCACCGAAAGCTGCGGCAAACTTGCTGCCTGCGACGAGGTTTCGGGGCCCGGCTTGATGGCGTCATTCATGAGCGCCAGCGTATAGCCGCAGCCTCCGCCCCTGCCAAGGCAGGCCGGCCCGTACGCTCTCTCAGGAAGCGGGAAAACGGGGCAAAATACCCCTGAAAATGCCAACGACCACGAACAAGGGCCGCGCGTACATCCGGCGCAGCCGACATTGTCGTGGTCGTCCCAGCGCCGGAGCCCTTAAGCTGCAACGTCGCCGTTAGGGGCTAGATAGGAAGCCCCCACGCGGTCCGCAAGGGGGTGGTCTGCAAGGGGCGCTCTGGAAGGCGTCTTGGCGTGAGGTCTTGGCGTTAGCGTCTTGGCGCTAGTTGTTCGGGACTTCCCGGATCACCGGGCCGCGCGGCACCGGGGCCGCTGGTGCGGCCTCAGCGGCAGGAGCCGCGTGCGGCTGAGCTGCGGCGGGCTGGGTCGGGTTACGGAGCTGGCTGGGCGACGGCCCATAGATGAACGCCGCCGCCAGCGCGAGCGCTGCGACCACTGCGCCCAAGAAGCCTGCCGTCGATTTTGAGCGCATGCCGATCATCCCTCGCCTGCGCGGATTGATATCAAAAATCGGCCGGCCGCAACAGGATTCGGGGAACCTATTTCGCCGCGGCCTTGCGCCGGGTGAAGGCGGTGACGATGTCCTTCTGCGCCAGCTCGATCGCGCGGTTGGCGGTGGTCAGGTTGACGTCGGCATCCTGCTTGGGAAACTGCAGCGACAGGAAGTCGATCAGCGACACACGGAAGTTCTGCCGCTCCGAGGGACAGACATTGGCGATCAGCGAGGTGAACTCCTGGTCGGACATCGTCTTGTTGCTGTCGCGGGGATATTCGCGGGCGAGACAATTCCAGTAGGCGTCGCGGCCGGTGATCGCGAGCTTGTGCGCATCGTCGACGTCGTCGGCCATCGCGGCGGAGGATATGGCAACGGACGAAATAGCGGCGGAGGACGTGATCAAAAGGG
The DNA here is from genome assembly GCF_020889685.1 of Bradyrhizobium oropedii. GTDB lineage: Bacteria > Pseudomonadota > Alphaproteobacteria > Rhizobiales > Xanthobacteraceae > Bradyrhizobium > Bradyrhizobium oropedii. The sequence goes on from NZ_JACMYO010000054.1 coordinate 19,362, forward strand.
CGGCCGCAACCAGCATGCGCATTGTTGTTCTCCCGTTTTTCCGCATCCTAGCCAACACCGGCGAGCACGATAAGCATCGCCGCGCAGATCTGGCAAACTGGCCAATCACGATTATTTTGACTAATCTCGATCCCCTCCCTCCTCGCGATGAGTGCAGTCGTGGCCAAAGCTCCCACCAAGGCGACCAAGACAGACACCAAGACGACCAAGACAGACGCAGGCAACATCTACATCGGCATCGGCGGCTGGACCTTCGAGCCATGGCGCGGGGTGTTCTATCCGGAGAAGCTCACGCAGGCGAAGGAGCTGTCCTATGCGGCTTCCAAGCTGACCTCGATCGAGATCAACGGCACCTATTACGGCTCGCAGAAGCCGGAGAGCTTTCGCAAATGGGCCAGCGAAGTGCCCGACGGCTTCATCTTCTCGCTGAAGGGGCCGCGCTTCGCCACCAACCGCCGCGTGCTCGCCGAGGCCGGCGATTCGGTGAAGCGGTTCTATGATTCGGGCGTGCTGGAGCTGAGGGACCGGCTCGGGCCCGTGCTCTGGCAGTTTGCGCCGACCAAGAAATTCGACGGCGCCGATTTCGGCAAGTTCCTCGAACTGCTGCCGCGCAAGCTCGACGGCCGCGCGCTGCGCCATGTGGTCGAGGTGCGCCATGACAGCTTTTGCGTGCCCGAGTTCGTCGCCCTCATTCGCGAGCACGAGGTGCCGGTGGTGTTCGCCGAGCACGGCAAATATCCGGCGATCGCCGATGTCGCCAGCGACTTCGTCTATGCCCGGCTGCAGAAGGGCAATGACGAGTTGAAGACCTGCTATCCGCCGAAGCAGCTCGACGCCTGGGCCAAGCGGTTTCAGGACTGGGCCGGCGGCAGCGAGCCGGACGACCTGCCGAAAGTCGACAAATCAGCGCCGAAGAAGGCGCCGCGCGACGTGTTCGCCTACGTGATCCACGAGGGCAAGATCCGCGCGCCCGCGGGCGCGATGGAACTGATCGAACGGGTGAAGTGAGCGAGAACCGATGGCGAAGGCGCGGAAGCTGTTCACCATCGGCTACGAGCAGACGCCGTCCAAGGCCGTGCTCGACGAGCTCCAGCATGCCGGCGTGAAACTCCTGGTCGACGTCCGCGCGATCGCCTCCTCGCGCCGGCCGGGCTTCTCCAAGACCCAGCTCGCCGCAGGCCTCGACGAGCGCGGCATCGGCTACGTCCACCTCCGCGGCCTCGGCACCCCGAAGAGCGGACGGGAGGCGGCGCGCAGCGGCCAATATGCCTTGCTGCACAAGATCTACTCGGCGCACCTCAAGACAGTGCAGGCCAGGGAAGAGCTCGACGAGCTGTCGGCGCTGGTGAAGAAGTCCGGCCCGGTCTGCATCCTCTGCTACGAGCGCGACCACGAGCACTGCCACCGCCGCTGGATCGCCGAGATCATCGAGGAGCGCGACGGCGTCAAGATCGAGAATCTGGCCGCGCCGCAGGTCTAGAAAACGCTCTAGCCTTCCCCCTCCAGGCGCAACGTCCCCTGCATCATCTGCACACAGGCGCCGCCGACATGCGCTGACATGACTGCACCGTCCTGCTTGCGCACCCGTGTGAGCAACAGGCTCGGCCGGCCCATGTCAAAGCCCTGGCCGACCGTCAGCTTCAGGGTGCCGTCACGCAGCGGATCGAGCGCCGCAAGCAGCGCGGCTGCGGCGACCGTGGCGCTGCCGGTGGCGGGGTCCTCGATCAGGCCGCTTGATCCCGGAAAGAACATCCGCGCCTGTATATCGCAAGGCTGCTCCGCGGCGGGGACATCGCGCGTGTAGAAGTATGCGGAGAATGCGCCGTCACGCGGGAAGAAGCGGCCGAACGCCGCCGCATCGGGTTTTGCCCGCCGCACCGCATCGCGCGATGCGACCTCGAAGACCAGGAACGGCGTTCCCACGCCGACCACCTGCGGGGCTTGACGGTCCGTCCTGACATCGTCTGCCGTGAGCGAGATCAGGCTCGCGACCTCCGCGGCGGAGAATTGCGCCAGCCGCGACAGCGGCTGCGGCGCGGTCAGCTCAGTGGCAACGACCCTGCCGCCGTCTCGCGCGATATCGACCGGCACCAACCCCGCCTTCTCCTCGAAGATCAGACGCGACTTCGGCTCCTTCGCAAGCTGCGCCAGCACGAAGGCGGTACCGACATTGGGGTGTCCGGCAAACGGCAGTTCTCTGACCGGCGTGAAGATGCGAACCTGGGCGTCGTTGGCCTTGTCCTGCGGCGGCAGCACGAAGGTCGTCTCGGAATAGTTGAACTCGGTCGCGATCGCCTGCATCTGCGCCGTCGACAGCCCCTCGGCGTCGAGCACCACGGCGACCGGGTTGCCGCCGAAGGCGCGGTCGGTGAAAACGTCGACGGTGATATAGCGCCGCTGCATCTTGCGTGTCCTTGTGCTCCGGTCATCCGCGACCGATGGCATCATCGTAGCACAGCTGCAATGACGCCCATCAGAGCACTCGGTACAATCGCCCGCGAGCTAGAACCGAAACACCTCGCGCGGTGATGCGAGCACACGCGCGCGCTCACCGGCATCGGTGACGAGCTCGTCGAGGAATTTGCGGTTCTTGGCGTAGCTCTGCGTCGACTCGAATTGCGTGTGCGGCCAGTCGCTGCCCCACAGCAGCCGATCGACGCCATAGGCATTGCGCAGCAACGGATAGGCCTGCTTCGCGAATGCCCCGCCGGCGGCGCCGTTGCGATACGGCGCCGAGATCTTGACCCAGACATTTCGCGTCGCGCCAAGCTTGAGGACCGACTGGAATCCGGGATCGTCGATGCCGAGCTTCGGATCGGGCAAGGCGAAATGATCGAGCACAACCTTTACGCCCTGATCGAGTAATCTAGGCGCGAGCACAGCAAGATCGCTGGCGTTGCGCTGGATCTCGACCTGCCAGTCGAGCGTCCTGATCTGTGCCAGCAGGCCGGTCCACTCCGGCGACGTCAGATCGGGCAGCGTCTGGCCGACCAGGTTGAGGCGGATACCGGCCACGCCGGCGCGATCGAGCGCGTGCAGCTCGTCAGCCGCAATGGTGGGGTCGACGACGGCGATGCCGCGCAGGCGGCCATTGGTCGCCTTCAGGCATTCCACCAGATAGGAATTGTCGGTGCCGAGAAAACTCGGTTGCACGAGGACGCCATTGGTGATGCCGTTCTGGTCGAGCTGCTGCAGATAGAGCGCGAGCGGCGCGTCGTAGTCGGGCGCGTAGCGGCGGCCCGGCGCGAGCTTCAGCCCGCGATGGAAAACGTGGGCGTGGGTATCGATCGCCAATCGCGGCACCTCAGCCCTCACCTTGCTCGCCAATCCGCCTGCCGACAGCGCGGCGGCTACTCCCGCGGCAAACTGGCGCCGCGTCAACCCATGTTCGTACGATGTCATGATCATTCCTCATCATCACGCGCGCGTGGCGGCGGCCTGCTCGAAAACCTTGCCGCGGGTTTCCGGCAGCATCAGCACCGCGACCAGAACCAGCGAATAAGCAAACGCCGCGTCGATCCCGATCGCCGCACCAAGGCCGATGTGATCGCTGAGGTAGCCGACGAGGAAGGGAAACGCCGCCGAGACGATGCGGCCGAAATTGTAGCAAAAGCCGACGCCGGTGCCGCGCACGCCCGCCGGGTACAGCTCGCTGAACAGCGCCGCCATGCTGGCGGGAATGCCCGCCGAGAAGAAGCCGAGCGGAAAGCCCAGCACCAGCATCTGCGAATTGGAGAGCGGCGCGAAGATGTAGACCAGCACCGTCACGACGCATGCGGCGGCGAACAGCGTCACGTTGGCGCGCCGCCCGATCCGGTCGCTGATGATCCCTGAGACCACGCAGCCGCAGAAGAAGGCGACGATGATCACAGCGAGATAGGCGCTGGAACCGAGCACCGAGAGATGCCGCACCTCGCGGAGATAAGTCGGCAGGAATGTCGTCAGCGCCGCGTAGCCGCCATGGGCGCCGATGCCGAACAGGCCGCCGATCAAGGTCGACCGCAGCACATCGCGGTGAAAGATGCCGGCGAGCGTCGCGAAGAACGGCGGCTCGGCTGCGCGCGATGCGGCGCGCGGCGGCTCCTTCAATCCGCGGCGTATGTACAGGATCAAGAGCGCCGGGATCAGACCGACGGCGAACAGGATGCGCCAGGCGATCTCGGCCGGCGCATAGGTGAACACCAGCGCCGACAGCAGCACCGCCGCGCCCCAGCCCACCGCCCAGGCGCTCTGCACCGCGCCGAGCGCCTTGCCGCGATGCTCGGCGCGAATGATCTCGGCCATCAGCACCGCGCCGCAGGCCCATTCGGCGCCGAAGCCGACGCCCTGGATCGCCTTCAGGACCAGGAGCTGGGTGTAGCTCATCGCGAACGCGCAGGCGAAGGTCGCAAGCGCAAAGGTCGCGACCGTGATCTGCAGCGCTTTCACCCGCCCGAAGCGATCGCCGAGCGCGCCGCCGAGCCAGCCGCCGAACGCGCCGAAGAACAGCGTGACCGAGCCGAGCAGTCCGGCATCGGCCTTGCTGATCCCGAACGCTGCGATCAGCGCCGGGATCGCAAGGCTGAACATCTGGACGTCGAGTGCATCCAACCCCCAGCCGCCAAAACTTGCCCAGAAGGTGCGCCGTTCGAGCGGCGAGCATTCGCTGTACCAGTTTGCCATCATTCCTCCCTGAAACGTCTTGTGTTGTTTTATTTGGTTGCCGCGCTCATCTGATCTCGGCGTGGTAGCGGAAGCGATCCGCCGGCCCGCGTGAGCGGCGCCATTCGATCGGCCGCCGCTCCAGATCGAAGGCAAGGCGCTCGACCATGATCAGCGGCGCGTTGGCTTCCAGCCGCAGCAGGCGCGATTGCATCTCGTTCGCGATCTCGACGGTGAGGATTTCATCGGCGGAGACCACGACCTGGCCGCAGCGATCCTCGTAGAGCGGATACAGCAAGTCGCCGAACTCGGCGGTGTCGAGCGACAGGATCGCCTCGAAGCGCGACCTCTCGAGCCAGATCTCCTCCGCGAGCAGCGGCACGTCGTCGATCAAACGCAGGCGCGACAGGCTGATGACGGGCTCGCCGACGGAAATACGCAACGCCGACGCCACCGCTGTTGTCGCCGGCATCGTCTTCCGCCGCAGGATCCGGCTTTGCGGCACGCGGCGCTCGCCGCTCTCGGACTGGAAGCGGAAGAAGCGGAACAGCGAGGAATTGAACCGCGCGCGACGCACGAAGGTGCCGCGGCCCTGCTGGCGCTCCAGCACGCCGTCGTTGACGAGCTGATCGATCGCCTTGCGCACGGTGCCGATCGCGACGCCGTAATGCGCGCCGAGCTCGGCCTCCGACGGGATCGGATCCCCCGGACGCCATTCATTGCGGTTGATGCGCGCCGCGAGATCGTCGCGGAGACGCTGGTAGCGCGGCAGGCGGTCGTCGAGAGCTGAATTCATCTAGTCATCTATATGAGTAGATGACAGCGCGTCAATAGCTACCTTGATACCTTTGGCCTCACGATGTTACGGCCTATCCCAATTGCCAGACCGGCACCGGGTGCTCGTAACCCCGCACCGGGATCTCGCCGCGCGAGACGGCGTCCTTGCAGTCGTCACCGAGCGCATCGCGCACGGCAGCCGAGATCAGGAATTGCGAGCCGAGCTCCTTGTTGAGCGCCTCGAGCCGTGCGGCGAAGTTCACGGTGTCGCCGATCACCGTGTATTCCTTGCGTCGCGGCGAGCCGATATTGCCGGCGACGACCTCGCCGACATGGATGCCGATGCCGATGCGCAGCGGCCAGCTCGACGCCGCGTTGGTGCGTTCATTGGCCGCCAGCATCTCGCGGGCGGCAGCGACCGCCTGATGCGCGGCATCGCCTGCCTCGAACGGCGCGCCGAACAGCGCGAGAAAGCCGTCGCCCAGAAACTTGTTCACGATGCCGCCGTGGCGATCGAGGATATCGACCAGCACGGCAAAGGCGCCGTCGAGCCGATCCACCACCTCCTGCGGCGAACGCGTGCGCGCGCCGGCCGTGAAGCTGCGGAAATCGACGAACATCACCGCGACACGGCGGATGTCGCTCCCGGTAGAGGTGCCCTCAGCCATCAGGCGCTCGACCACCTGCGGCGAGACGTGCTGGCCGAACAGATTGGTGATGCGATCGCGCGCGGTGGCAGCGGCAATGCTGGCGGCGAACTGTCGCCGCAACTGCAGGCCGACCGCCCCGGCCAGCACGCCGCAGATCAGGATGATCGTGCTGCGCGCTGCGTGATAGTAGATGCCCTGATCGGCCGCGACACCATCCGCCGCGTGGAAGAACACCGCCATGTAGAACAGCTCGGTCGCCGCGACGAAGCCGGTGAAGGTCGAGAGCCAGAAGTCGAGCCGCAGCGTCGACAGGATGATGAAGACGAAATAGATCAGCGGCGCCACGAAGCCGAGCGCCTCCTGGCGTCCCATACTGTCGATATGCAGCGCCAGCACCACGGTCGGCAGCGAGGTCTCGACCAGCACGCCGATGTAGCGCCGGATCACCGGCAGGTCGCGGTCCTTGCGCATGTACCAGGTGATCGCACCGTGCACCCAGATCTCGAACAGGATCAGCGGACCGGTGACGTAGAAAATGTAGACCGGGCTGAGGTTGCCGTGCCAGACCCGGCTGACCGCCTCCGGCGCGAACAGATACACCAGCAGGCTGATCGCGCCGAGCATCACGGCGGTACCGATCAGCACCTTGACGCGGAGCAGCTCGGTGGTCATCACCTCGCGCATCAGGGCATGGTGGAAATCGGCGGATACGGTCGTCGCCTGCATTGTCTTCCCGCGGCCCCACCAGCCAGCCATCGTCATCGCCTCGGTCACCACGCCAGAATGGCTCCTTGCATCATTCTGCCTCAATCGAGCGTGCGGCGGAAGCGCGTCACGGCGACGGTCATGGCGAACAGCATCAGTGCCACCAGCGCGATGGTGTCGTATTGCAGGTTTTGCATCGCCGCGCCCTTCAGCATGATGGCGCGGACGATGCGCACGAAATGGGTCAGCGGCAGCCCCTCGCCGATATATTGCGCCCAGACCGGCATGCCTGCGAACGGAAACATGAAACCGGACAGCAGGATGCTCGGCAGGAAGAACATCATCGAGAGCTGCATCGCCTGCAGCTGGTTCTGCACGATGGTCGAGAACGTGTAGCCGATCGACAGATTGGTGGTGATGAACAGCGTGGTGAGCAGCGCCAGCAGCGTCAGGCTGCCGAGGACCGGCACGCCGAACAGCAGGATGCCGATCGCGATAATCAGCGTGGCCTGGATGAAACCGACCAGCACATAGGGGATGATCTTGCCGAACATCACCTCGACCGGCTTGATCGGCATCGACAGCAGGCTCTCCATGGTGCCGCGCTCGATCTCGCGCGTCACCGAGAGCGCGGTGAAGATCAGCATGGTCATGGTCAGGATGGTCCCGACCAGGCCGGGCACGATGTTGAGCCGCGAGTCCGCTGCCGGATTGTAGCGGGCATGGGCGCGGATCTCGAACGGCATATCCGGGGGATCGCCGATGTGCAGGTCATGCGCCAGCGCGGTCTGCACCAGCGGCCCGAGCGTGCCAAGCGCCGTGCCCGACGCAACCGGATCGGTGGCATCGGCCGCGACCAGAAGCGCCGGCCGGTCGCCACGCCGCACCGCGCGCTCGAAGCCGCGCGGGATCTCGACCCCGAACAGCACCTTGCCGGACTGCAGCAGCTCGTCGAACTCCTCGACGGTGTGGACCTCGCGGACGAAATGGAAATAGGCGGTGTTCTCCATCGCCTTCAGGATCGAACGTCCGAGATCGGTGTCCTCCTGGGTCAGCACCGCGGTCGGCAAATTGCGCGGCGTGGTGTTGATGGCGTAGCCGAACAGCGTGAGCTGCATCACCGGCAGCATGATGATCATGGCGAACGAGACGCGGTCGCGGCGAAGCTGGATGAATTCCTTGACCAGCATCGCATAGCTGCGCCGCCAGAAGCCGAACGCCGGCTCCCTCGCCTCACTGTTCTTGATCGTGTCCGTTGCGCTCATGGCAATTATCCCTGGAAGTTATCCGTGGAGCGCCCCATCAGATCGATGAAGACATCTTCGAGCGACGGCTCGCTCGCCTGCCAGTGCCATTTCGGACTGCTGCGATAGGGTGCGATGGCAGCCTCGAGCGCTGCCTTGTCGCGGCCCGAGACATGCAGGCTGGTGCCGAACGGCGCTGCCATGTCGACGCCCGGTTTGCCGGTGAGCTCGGCCATCAGGCCGTTGAAGTCCTCGCCGGTCACCGTCCAGGTCGATAGCGCGGAGGCCGCGATCACCTCGTCCACAGTGCCGTGAGCCAGCAGGTGGCCATAGGCGATGTAGGCGATCTCGTGACAGCGCTCGGCCTCGTCCATGTAGTGGGTCGAGACCAGCACGGTAAGCCCTTCAGCGGCCAGCGCGTGGATCTCGTTCCAGAAATCGCGCCGCGCCTTGGGATCGACGCCGGCGGTCGGCTCGTCCAGCAGCAACAATTGCGGATTGGGCAGCGTGCAGGCACCGAGCGCCAGCCGCTGCTTCCAGCCGCCGGAGAGATTGGCGGCAAGCTGCTCCTCGCGGCCCTTCAGTCCGATCCGTGCGATCATGTCGCGCGCCGCGCCGCGCGCGTCCGGCATGCCGTAGAGCCGTGCGACGAACTCCAGATTCTCGCGCACCGACAAATCCTGGTAGAGGCTGAAGCGCTGCGTCATGTAGCCGACCTTGCGCTTGATCTTGTCGGCATCGCGCCGGATGTCGTAGCCGAGGCAGGTGCCCTCGCCGCTGTCAGGCGTCAGCAGCCCGCACAGGATGCGGATAGTCGTGGTCTTGCCGCTGCCGTTGGGGCCGAGGAAGCCATAGATCGAGCCGCGCTTGACCTGCATCGACAGGTCATGGACCACCTCGCGTCCGCCAAACGACTTGGTCAGACCCTTCACATCGATCGCGATGGAAGATGCGCCGGGCTGCGTGCTGGTGGGGCCGCCGTTCATCTGCGCTCCGCCACCGGCGTCTTCGGATTGAGGTAGATGCTGATCGGCTGACCGACACGCAGGACATCGGGCCGGCTCGGCCGCGCCTGGATCAGATAGACCAGCTTGTTGCGCTCATCGAGGCTGTAGATGACGGGTGGCGTGTACTCCGCCGTCGTGGCGATGAAATAGATCTTCGCGGTGAGGTCTTTGGCGCAGTTGTCGCAAGTCACCCTTACCTCGTCGCCGAGCGCGAGCTTCGGCAGCTCGGTCTCCGGCACGAAGAAGCGCAGCTTCATGTTGCCGGGCGGCATGATCGACAACACCGGCCGCTGCGCCTGCACCATCTCGCCCTCGCGGAAATAGATCTGCTGGATCGAGCCCGCGATCGGCGCAAAGCCCTTGCGACGATCGAGCCGGGTCTGCGAGGTGACGACGCGCGCCTCTGCGACGCGCAGCGCCGAGACCGCGGAATCGAGGTTGGCCTGGGTGCCGGCGCCGGTGCCGCGCAGCGAGGCTGCGCGGTCATAGCTCTGCTGGGCATTCGCGAGCGTCGCGTTGTTCTGGTTGAGATCGGCGCGCTGCAGATCGTCGTCGACCGAATAGATGAGATCGCCAGGCTTGACCTCGTCGCCCTCGCGCACGTTGAGCTTGATGACGCGGCCGGATTCGTCGGGGCTGACGAAGATCATGTCGGCCTCGACCCAGCCCTGGAAGCCCGGATCCCGCTTCTCCTTGCAACCTGCCAGCGCCGCCGCCAGCGCAACGGCTGTCACGAGCTTCATCAGGCGCGACGCGGTCATGTCTTCCTCCGTTCGCCGAAGATCAGATCGAGATGCACCTTGAACATCGCGAGCCCATCGAGCGGCGCGTGCCGGGCGAACAGGCTCTGCCAGATCACCGCGACGATGGCCGGTGCGACGACCAGTTGCGGAAAGTCTCCTAGCTCGCGGTGCTTGATCTCGCCGCGCGTAATCGCGAGCTGGACCAGCGCCTTCATGCCGGTCAGGCCCTTCGACACCACCTCGCGGAAATAGAAATCGGCGATCGCCGGGAAGCGCGGCCCTTCGGACACGATCAGGCGGATGATGTCGCCGCGCCGGGTGGAGACGACCTCGCGGATGAAGGTCTCGGCAAATCCCTCCACCGCGTCGCGCACCGGACCGGTGATGGTCGGCAGCGCGGTCATGCGGCTGATCAGCGGCACCAGCGCGGTGCGGATCAGCTCCTCGAACATCGTCTCCTTGTCCTTGAAGTAGAGATAGAGCGTGCCCTTGGCGACGCCCGCGCGCTTGGCGACGTCGTCGAGCCGCGTCGCGGCATAGCCCCGCGCGATGAACTCATCCATCGCCGCCTCGATGATCGCAGCGCGCCGCTCCGCGGATTTCTCCGCACGGTTCGCCGGCGGCCTCGGCTCGGGCAGCTTTGCCGAGGCCACTTTCGGGATCCTCGCCGCGGCAGCCCGGATCGTGGTCCGGCGGCTGGCGGGCTGGGTGCGGGTTGTGCTTTCGGTGCGTTTTGTCATAGGGATATTATGACTGACTGGTCAGTCATTGTCAATGTGATCAAGGAAAACGCTCGCCGGCAGCAGATGTTCCTTTTGTGGGGTCGATCCTGGATACGGGCCTGCAGCCGCGTTATCGCGACCTAAAAGCCAGAGTTTGCTGGTTATTTTCGCCCGTCTGTCGATCAGACGACGCAGGGCAAAGCCGGGGCCGATCGCACCCATGGGTCCCGCGCAACAAGAAGCACCCTCTTCGTCATTCCGGGGCGCGCGTAGCGCGAGCCCGGAATCCATCGAGCCGCATACCTCCCGGATGAATGGATTCCGGGCTCTCGCTTCGCGAGCCCCGGAATGACGAGAGAGAGAGAGAGAGAGAGAGAGAGAGACGGCGCGTTACGTATGAAACTTCAGCCCATCGAGGATCTTGTCGACCACCTTGCGCTCGGCGCGAAAAGCGAGGCCGACCAGATTGAGCTCGCTACGCGCCACCGCCCTCACCACCTCGCGGTTGGCGGCATCATGCGTGGTCTTGAACATGTCCTCGGTGTAGAGCGCAGGTTTCACATCGCGCGCCAGTGCGCGCTCGAGCGCGCGTGACAACTGCGCGCGGTCGGCGCCATAGATCAGGATCGGCTGGCCGATCAAAGAGAGATACTTCGTCCCCGAGCCGTCCTCGTAATTCTCGCCGATGCACTCCGGAAAGGAAGCCGCGATGCCACCGGCCAGAAACGACGCCACGTTGAGCTTCTGCCAGACTTCCAGGTCGGTGCGGATCACGACCGCGATCTTGGTGTCGAACTGCATGGCGCAAGTCTAGCGGCAGGCAGCCGGCAAACACCAGACCGGACGGTGCAGACCTCACCTGCCCGTCAAGCAGCGGCGTTCGTTTCCTGCAAGAGCAAGCAGCGCAGCCCGCGTGAGTGCGGCTATGTGCGGAAGCGGTTGCATCCGGATGTCGTTGCGCTCATCCGGGCTCCAGACCTTGATCGCTGGCACGCCGCCCGCGATCAGCCCTTGGCGTCGCAGGCCCAGGCGCGGATCACGCATTCCTTGCCGCCATATTCGTAGCATTTGCGGGTGGCGGCATTGAGCGAGCCCGAGATCTTCGGCGCGACCGCATAGCCGTGCGCGCCGCACGGATTTTTCATGTCGATCGAGAGCGCGGCACAGGCGCGCTTCATGGTCACCGTCGTGCAATCGCCCTTGCACTGTTTCAGCGCCGCGGCACGCGCAGCACCTTCCGCCGGATAGTCGTAGGCCTGGCCATACGCCCCGCACTTGCCGACCGCGAACGCGCCGGCTGCGTGCGCCTTGGGGACGAAGGTTTCCACGGAGAAACGCGTGGCGCCGAGCAGCAATGTCAGGACGAGAATCGTCAGCGCGCGACGCTGCGCGGCGGCGGTCGAAATGATCAAGCGGAAATCCCCCAAAGTCCGGCGCGGACTGTACGCAGGGGTCGTTGCTAGATGGTGAATGACGGGTTGATGGGCGGGCCTCATCCGCGCGTCGTCCCTGCGAAAGCAGGGACCCATAACCACTGATCTTTGCAACAGGCGGGGAAGCGGCCCCAGCCCTGCAAGACAATCCACACATGTGGTTATGGGTCCCGGCTCGCGCTTCGCTTGGCCGGGACGACGGTGGATAGAGCTAACCGCGCCTTGCGGCTTCCAGCGCTTGCGGCGTATCGATGTCGAGGAAGGCGCTGTTGCCTTCGACCGGGACCTCGGCGACCACCTCGGCATGCTTGGCGATCAGATGGCGGGCACCGATGTCGCCGTCGAGCGTCATCAATTCCCTGAAGAAACGCCGCGACCACAAGACCGGATTGCCGCGGCGTCCTTCGCTGACGGGGACCGCGATCAGATGGCCTCGATCGGGGGCAAAGGTCTCGATCAGGCGGTCGATCAGTTGCGCATCGATCAGCGGCATGTCGCCGAGACAGACGACCGCGCCGTCGGCACTGTCGGAGACCGCCGAGATGCCTGCCTTCACCGAACTCGCGAGACCGCCGGCGAAATCCGGGTTGCGGACGAACTTGACCTTGAGGCCATCAAGCGCCTGCTCGACCAGATCGGCCTGATGCCCGGTGACGACGATCACCTCCGAGGCCTTCGAGGCCAGCGCCTGCTCGGCGACGATGCGCGCGAGCTTCTTGCCGTCGAGCTCGGCGAGCAGCTTGTTGGGGCCGCCCATCCGGGTCGAACGGCCGGCGGCGAGCACGATCGCCGCGACGTTGCGGTTGCCTTCGGTGTCCGGCACGGTGCGCGGCTGCGGCCGCGTCACGATCTCCATCAGAAGACCGCCGACGCCCATGCCGGTGAGATCCGACCGCGTCACCTTGATGCCGGCGAGCAGCCGCATCAGCACCCAGTCAAACCCGTTCTCGACCGGCGAGCGCGCGCAGCCCGGCGCGCCCAAGACCGGCACGCCGCCGGCGCTGCCGATCAAGAGCAGATTGCCGGGATCGACCGGCATGCCGAAATGCTCGATCGCGCCGCCGATCTCGGTGATCGCCGCGGGGATCACGTCGCGCCGATCGGCGATCGCCGAGGCGCCGAAGACGATGACGAGTTCGGCGCCTAAGCCGAGCAACTCCTTGATCGCACTTGCGAGCACGGTTTCGTCATGCGGCACGCGCCGCTCGGCGATGATGGTCGCCCCGGCCGGCGCCAGACGCTCGGCGGTGACGCGCAGCGTCTTGTCGATCACCTTCGGTGCAAGGCCCGGCAACAGCGTCGAGACCACGCCGACCTTCTTGATCACGTAAGGCGCGATCCGCAGCGTATCCCTGCCGGCCACCGCGACGGCGGCATCACGCAAGCGCCCCTCGACGCCGAACGGGATCAGCTTGACGGTTGCGATCATCTCGCCTTCGACCACCGGCTTGTATGCCGCAAGCGTGGCAAAGGTGATGGCCTCGTCGACGCCGTTGATGCGATCGACCGCGGCGCGGTCGACCACCAGCACGCCGGGGCGCGCCGCGAACAGATTGGCGCGGCCGGTGAAGGCGCGCTCGACATTGACGCCCTCGCCCGCCACCGCCTGTGCGATGCTGGCGGCAGCTGTGTCCTCGGAGACGTCGCCCTGCTCCAGCCGCACCACGACGACGTCCTTGACGCCGGCCTTGGTCAGCGCCTCGACCTCCGCAGGGCCGATCGTGGTGCCCTTCTTGAGCACCAGCGCGCCCTGGCGGAGCGTATGCACGGTGACGCCCCCAATCGCGTCGGCCGGACTGGCGGGACCGAATTTCATGCCGCTTCTTCTTTTTCTTTGGGAGGCAGACGCAGCTGCGCGGTGATCTCGGCCATGATCGCAACCGCGATCTCCGACGGCGACACCGCGCCGATGTCGAGCCCGATCGGCGCGTGGATGCGCGCGATGTCGCTATCTTTCGCGCCCTGCGCGCGCAGCCGCTCGGCGCGCTTGGCATGGGTCTTTCGCGAACCGAGTGCGCCGATATAGAAGCAGTCGCGGTCGAAGGCGTGCAGCAGCGCCGGATCGTCGATCTTCGGATCATGCGTGACCGCGACGAACGCGGTGTAGTGATCGACGTTGAGCGGCGGCAGCGCGACGTCCGGCCATTCGGCGACCAGCGGCACGTCAGGGAAACGCTCCGGGCTTGCAAACGCCGTGCGCGGATCGACGACCGTGACGTCATAGTCGAGCGAGCGCGCCAGCGGCGCCAGCGCCTGACTGATATGCACCGCGCCGATGATCACGAGCTTTGCGGTCGGCGCGTAGACGTTGAGGAACAGCTTCTTGCCCGCAACTTCGACGTTGCCGCTCTTGCCCATCCGCAGCTGTTTTGAAAGTTCGGCGCGCAGCGGATCGGCGGCGATGTCCGCGGCCTTGACCAGGCGCTGATCGCCATTGGCGGTGTCGGTGACGATGATCACCGGACGGCGCGCGGCGCGCTCTGCGTTCAGCTCTTTGAGGATTTCCAGCTTCACGGCAAGTGCCCCGTTTCCGAAGTTCGTACCTCTCTCGCGGCGCCCTCTCGTACGAACTTCGGAAACAAGAGGGGCACTTGCAACTTAACGATTGTAGTGCCGCTTATCGATTTGAAGTTCCTGACCGCACGCGCGGCATACACTACAGGAACTTCAAATCGGCGGCACTACCCGACCTTCTCGACGAACACGCGGATGGTGCCGCCGCAGGACAGGCCGACATTCCAGGCGGTCTCGTCGGCGACGCCGAATTCGAGCATTTTTGGCTGACCACTTGCGATCACGTCGAGCGCTTCCGTCACGACCGCGCCCTCGACGCAGCCGCCGGAGACGCTCCCTAAGAATGTGCCGTCGTCATTGATAACGAGGCTGGAGCCGGCCGGGCGCGGCGCCGAGCCCCAGCTCTCGACCACGGTGGCGAGCGCCACGCCGTGGCCCTGTTTCTGCCAGGTCTCGGCGGCCTGAAGGATGTCTTCGTCGCGGTTGAGCATGAGTATCTCCTCAAGCAACAGAACGGATCAGGCTGCGGTGGTGCGCCGGCGGCGGGGATGACAGCGCCCCGATCAAGCCCTTGATGGACGTCAAGTTATGCACCGGGCGAAATTCGTCAACGTGGGGCAACATCATTTTGATGCCCTGCGCCTTGGCCTCGAAGCCCGAATAGCGCAGCAGCGGGTTGAGCCAGATCAGGCGGCGGCAGGAGCGGTGCAAACGGTCCATTTCAAAGGCCAGTTTGGCATCCGCCTCCCGTTCTAGTCCATCGGATATAAGGAGGACGATGGCGCCCTGCCCGAGCACCCGGCGGGCCCAGAGTTGGTTGAAGGTGTGCAGCGAGGTCGCGATCCGGGTCCCGCCGGCCCAGTCCTCGACCGAGGACGAGCAGCTCGCCAGCGCCTCGTCGGGGTCACGCGCCCGTAACGCACGCGTCACATTGGTCAGGCGGGTGCCGAACAGGAACACCGAGACCCGCTTGCGGGCGTCGGTGATGGCATGCAGGAAGTGCAGGAACAGGCGGGTGTACTCGCTCATCGAGCCGGAGATATCGAGCAGCGCCACGATCGGCGCCGGCTTCTCGATCCGGCCGAGCTTCCTGATGTCGATGATCTCGCCGCCGGTACGCAGCGAGTTGCGCACGGTGCGGCGCATGTCGAGCCGCAGTCCCCGCGCGTCCGGCTGGTAGCGGCGGGTGACGAGCTCGGCCTGCGGCAGCCGCATCTTGGCGATCTCGCGCGTCACCTCGGCGATCTCGGCCGCGGTCATCTGCGCAAAATCCTTCTTCTGCAAAATCTCCTTGTCGGAGACCGAGAGCTTGAGCTCCTGCTCCTGGGCCTGCGGCCGCTCCTCGGTCTTCGCCGGCTGCGCCATCGCCTCCTGGACCCGGCGCGAGGCCGGCGGCGGCTTCTTCCTGGCGTGGTCGGGCAGCGGCACCGAATCCAGCATGCTCTTCCACTCCTCGGCGGCGCGGAAGAACAGCATGAAGGCCTGGCGGAAGATCAGCGCATGCTCGTGGCGCTTGACGAAAATCGCCTCCAGCGTGGCGTAGAAATCGGAGCGATGTCCGACCTCGATCAGCTGCAACGCGTCGAGCGCATCGATCACCGAGCCCGGCCCGACGGGCAGTCCGGCCGCCCGCAGCGCGCGGGCAAAGCCGATCACGTTGTCGGCCATGTGGCCGGTTGGAGGCGCGAGGTGGTTGATGGGCATCGAACTATCCACTCCCGTCATTCCGGGGATCGCGAAGCGAGAGCCCGGAATCCACTCTTCAGCGTCAACGCGGCCCGATGGATTCCGGGCTCGCGCCATCCAAGTCGGCTGTTGCCGACTTGGACGCTTAAGTCTGCCGAACTCGGGTAAACCCGAGTTCGGATGGCGCGCCCCGGAATGACGGCTAGTCGCTCGTCGCTTCCTTCAATGTCTTCTGCAACGCATCGCCCTGCATGCGCCCGATGTCGTCCTGATACTTGAGCAGCGCGCCCAGCGTGTCGCCGACCACCTGCGGCGTCAGCGAGCGGGCGTCGAGCTCGGACAGCGCGGTGGCCCAGTCAATGGTCTCGGCGACGCCCGGCGACTTGTAGAAATCCTGGTTGCGCAGCGCCTGCACGAAGCGGACGACCTGCGCCGACAGTTTTGCGGAGATGTTCGGCACCCGCGACTTGACGATCGCCAGCTCGCGGTCGGCCGTGGGATAGTCCACCCAGTGATAGAGGCAGCGCCGCTTCAACGCGTCGTGGATCTCGCGGGTGCGGTTCGAGGTGATGATCACGATCGGCGGCGCCGGCGCCTTCACGGTGCCGAGCTCCGGGATCGTGACCTGGAAGTCGCTGAGGATTTCCAAAAGATACGCCTCGAATGCCTCGTCGGCGCGGTCGAGCTCGTCGATCAGGAGCACCGGGGGCCCAGCGACGTCGGGCTCGAGCGCCTGCAGCAGCGGCCGCTTGATCAGGAAGCGCTCGGCGAAAATGTCGCTCGCGAGCTGGTCGCGATCGGTGTCGCCGGAGGCTTCCGCGAGCCGGATCGCGATCATCTGCGCCGCGCTGCTCCACTCATAGACGGCGGAGGCGACGTCGAGGCCCTCATAGCATTGCAGGCGGATCAGCTTGCGCCCGAGCGCCGCCGACAGGACCTTGGCGATCTCGGTCTTGCCGACGCCGGCCTCGCCTTCGAGGAACAGCGGCCGGCCCATGCGCAGCGCCAGATAGGTGACGGTCGCGAGCGACCGCTCGGCGAGATAGCCGCGCGACGTCAACAGCCCCTCGAGCGCATCGACGGAAGTGGGTAACGCCGATGCACTCATGGAACAGCCAGTCTTCGAACAGGGGTTAGCAACATCACGCCTTGGATCTAATCCTTGGGATCTAGGTCGTATCTAGTCCCTTGGATCTAGTCCCTGGATTTAGTCCTTGGCGTTGGCGGCTTCCACCGCCCTGCGCGTCAAAACGCCGACCAGATGCGCGCGGTATTCGGCGCTGCCGTGCAGGTCGCTGTTCAGCCCTTCGGCCGGAACCGCGATGCCGTCGAGCACCTTGTGCGAGAAGCGCTTCTTCAGGGCCTCCTCGAACGCGGCGACGCGGAACACGCCGTCGGAGCCTGCACCGGTGACCGCGACGCGCACGTCGGACGGACGCTTGGCCACGAACACACCAACCAACGCATAACGCGAGGCCTGGTTGCGGAACTTGACGTAGGCCGCCTTCTTCGGCAGCGGGAACATCACCTTGGTGATGATCTCGTCGGCCTCGAGCGCAGTCGAGAACAGGCCCTGGAAATACTCTTCGGCCTTGAGGCGGCGCTTGTTGGTGACGATGGTCGCCCCCAGCGCCAGCACCGCGGCCGGGTAGTCCGCGGTCGGATCGTTGTTGGCGAGCGAGCCGCCGATGGTGCCGCGGTGGCGCACGGCGGGATCGCCGATCAGGCCGGCAAGCTCGGCCAGCGCCGGGATCGCCTCACCCACGATCGCGGAGTTCGCGACCTCGGCGTGCTTGGCGGTAGCGCCGATCACCAGCGAGCGGCCCTTCATCTCGATCGTGTTGAGACCTTCGATGTGGGAGAGGTCGACCAGATGCGGCGGGCTCGCGAGCCGCTGCTTCATGACCGGCACCAGCGTGTGACCGCCGGCGATCAACTTGGCGTCCTCGTTCTTCACCAGCAGGTTGGCGGCCTGCCGCACGGTGCCGGGACGATGATATTTGAATTCGTACATTGGAATGTCCTGATCGCAGATCGCGACGAATGGCTGATTAAGCTAGATCCGACTTGGCCATCGCCTTGGCGCCGGCGGCGATCGAAGCCACGATGTTCTGGTAGCCGGTGCAGCGGCAGAGATTGCCTTCCAGCTCCTCGCGGATCACCTCGTCGGAGAGCTCGTGGCCCTTGCGATGGACCAGGTCGACCGCGGTCATGATCATGCCCGGCGTGCAGAAGCCGCACTGCAGGCCGTGATGCTCGCGGAAGGCCTCCTGCATCGGGTGCAGCGGCGCGCCATCGGCCGCCAGCCCCTCGATGGTCTTGACCTCATGACCGTCGGCCATCACCGCAAGCGTCGTGCAGGACTTCACCGCCTTGCCGTCCAGGTGCACGACGCAGGCGCCGCACTGCGAGGTGTCGCAGCCGACATGCGTACCGGTCAGCCGCAGATTTTCGCGCAGAAACTGGACCAGAAGGGTACGGGGGTCGACATTGGCGTTAACGGGGTTGCCGTTCACGATCATTGAAATCTTGGCCATCAGCACTCTCTTATCTGCGCCGCCGCATATCGGCGAAGCAGGCGGTTTAAAATCATTCCAGACGGCATAATATGGGCGCGCCCCGCGATGGGCAACCTTTGGAGCCACCCATCCAGGACATAGCGGGAAGACTTGGCCGGACCCAGATAATCCAGCCGGAAAGCAGGGCTAACCCTGCACCGCCTTGGCAAAATTTGCAAAGAATTCATCGGCCAGCTTCTTGGCGGCGCCATTGATCAGGCGCTGGCCGAGCTGGGCGAGCTTGCCGCCGATCTGCGCTTCCACGTTGTAGCTCAGAAGCGTACCGCCATCCTTGTCGGCGAGGCCGACGGTGGCGCCGCCCTTGGCGAAGCCCGCGACCCCGCCCTCGCCTTCACCCGAAATCTTGTAGCCGTTCGGCGGGTCGAGATCGCTCAAGGTAACTTTGCCCTTGAAGCGGGCGGAGACCGGGCCGACCTTCATCTTCGCGGTGGCGCGGAAGCCGCCTTCGTCGGTCTTCTCCAGCTCTTCGCAGCCGGGGATGCAGGCCTTCAGCACTTCGGGATCGTTGAGCTTGTCCCACACAGCCTGGCGCGGCGCTGCAAGCTGGACTTCGCCGGTCATTGTCATGGCCATGGGGGACCTCCTCGATCGCTAAGAACCTTTTCCCCCAAGTAAAGCAGCCGGGGCGCAAAGGAAAGGGCACCTTCGGAGGATGAGCGATGCATATTCGCAACCGCAGCAAGCCGAGCCCGCAGTTCACGAAATCGCGCGATCCACACTGCCGAAAATGACGGCAACGCCGGGGCATTGGCAGCGACGCCCGGGAGTGGTTAGGTCGCGCGCCATGAGCACAGCCATTTCTCCCCTGCTTGCGCCGATGCTGTCGAGCGCCGTGATGCGCGCGGTGTGCGACGATACCGCCACGCTGCAGAACATGCTGGATTTCGAGGCCGCGCTGGCCCGCGCCGAGGTGGCCTGCGGCGTAATTCCCGCGGCGAGCGCCGGACCGATTGCCGCGGCCTGCAAAGCCGAATCATTCGACCTCGCAGCGCTAGCCGACGCTGCGACGCGGTCCGGCAACCTGGCGATCCCGCTGGTGAAGGCCCTGACCGCCGATGTCGCCAAGGCGGATGCCGAGGCGGCGCGCTATGTGCATTGGGGCGCGACCAGCCAGGACGTCATCGACACCGCGACCATGCTGTCGCTGCGCGCCGGCATCGATGCGCTGCTCGCCGACCTCGACCGCGCCGTTGCGGGTTTTGCCGGCCTCGCCCGCGCCCATCGCAACACCGCAATGGTGGCGCGGACCTGGTTGCAGCATGCGCTGCCGATGCCGTTCGGACTGAAGCTCGCCGAATATGCCGCAGCCCTGCATCGCTCGCGCAAGCGACTGCAACGGTTGCGCCGCGAAACGCTGGCGCTGCAATTCGGCGGTGCCGCCGGCACGCTCGCCGCACTCGGCGACAAGGGACTTTCGGTCGCCGCAGCACTGGCGAAAGAGCTCGACCTGCCCTTGCCCGATGCGCCCTGGCACACCCACCGCGACCGCATCGCGGAGGCCGCGTCGGTGTTCGCGATCCTCGCCGGCAGCTGCGGCAAGATCGCGCGCGACGTTTCGCTGATGATGCAGACCGATGTCGGCGAGGCCTTCGAGCCCGCGGGCGCCGGCCGCGGCGGCTCCTCCACGATGCCGCACAAGCGCAATCCGGTCGCCGCCGCGAGCGCGCTGGGAGCTGCGACCATGGCGCCGAATCTCGCCGCGACGATCTTTGCCGCACAGGTGCAGGATCATGAGCGCAGCGCCGGCCCGTGGCATGCGGAATGGCCGACCTTGCCGGGCCTGATGCTGGTGACCTCGGGCGCGCTCGCCGCGACAGTCGATCTCGCCGAAGGGCTCGAGGTCGATGCGGCGCGGATGCGCGCCAATCTCGATGCCACCCATGGGCTGATCATGGCGGAGGCCGTCACCTTTGCGCTGGCCGAGAAGATCGGCAAGAGCGACGCCCATCATCTGATCGAGGCCGCCAGCAAGAAAGCGGTCGCGGAGAAGAAGCATTTGCGCGACGTGCTGTCGGCGGATGCCAAGGTCACCGCGCATCTCGACGCCAAGAGAATCGCAGACCTGTTCGAGCCGATGGCCTATCAGGGCGCCTCGCAAGCGCTGATCGACCGATTGCTCTCCTCGATCGAGGAATCCTGAAAATTGGCGAATGCGGGAACAGCGCAAAGGTGGCTTATGACGCAAGGGATAGATGAGCTCATCGAAACCCTGAAGCGCGCAGCAGCTGGCGAGAACGTTGACGTTCAGTACGTTAGGACCATCGCGTTCGATCCCCAAGATCGCGATGTCGAAAAAGCGGCCAACAAGTCGTGGCGGAGGCTAGTCAACTTTGCCGACGACATCGACATACGCTCCAGGGACCCTGACTACGACAAGCAAATGAGGCAGGAGATGGAGTGGCGATGGCGTGAACTGGCCGACCTCTTGGCCGCGCGACGCTAGCCGAAACGACCGGGGCCTGCTTTTATGACAAGGAACACACGATGCCGATGATCAACGCCGACGGGTGCCTGCTCAACGTCCAGGTGGACGGCCGCGACGGCGGACCGACCCTGATGCTGTCGAACTCGCTCGGCTGCACCTTGCAGATGTGGGAGCCACAGATGCCGGCGTTGACGCAGATGTTCCGCGTCATCCGCTACGACCGCCGCGGTCACGGCAAGTCCGGCGTGCCGGCCGGCCCCTACTCGATGGAGCGGTTCGGCCGCGACGTGCTCGCGATCCTCGACGACCTCAACATCGAGAAGGTGCATTGGTGCGGCCTGTCGATGGGCGGCATGGTCGGGCAATGGCTCGGCGCCAACGCGCCTGAGCGGTTCGGCAAGCTGATCCTCGCCAACACCGCCTGCTACTATCCCGATCCGACCAACTGGCTGAATCGGATCAAGGCGGTCAAGGAAGGCGGCATCGCCGCCGTCGCCGACACCGTGATCGCGGGCTGGCTGACCGCCGACTTCCGCGAGCGCGAGCCGCAGACCACGGCGCGCATGAAGGCGATGCTGGTCGCCTCCCCCGTCGAGGGCTATCTCGCCTGCTGCGAGGCGCTGTCGACGCTCGACCAGCGCGCGCTGCTGCCCAAAATCAAGAGCCCGACCCTGGTGATCGCTGGAAAGCAGGACATGGCAACGCCAGTGTCGGCGGGCGAGATGATCCGCAGCGGCATTCCCGGCGCAAGCATGACGCTGCTCGATGCCGCACATATTTCCAATGTCGAGCAGTCGCATGCATTCACCGAAGCCGTGGTCGGCTTCCTGACGCAACGTTAAACGCAAGCAGCAATGGACGTCATTGCGAGCGGAGCGAAGCAATCCATGTCACCGCCTGCCGAGACATGGATTGCTTCGTCGCTTCGCTCCTCGCAATGACGAGGAGGAGACATCAATGGACGACGATCAGCGCCGCGACGACGGCATGACGCAGCGCCGCAAGGTGCTCGGCAATGAATGGGTCGACAAGTCGATCAAGAACCGCAACGCGTTCAACACCGATTTCCAGGACCTGATCACGCGCTATGCGTGGGGCGACATCTGGACCCGGCCGCATTTCGATCACCGCACCCGCCGCGTGCTTGTGATCGGCACCATGGTCGCGCTCGGCCAGTGGGACGAATTCCGCCTGCATGTGCGCGCGGCGCTCGCCGAAGGCGGCTTCACGCCCGACGACATCAAGGAGATCCTGCTGCAGCAGGCGATCTATTGCGGCGTGCCCGCCGCCAATCACGCCGTCAAGGAAGCCGGCGCGATCATTGCCGAACTAGGGCTGCTGAAGGGATAGCTCGCCGGTCGGCGCGCCCGCCTCGGCGACGGGTGCCTCGAGGGCCCGCTTCGGCGACGTCTCGAACAGCATCACGATCGCGGTGCCGAGCAGCATCAGAAGCTCTGCGGCATGCATGCGCAGCGCCTCGATCTCGCCGACCCTGGAGGCCATCATCATGCTGGCGAAGCTCAGCACGCTGCCGAGGCAGAGCGCGACCGCAAGCGCCTCGTCGCTGCCGCTGCTCTTCTTGCGCAGCGGCGAAAAGGCCGTCATCGCGAGGAAGACAGCGAAGAACGCCACCACGGTGATCCGCGCCAGCGCCAGGAGCCATGCGAGCCGTACCGTCGCCATCTTCGAGAGGTGCAGATAGTCGCTCGCATACAGCGCGATCGACACGCTCGGCCGCTCATAGAGACCGTGGATCGGCGACACCATGATGCTGAAGGCGATGATGGTCCAGACCGGAATGAAATAGGCCGCAAGCAGCGCGCCGTTGAAGGAGCTGATCCGCCAGTTGTTCGACATTGCCGCTTCCCGTCTCTCTCCGGCGCCTTTCAGATCGGCGACGGTTCAGCCTGCGAGGTAACGCCGATCGATTGCCGGCGGCAATTTAAACCCTTTGTTTACCTTAATCGGGCTGGGGATTAACCGGCTTGGGGATGGTCCGGGGAACGGTCGGCGCCGTGCCAAAACGGCGCGAAAAAGAAGGGTCCCGCCTTGCGGCGAGACCCTTCCGGAACTGCTCCTGCCAGCGTCACTTGCTGACGGCGCTTGCTCAACGTCTCCGGACTAGCGCTCCGGATCGGGGGTCTCGCCCGGCCGGCCCGGATCCTGCTGCTGCTGGCCGGGCTTCTGCCCGCCACCCTGCTGTTGCTGGCCCGGCTTCTGACCAGGCTTCTGGCCTTGCTGGTCCGGCTTCTGGTTCTGATTGCTCATGCGGCTACTCCCTTTGCTTTCATGAAGCTGGGGACAACGCGCGCGCCAGGAGCGCAGTTGCTCGGGGAACACGGGTTCCGGCGTGATCATTGCAAGGCAACCACGTGTCGCCCCTGTGACATCGGAACCGCAGCCGCCAAAGTAGTTATGTACAAGCCCTTTCTGCTGCTGCCACGCTGTTGCCGCCGCCGGGGTTCCGCTGTTAGAAAATGACACGACGCGACGGATCAGGCTGCCGGGGGCCCTCGCCGCGTCACTCGCGACGTAGCGTTTTCGAGCGAAGTGGGGACTAACGGCAGCGCATGGATTATTTCGCCCAGCAATTGATCAACGGCCTCGTGCTCGGTTCGATCTACGGCTTGATCGCCATCGGCTACACGATGGTCTACGGCATCGTCGGCATGATCAACTTCGCTCATGGCGACATCTTCATGATCGGCGGCTTCATCGCGCTGATCTCGTTCCTGGTGCTGGTGTCGCTCGGCCTCACCGCGATCCCGCTGATCCTCTTGATCGTGCTGCTGGTCTCGATGGCGATCACCGCGCTCTATGGCTGGACCATCGAGCGCATCGCCTACCGACCCCTGAGGCATTCGTTCCGGCTGGCGCCGATGCTGTCGGCGATCGGCATGTCGTTCGTGCTGACCAACTTCTCGCAGGTGTCGCAGGGCGCGCGCGTCAAACCGGTGCCGCCGATCATCACCGGCGGCTACACGCTGCATGAGGGCTCGCAGGGCTTCGCCGTTCAGCTCTCCAACATCCAGATCATGGTCGTGCTCGCCACCATCGTGGTGCTTGCGTTGTTCACCTGGCTGGTCTCGCGCACGCGGCTCGGACGCGACATGCGCGCCTGCGAGCAGGACCAGACCATGGCCGCGCTGCTCGGCGTCGACGTCGACCGCACCATCTCGATGACCTTCGTGATCGGCGCCGCGCTCGCCGCCGTCGCCGGCATGATGTACCTGCTGTATTACGGCCTGGTCGATTTCTTCATGGGCTTCGTCGCCGGCATCAAGGCATTCACCGCCGCCGTGCTCGGCGGCATCGGCTCGCTGCCGGGCGCAATGCTCGGCGGGCTTGCGATCGGCCTGATCGAGACGTTCTGGTCGGCCTATTTCTCGGTGGAGTACAAGGACGTCGCCGCGTTCTCGATCCTGATCGTGGTGCTGATCTTCATGCCGACCGGCCTGCTTGGCCGTCCCGAAGTCGAAAAAGTCTGACAGGCACTTCGTGAGCGCGACCTCAGCCCGACCCTCGCATGCCGCGCAGCCCTCGGGCGGCGCCTTCATTCTCAAGAAAGCCCTGATCAGCGCGCTCGTCGCGCTGGTGCTGTTCTCGCTGATGATCGGCGTGCGCACCGAGGCCGGACCGCAAGGCGGCCTGATCTACTGGACGCGGTTCGGCGACCTCGCGGCCCTCGTCGCCACGGTGTTCGGCGGCAGCATCATCGTCGAGCTGCTGCGGCAATGGTGGGGGCCGATCGACAAGGACAGCCTCGTTCCGAAGCCGGTGCAGTCAGCGATGTCGTTCGCCGGCCGCTGGCTGGCGCCCGCGCTGCTGGTGTTCGCCTTCCTCGTGCCGGTCATCTTCTACGACCAGCGCTACATTCTCGACCTCTCGATCCTGGTCCTGACCTATGTGATGCTGGGATGGGGATTGAACGTCGTGGTCGGCCTCGCCGGCCTGCTCGATCTCGGCTATGTCGCCTTCTATGCGGTCGGCGCCTATTCCTACGCGCTGCTTGCCACCAATTTCGGATTGTCGTTCTGGGTCTGCCTGCCGCTCGCCGGCATCCTGGCGGCGTTCTGGGGCGTACTGCTCGGCTTTCCGGTGCTGCGGCTGCGCGGCGATTATCTCGCGATCGTGACGCTCGCCTTCGGCGAGATCATCCGCCTCGTCATCATCAACTGGCAAAGCCTGACCGGCGGCCCCAACGGCGTATCGGGAATTCCGCGCCCGACCATGTTCGGCATTCCGCTCGATAACAGCGACAGCGGGCTCGCCGCCAGGCTCGGCATCGAGTTCTCGCCGACCCATCGCCTCGTCTTCCTGTTCTATTTGATCCTGGCGATGGCGCTGCTCACCAACTGGGTGACGATCCGGCTGCGGCGGCTGCCGATCGGCCGCGCCTGGGAAGCGCTGCGCGAGGACGAGGTCGCCTGCCGCGCGCTCGGCATCAACACCACGACCACCAAGCTGACGGCATTCGCGACCGGTGCGATGTTCGGCGGCTTTGCCGGCGCGTTCTTCGCCACGCGGCAGGGCTTCATCAGCCCGGAATCCTTCACCTTCCAGGAATCGGCGCTGGTGCTGGCGATCGTCGTGCTCGGCGGCATGGGCTCGCAGCTCGGCGTAGCACTCTCCGCGCTTACGATGATCGGCGGCTTCGAACTGTTCCGCGGCTTCGATCAATACCGCATGTTGGTGTTCGGTATCGCGATGGTGCTGTTGATGATCTGGCGGCCGCGCGGCCTGATCGGCCATCGCGCGCCGACCGTGTTCCTGGAGCGCAACCAGGCGATCTCGTCCGACCTCGTCAAGGAGGGCCACGGATGAGCGGCGACCATATCCTCACCGTCGACCGCCTGATGATGCGCTTCGGCGGCATCGTTGCGGTCAACGAGCTCTCCTTCGCCGCCGAGCGGCGCAAGATCACCGCGCTGATCGGGCCGAACGGCGCCGGCAAGACCACGGTGTTCAACTGCATCACCGGCTTCTACCGGCCGAGCGGCGGCGCGATCCGTCTCGCCCATGATGACGGCCGCACCATCCAGCTCGAGCGGCTGAACGATTTCCGCATCTCCAAGCAGGCCAAGGTGGCGCGCACCTTCCAGAACATCCGGCTGTTTCCCGGCATGACCGCGCTGGAGAATCTGATGGTCGCCCAGCACAACGCGCTGATGCGCGCCTCGGGCCTGACCGTGCTGGGCCTGCTCGGCCTGCCGTCCTGGCGCGAGGCGGAACGCCGCGCGATCGATCTGGCGCGGGCCTGGCTCGACCGCGTCGGGCTGCTCGACCGCGCCGACGATGCCGCGGGCAATCTGCCCTATGGCGACCAGCGCAGGCTCGAGATCGCGCGTGCGATGTGCACCGAACCCGCCCTGCTCTGCCTCGACGAGCCGGCAGCCGGACTGAACGCGCGCGAGAGCGGCGGGCTCAACGAGCTGCTGCTGTCGATCCGCAACGAACAGGGCACCTCGATCCTGCTGATCGAGCATGACATGTCGGTCGTGATGGAAATCTCCGATCACGTCGTGGTCATGGACTACGGCGTCAAGATCGCCGAAGGCACACCGCAGGCCGTGCGCGACGATCCCAAGGTGATCGCCGCCTATCTCGGCGCCGACGAGGAAGAGGCGATCGCCGTGATGGAGAGCGGCACGTGACCGCGGCGCAAGCAACAACACCCCTGCTCGCGGTACGCGGCGTGCGTGCGGCCTATGGCAAGATCGAGGCGCTGAAGGGCGTCGACATCGAGATCAATGCCGGCGAGATCGTCGCGCTGATCGGCGCCAACGGCGCCGGCAAGTCGACGCTGATGATGACGATCTTCGGCCGGCCGCGCGCCCGCGCCGGCACCATCGAATATGATGGCCACGACATCACCGGCGTGCCGACCCACGAGATCGCGCGGCAGCGCATCGCGCAATCGCCCGAGGGCCGCCGGATCTTTCCGCGCATGAGCGTCGCGGAGAACCTGCAGATGGGCGCCGACGCCACCGAATGCACGGAAGCCGAGCGCGAAGCCGGGCTGGAGCGCGTGTTTGCGCTGTTTCCGCGCCTGAAGGAGCGCGTCGCACAACGCGGCGGCACGCTGTCGGGCGGCGAGCAGCAGATGCTGGCGATCGGCC
>NZ_JACMYO010000055.1 GCF_020889685.1 Bradyrhizobium oropedii
CCCTGCCCCCGCGGCCACGACGGCGGCGGCGCGGACGTCGCCCGAGACCGGCTATGCCGACCTGTTCCGACCACCCTATGCCTCGCTCGTCGTGCTCTTCATGATCTTCAATCTATGCCAGGCATTCGGCGTCTACGGCTTCTCCAACTGGGTCCCGGCGCTGCTGGTCGAGAAGGGCATCAACGTCACCAAGAGCCTGCAATATTCCTTCATCATCGCCTTCGCCTATCCGCTCGCGCCGCTGCTGGCCGCAACCTTCGCCGATCGCTTCGAACGCAAATGGATCATCTGCGGCGCGGCGGTCGCGATCTCGGTGTTCGGCCTGGCCTTCTCGCAGCTTACCGAGCCGGTGCTGCTGATCTTGAGCGGCGTGCTGGTGACCGGAGCCAACATGACGCTGTCCTACGCCTATCACGCCTACCAGACCGAGGTATTCCCGACCGCGATCCGTGCGCGCGCAGCCGGGCTGGTCTATTCGATGAGCCGGCTCAGCGCGACCTTCTCCGGCTTCATCGTGGCGTTCATGTTGAGAGAGGCCGGCGTCAGCGGCGTGTTCGGCCTGATCACCGCGGCGATGGTCGTCGTGATCATTGCTATCGGTGTCTGGGGACCTGAAGTCCGCGGCAAGCCGCTCGACGCCTAGCTCGAAAACGCTCTCACCGCGACACACGCGGCACTTGCCGAAGCCATATTGGGTGGCTACCTCTCGCTCGTCAATTTGCAGAGGTAACCCAGTCATGTTGGACGCCGCCGTCAAGGCGCTTTCGCAAATCCTGTCGCCGCCGATGCGCACGATCCTGTGGCGCTCGATCGGTCTTGCGCTGGTCTTGATCAGCGTGCTGGCGATCGGGCTGCAGCGGCTGCTCAGCTGGTTTGCCGACACTGGCGAGGTCTGGGCCGAAGGCATGCTCGGCCCCAACTTCCATTCCACCCTGCACGTGCTGTCCTGGATCATCTCGATCTCGGCGGGCCTCGGCGTCGTCCTCGGCGGCATCTTCCTGATGCCCGCGATCACCTCGCTGGTGGCGAGCCTGTTCGTCGACGACGTCGCCGACCATGTCGAGCGCGAGCACTATCCGGCCGACCATCCCGGCACGGCGCTGCCGGTCACGCTCGCGACCATCGAGGGCGTCAAGACGGCGCTGCTGACCATCCTGGTCTATGTGGTCGCACTGCCGTTCGTGCTGTTCGCAGGCGCAGGCTTCATCATCTTCTTCATCGCGACCGCCTGGCTGCTCGGCCGCGAATATTTCGAGCTCGCGGCGATGCGGTTCCGCTCGCCTGATGATGCCAAGGCGATGCGCAAGGAGAACGCGGCGACCGTGTTCACGGCCGGCCTGTTCATCGCGGCCTTCGTCTCGATCCCGATCGTCAATCTGGCGACGCCGCTGTTCGGCATGGCCTTCATGGTGCACATGTACAAGCGGCTGTCGGGCCCGCGCCGCGAATTGATCGAGCCGGCGCGACGCAGCAACGTCCGGTCGGTCTAGGGCTTGATCCGGAAAAGTGCATAAGCGGTTTTCCGAAAGGACCATGCTGAAGCAACGAGCTGAAGCGCGACGATGATTCAACCCAATCTCGTCGCGCTTTAGTCGAGGCACTTTCTGACCGCGGACGTCAGCTCAATGGCACGCGGATCGATCAGGGTGGCCGCCCAGAGATTGGTAACGTAGCCGAAACCGACCCGCGATTCGGGGTCGGCAGCCCCGAGCGACCCTCCGCTGCCGGGATGGCCGAATGACGCTGGGCCGAGCAGGGAACTGATAGGCGGGGTCGCCCGCCAAAAGCCCAGCGACATGTTGAACAGGTTCTTCGTGTAGGGCAGCAACTCCGATGGGACGCCGTGCATGCGCGTGCGGTCGGTCTGAACCATCGTCATCGCAGCCACCGTGTCGGGCTGGAGGAGACGGATGCCGTCGACGTCGCTCACCGTTGCAGCGTACATGCGGGCGATGGAGTGGGCGTTGGCGAACATGTTCGCGGCGGGAAACTCCGCCGCCCGATAAGCCCGCGAGTGCATGTTCTCCTCGGTGACGCCGCCCACCGCCCCGGCCTTCATGAAGGCCGAACCCGGTCCGTAAACATCCTTCACCAAGGTCTCTGCCACGGCGGTGTCCAACCCCATGAGCTTGGCGAAGTCAGTCACCAGGTCCTCGGGGGAGCCGTACGGGAAGGGAGCCACCTCGAGCCGGGCAACCCGCGGCTCGATCTCTTCGGGTAGACCGATCCATGCGGAGAGCTTGAGAGGGCGGGCGATTTCCTCGGCGAAGAATGTGCCCAAGGACTTGCCCGTGATACGCCTGACGACCTCTCCGACGAGGAAGCCGAACGTCATGGCGTGGTAGAGGTGCTCCGTCCCGGGCGTCCAGAGCGGCTTCTGTATTTCCAGCGCGCGAATCAGCGGATCCCAGGCGCACGCCTCCTCGAATGTCAGCGGTGTGTCGACATACGGCAGGCCGGCTTGGTGAGAGAGCAGATACCTGACCGGCATCGTCCCCTTGCCCGCCGCGCCGAACTCCGGCCAATATCGGGTGACGGGAGCATCGAGATCGAGCAGTCCACGCTGGACAAGGAGGTGGGCGCACATTGCGGTCGCACCCTTCGTAGTCGACGCGGTGAGCGCAACCGTGTCCTGAACCCACGGACGGTTCCTGTCGCGGTCGGCCTGACCGCCCCACAGATCGACCACGGCACGCCCATCGACGTAGACGCAGCATGCGGCGCCCAGGTCTTTTCCTGCTTTGAAGTTGGCGCGAAAGGTGTCCGCCACCTGCTCCCAGCCGTGCTCAACTACGCCATTGACGTCACTCATTGCCTCGTGCCTCCGTCGGCCGCTCGCTGTTTCGTTACGGTTGGTTGCCTGCGACGCGATCGATGGCTTGGGTCAGCCGTTCGCGCTCCCGGATGATCCACTGGCCCACCGGATAGTTCCGACGAAACGCCTCGGCGAACTCCACGGGGTCTTCGCCGACGATCGCGCGGATTGGCGTCCCGCTCGCGGCGCTCTCGTCGAAGAGATCGGCAAGATCCTCCAGCATGGCCAGTAACTCGTCGCCCTTCCCGGGCCCGAAGTACATGAGGTACCGCTCCAACGCATCGATCGCGGTGTGATAGCTTGCGGGAAGCTGCTCCGTGCGCGCCTTGTACTGCCAGTAGCGTTTCTTCTCATCGATCATCCGTGCGATGAACATGTTCATGCCTTTCTTTCCCGGAGCTGTTCGAGACGTTCCGCGAGGAAGCTCCATGTCCTCCAAAACTCCTCGAGATATTCGTGTCCCTGAGCGTTGAGCGAATAGACCTTGCGTGGTGGCCCCTTCTCGGACGGGACCTTCTCAACGGCGACGAAACCCTTTTGCTCGTTCCTGACGAGCAATGCGTAGACGGTGCCTTCGGCGATGTCGGAGAAGCCCTGCTCCCGCAAACGTGCCGTGATCTCGTAACCGTAAGCGGGCTGCACAGAGAGGATTGCGAGGACGATGCCCTCCAGCGTGCCCTTGAGCATCTCCGTCATCTGCTTGCTCACGAAGCATCTCCCCATCCTACTTAGTGTTACTGACTACTAGTACATAGCAGCACTGACTAGCGGTGTCAATCTCCGCCAGGCGGCGAGAGGTAGGGGCAATTCGGAGGGACGCCGGTGGCGATTTCGGTCATCGCCTCCGATGAGAAAGGCGCGTCAAACAACACGGCCGCAGCTAGACCGGATCTGAAGGCACCGATCGTGGAGAGGGCGCACGGTCGAGCGCCAATGGCACCAGCAGCAATCCTGCGATCGCACGCAGGCGAGCATCGCCCATGCCTCGTTGACGGTGAGTGCAAGCGACGCTCGCTCGACCAGCGGCCGGATGAACGCCACCGTGGCATCGTCCGGCGGACCCGGCGGACGGTTGATCAGCAACATTGGATCGAGGCCGATCGCCTGCGCCGCGGTGATATCGCCTGCCAGCAGGCGTGCACGAAAATCCTCGCCATAGATCGGGCTTCGCCCGTAGAGGATGGTATCGATCAAGGCGATCCCGATCGCGCCACCCAGATTGCGCATCAGGTTGAACAGTCCGCTGGCGTCGGCAACCTCCGACTCCGGCAAGTTGCCTAACGCAATGCGCGTCGGCGGCAGCAGGCAGAACATGATCGCGACGCCGCGCATGACCTGCGGCCCGAACATCTCGCCGAAATCCGCCGTGCGCGGTTGAAAGGCACTGAGGCCGAGACCGAACGCCAACAAGGCGAAGCCGGCGGCGGTCAGCAGAAGCGCGCCGACACGGCTTTCGAGGATTGCCGCCAGCGGCGCGGCGACGAGCTGCGCAACTCCGGTGACCAGCATGATGGTGCCGATCTCGAAGGCGTCATGACGGCGGACAAAACCGAGGAAGACCGGCATCAGATAGGTCGATCCATACAGGCCGATGCCGAGGCAAAAGCTCAGGCCGCAACCGATCGCGAACGGGCGCCGCCTGAACAGGGTCAATCGCGCGATTGGATGCGTCACGCGGAGCGTGCGCCGGATCAGCAGCGCCATCCCGACGATGCTTCCGACCAGCAAGCTCAGGCAAAGCATCGAAAGCCAGCCGCGCTGCGGCGCTTCCTTCAGGCCGATCATGAAGCTTGCGAGCGCTGCTGCGAGCAGGGCAAGCGACCATTTGTCGAGTCTCGACAACGCGTGGAGATGCACGCCCTCTCTCGGCAGCAGCGACGGAGTGACCGCGGCCGCAAGCGCCCCCGGGACCACATTGATCAGGAACAGCCACGGCCACGACCAGGTTTGCGTGATCCAGCCGCCGACCACAGGTCCGACGGTCGGTGCCAGCACCGCGACGACGCCGCCGATCGTGGTGGCCACCGCATGAAGGCGCACCGGAAACAGCGTGAACACGGCAGAGAACACCGCGGGGATCAGAACGCCACCGGAGAATCCCTGCAGCACGCGAAACACCAGCAGCACGGCAAAGCCGCCGCTGAAAGCGCAGCCGATCGACGCGATGGTGAACAGGCTCACGGCAACGACGAACAGCCATCGCAACGACAGCACATGCGTAAACAGTCCGGTCAGCGGGATCGCGATCACCTCCGCGATCAGATAGGCGGTCTGGATCCAGCTCATCGCCGAAGGCGAGATCGCCAGCGCACGCTGGATCGTCGGCAACGAGGTTGCGACCACCTGGATGTCGACGATCGCCATGAACATGCCGAGGCACATCAGGAGGAAGCCGGCCCAGGTCGCGGCCGATGGACTGTCGGTTCGATGCTGCGCCCGGTCGCTCATGGCGTGCTGATGCGCGGCCAGGCGGAAACCGAGAGGGCGCGGGTCTCGGCGCGAATTCGGACTGCGAGCACTGCGAGATTGAGCACGGTGAAGATCAGCGCCAACGCCGGCAGATGCAGCGCGAGCGGGAGCAGCGCGATTTCACCGACGACGACGGCATAGTTCGGATGCGGGAAATATCGATATGGCCCGGATGCCACCAGCGGCGCGCCCGGCAGCACGATGATCCGCGTGGTCCATCGCGGCCCGAGCGCGGCCAAGATCCACACACGCAAGCCTTGCAACACCAGAAGAGCCGCCAGCGCAGCCAGATTGACATCCTGGTTGCGGCCAAAGATCCACAGCGCGATCAGCCAGCCGGCGTGAACCAGCACAATGAGCGGGTAGTGATCGGCGCCGACCTCGATCGCGCCCTGCGCCAGAAGCCGCGCCGTGTTGCGGCGTGACAGCACGAGTTCGCCGAGACGCTGCAGCGTGACCAGCGCAAGGATGACCGAAGCGAAGCTCATGCCGCGTGCCTGAGCGCAACGCAGCTGAGCGTGAAGCCGGGCCCGAGCGCCGTGAGCAGCGAGCGCGGCGGCAAGCCCCTGGCGCAGGCCCGTTCGAGGACAAAGAGCACCGTCGGCGCCGACATATTGCCGCAAGCCGCGATGACGTCGCGTTCGTGATCGAGCGTGCCCTGATCGAGCGCAAGCGCCCGCTCCAGCGCGGCGATGACCTTGGAGCCGCCGGGATGGCAGAGGAAACGGTCGATGTCGTCGATCGTCAGCTGCATCCGCGCAAGGATTTCGGCAACGGCCGACCCAAGATGATTGCGGACGAAATCCGGAATGGTGCGCTGAAAGACGACACCGAAGCCTTCCGGATCGACCGTCCAGCCCATGATGTCGAGCGTATCCGGCCAGAGCTTTTCGCCCGCCGCCTCGATCCGCGTCGCACCGCCGTCCCCGGCGCGCAGCACGATTGCGGCGGCGCCATCGCCGAACAGGCTGGCGGCAACGATATTCGCCTTGGTGAGCTCATCGTGCCGGACCGCGAGCGTGCAGAGCTCGAGCGCAACCAGCAGCACGTTGGCACCTGGCTGCGCCTGCGCCAGCCGCGCCGCAATCGACAGGCCCGACACGCCGCCGGCACAGCCCAGACCGAACACCGGCACGCGCGACACGTCCGTCCGCAGACCGAGCTTGCCGGCGACACGTGCCTCCAGCGTCGGCGTGGCGATGCCCGTCGAGCACACCGTGACCACGATATCGATGTCGCTGCCGGCCAAATCGGCACGCGCAATCGCCTTGCGGGCGGCGTCGACGAACAGCGCCTCCGCGCCTTCGAGGAACGCCTGCGTCCGCTCCGGCCAACCGCGCCGTTCGAGGTACCATTCGATCGGCTTGACGCCATAGCGATGCTGAATGCCGGTGTTGGCGAACAGGCTGGAGAGCGTCTCGAACTCGGGATAGCGGTCGGCGAGAAGACTGCGCGCGGCCTGAAGGACTTGTCCCTGATGGAATAGATGCGGTGGAACCGCCGTCGCCATGGAAACAAGCGCGGCCGTCTGCTTGGTCTCGGTCATCGTGGCTCCAGTTCCCCCGGTTGTGGAACCACGCGATGTGCAAAATATTTCAGACCCGGCGACATCAGTCGCGCGCTGCATTCACTATAAATTGACCCAGCGTGGTGGTGGGACGCCGGTCAGGAAGCGGCGGCGTCTGGTTTGCGGAGCAAGTTCTTCACGAAGCCGAACGGCACCGGCGACAGCGGCCCCTGCGGCGCACGCGTGATCAGGGCGACCAGGAACAGCGCCAGCATGGCGAGCCAGAAGCACAGCCAGAAGCCGTCAATATAGGCGAGCGTGTTGGCCTCGCGCTGCACCAGCGCCGCGAGCGTGCCGACGGCCCGCCCCATCGCCGTCCCTATGCCGTGGCCGGAGAATTCACCCGCCAACCGCTTCAGCAGGTTCACGACGTCGACATCGCCGTTCTGGACATGCTGTCCGAGATAATTCGAATGGATCTGCTCGCGGACGCGCAGCCAGGTGCCCATCAATGCGATGCCGATCTCGGCGCCGCCGAGCCGCATGATCTGGATATAGGCCGCGAACGCCGTCGCCCGCGACGGATCGGAGTTGGCCAGCGCCATGATGATGATCGGCAGCAGCGTGAACGCCTGCCCGACCGACGTCAGCAGGACGATGCCGACAAAGTCCTCGCGCGCCCAGACATGGCTCAGCTGCGTGCCCCAGAGATTGGCCGCCGCGAATGCCGAGAAGCCGAGCGCCACGACGATGCGCGGATCGATGCGGCGGAGCATAAGGATCGAGATCGGCACCAGCACGAACATCGGCAGCGCGCCGTAAGTGAACAGCAGTACGCCGGACTGCTCCGGCCGCAGCGCACCGATGGTGCCGAGGAAATTCGGCACCAGCGACGAGTTCGACAGGCTGGTCAGCGTGTACAGCAGGATGACGATCAGCGAGAGCCCGATGTTGCGTGAGAACAGCACGTTGAAATGCGCCCAGGGCCGGCGCGCCACCATCTCGTTGATCATGAAGGCGACGATCAGGAGCCCGCCGCCGATCAGCAATGCCATCACCGTGCCCGACGACAGCCAGTCCAGCCGGTTGCCCTGATCGAGCCCGGCATAGACCATCGACACCCCGGCGCCGAGCAGCAGCATGCCGCCCCAATCGGCATGGTGCAGCAGGTCGCGATTGACCGGCTCCTTCGGCGTGCCGAGATAGACCATCAACCCCATCAGCGGCGCGATCGCCATGCCCTGCCAATACAGCCACTGCCAGCCGAGGTGCTCGACATAGAAGCCGACCAGTGAGCTCGACGAGTCCAGCGCGAAGCCGACGCGGATCGAATACATCGCGATTCCTGGAATCCACCAACGGATCGGCAGGTTGCGCAGGATGATCATCAGCGTCGCCGGCACGAAAGTACCGAGCAACATGCCATGCGCGATGCTGAGCGCGATCAGCGTCGTGTAGTCGCGTACGAACGGGATGGTCAGCGAGACCACGGCATAGACCAGGCTCGGGATTCCGAGCACGCGCCGCAAGCCGAATACAGTCGCAAGCCAGGCTACCGCGGGCGCGACGAAGATCTGCGAGCCGATCGCCGCGGTCGAGAGCCAGGCGCCCTCGTCGAAGGTCAGCGAGAACGCGCCACGCAAGTCGGGCAGGCCGATCGTGGTCAGGCGGCTGTCGAAATTCGCCAGGAACGCGCCGAGCAGCACGGCGACCACCGCGAACAGCGGATAGCGTGCGACGTCGCCACGCGAGACCGGACCGCGTTCGCGATCGTCACTTTCCGCCATTGGCGACCGCCTCGCCGGTGTTGATCCGGGTCACGACCGACATGCCCGGCAGCAGCCGCTCGAGCAGCGGCTGGCCCTTGTCGAACTGGATCCGTACCGGGATGCGCTGCACCACCTTGGTGAAATTGCCGGTGGCGTTGTCGGGCGGCAGCAGCGCGAACTGCGATCCACTCGCCGGCGCGATGCGCTCGACGACACCGCGCAGCCTCTGGCCGGAGAACGTGTCCACCGTGACCTCGACCGGCTGGCCCGGCCTGACGTTGGTCAGCTGGGTTTCCTTGTAGTTGGCGATCACATAGACGTTCGGCAGCGGCACGACATTGACCAGGTTGGTGCCGATGTTGACGTAGTCGCCCGGCTGCACCTGGCGCTCGCCGGTGACGCCGTCGAATGGTGCCGCGATCCTGGTGTAGCCGAGCTTGAGTTTGGCCGATGCCAGCAGGGCCTTGGCGGCGTCGAGGTCGGCGGCGCGCTGCTTCTTGGTGCCTTGCAGGACCTCGAGCTGATGGCGCTGTGCCGCGATCACCGCGCGGCTGGCCTGCACGTCGGCCTCCGCCTTGGCGTAGGATGCAGTGGCTTGCTCGAGGCGCTGCCGCGTGCCGGCGTCGGTTTGCGACAGCGACTGCTGACGCTCTTCCTCCTGGCGCGCCAGAGTCTGCTGCGCCTCCGCGGACAACCGCGAGGCCTCGGCCTGCGCGATGGTCGCATATTGCAGCTCGACCTGGTTGTTGAGGTTGTCGAGCGCAGCCTGGGCACCGACCACGCCGGCTTCGGCCTGCGCGACCTGGGCCTGGTAGTCGGCCGGATCGATCTGCACCAGCAGATCGCCGGCCTTGACGCGCTGGAAATCGGAAACCGCGACCGTGAGCACTTCGCCGGACACGCGGCTACTGAGCTGCGTCAGCTCGGCGCGCACATAGGCGTCATCGGTGGTCTGGATCGTGGCGCTGCCGACCCATCCGTTCCAATGCGTCGTCGCCACTGCGACGAACACCAGCGCGACGAGCACCGCAAACAGCGGAATAGCGAAGCGTCCCCAGAAGCCGCTGGCCGCAGGCTGCGACTTGGCTGGCGCTTGGACTGGAGCAGTCGCAGTCTGGCTCACTTGCGACGGACCATCTTGAACCTGCTCTGCCACGCTACACTCCTCAGTCACGCGCCGGAACGCCAAGCCTAGTAACACTTGATGACGATGATGCC
Organism: Bradyrhizobium oropedii; assembly: GCF_020889685.1. GTDB lineage: Bacteria > Pseudomonadota > Alphaproteobacteria > Rhizobiales > Xanthobacteraceae > Bradyrhizobium > Bradyrhizobium oropedii. The sequence goes on from NZ_JACMYO010000055.1 coordinate 9,779, forward strand.
TTAGACCGTCTTCTCCGGCCACCGGCAGAGATCATTGATCAAACACACTTCGCAACGCGGGCCGCGGGCGAGGCAGGTATAGCGGCCATGCAGGATCAGCCAGTGATGGGCGTGCAGCATGAACTCCGTCGGGATCACCTTCTCCAATCCCAGCTCGACCTCGAGCGGCGTCTTGCCCGGTGCGAGACCGGTGCGATTGCCGACGCGAAACACGTGGGTGTCGACCGCCATCGTGTGTTCGCCGAACGCCATGTTGAGCACGACATTCGCGGTCTTGCGGCCGGCACCGGGCAACGATTCGATTTCGGCGCGGGTGCGCGGCACCTCGCTGCCGAATTCGGCGATCAGCTTTTTGGACAGCGCGATGACGTTCTTGGCCTTGTTGCGATAGAGCCCGATGGTCTTGATGTACTCGCGCACTTTTTCTTCGCCGAGCTCAAGCATCTTCTCCGGCGTGTCGGCGATCTCAAACAACGGCCGCGTCGCCTTGTTGACGCCGGCATCGGTTGCCTGCGCCGACAGCACCACCGCAACCAGCAGCGTGTAGGGGTTGAGATGCTCGAGCTCGCCCCTCGGCTCGGGATTGGCTTTGCGGAACCGATCGAAGACCTCGTAGACCTCCGCCGCCGTCCATGGCTTTGGCTTTGCAATCTTCTTGGCGATCGTCTTGGCGACCTGCTTGGCAGGCTTTTTGGCCGCCTTCTCTGCCGCGCGTTTGGGCAGCGGCTTTGCCGCGTTCGCGGCTTTCTTCTTCGGCGCGAACTGAACGCTTGACGCGCTGGCGCGTTGAGGGCGGATGATTTTGGCCATGAACGGGATATACTGATACGTCATGACCGCAGGCAACGACTTTGATCGGAGCGATGACCTCAGGGCCGATGACCTCGAGGTGAATGCGCCTGAGGCGGAGCCGAAGCTGTTCTCGGCGCTGCTGACGCCGCACCGCTCGCTGAACCGCACGGGCTTTATCGTGCTGATGTCGTTCGTCACCGTGATCAGCTTCATCGCCGGCGCGGTGTTCTGGTGGCTGGGCGCCTGGCCGATCTTCGGCTTCTTCGGCCTCGACGTGCTGGTGATCTACTGGGCGTTCAAGGTCAATTTCCGCACCGCCAAGGCGAGCGAGGAGATCACCGTGACGCCGTCGGAACTGCGGGTGCGCCGGATCAGTCACCGCGGCCATGTGGCCGAATGGGTGCTCAATCCGCTCTGGGTGCGGTTCGAGCAGATCTCGCATGAGGAGTTCGGCATCGAGCGGCTTTATCTGGTGTCCCGCGGCCGCCGGGTCAGCGTCGGGAGCTTCCTCAGCCCGGACGAAAAGGCCAGCTTCTCCAAGGCTTTGACGGCGGCCTTGAATACCGCGAAACGCGGCCCGACCTACAACCCCGTCGCCTAATCGTGCTTGTCAGAAATCGGGTGGTTTGGACGCGCCATGGCTCCTAAATCAGACACCATGATGACACTCGCCATACATGACCAGCGCCTGGCCAAGCCGGGCCTCCAGAGCGCCGCGCTGCGCGACTATGATTCGGTTCGGCGCGCCATCGCGTTCATCTCGGAACACTGGCGCGCCCAGCCGACCATCGAGGCGATGGCCGATGCCGCCGCGGTCACGCCGGATGAACTGCACCATCTGTTCCGCCGCTGGGCCGGGCTGACGCCGAAGGCCTTCATGCAGGCGCTGACGCTCGATCACGCCAAGAACCTGCTGCGCGATTCCGCCAGCGTGCTCGACGCGGCACTCGACTCAGGTCTCTCGGGACCGGGACGACTGCACGATCTGTTCGTTACGCACGAGGCGATGTCTCCAGGCGAATGGAAGACCGGCGGCGGCGGCATGACGCTGCGCTACGGCTTCCACCCCTCGCCGTTCGGCACCGCAATCGTGATCGCGACCGATCGCGGGCTCGCGGGGCTTGCCTTTGCCGACCCCGGCGATGAGCAGACTGCATTCGCCGACATGAAGCGGCGCTGGCCGAATGCGACCTATGTCGAGGACACCGACGGCACCACTGCGTTGGCGCAGCGCGTGTTCGATACAAGCTTGTGGCGGGCTGACCAGCCGCTGCGCGTTGTCTTGATCGGCACCGACTTCGAGGTGCGGGTATGGGAAACGCTGCTCAAGATCCCGATGGGCCGTGCGGTCAGCTATTCCGACATCGCCTGCAAGATCAGCAATCCGAAGGCCTCGCGCGCCGTCGGCGCCGCGGTCGGCCGCAATCCGGTGTCGTTCGTGGTGCCCTGTCATCGCGCCCTCGGCAAGAGCGGCGCGCTGACCGGCTACCACTGGGGCATCACCCGCAAGCAGGCGATGCTGGGCTGGGAAGCCGGCCAGGTCGGATTGCATTGATCGCTGCGAGGTAGACCGTTGCGTCTCTCACCGTCACCAGTCTCTCACCGTCACCCTGAGGAGCGCGAAGCGCGTCTCGAAGGGTCGACGGCCCGGCTGGTGGCCGTGCATCCTTCGAGACGCGCGCAAGGGCGCGCTCCTCAGGATGACGGATCACGCATCGCTTACCCCGCCAGATCGACTTTGGACGCGACGGTGGAATCGGCATTGAGCCGATAGACCACCGGCGCGCCGGTCGCGAGCTCGCGCTTGAGGATCTGCTCCGGCGTCAGCTTCTCCAGCACCATGATCAGCGCGCGCAGCGAATTGCCGTGGGCGGCAATCAGCGTGCGCTGGCCGCGCAGCACGCCGGGCAGGATCTCCTGCACGTAATAGGGCAGCGTACGCGCCAGCGTATCCTTGAGGCTCTCGCCGCCGGGCGGCGGGACGTCGTAGGAGCGGCGCCAGACCAGGACCTGGTCCTCGCCCCACTTCTTGCGGGCGTCGTCCTTGTTGAGGCCCGAGAGATCGCCGTAGTCGCGTTCATTGAGCGCCAGATTCTTCGTGGTCGGCAATCCGGTCTGGCCGATCTGCTCCAGCATCAGCTTCAGCGTGTGCTGCGCGCGCGTCAGGTCTGACGTAAAGGCGACGTCGAACGACAGGCCCTGCGCCTTCATCTTGCGGCCGGCATCCTTGGCCTCAGTGATGCCCTGCTCGGTGAGATCGGGATCCTTCCACCCGGTGAACAGGTTCTTCAGATTCCATTCGCTCTGACCATGACGAACGAGCACAAGAAGACGATCACTCATTTCAGATTCCGTTTTCGCTTGGCTGGATTTTATTTCGTCGCGCGATCTCAGTCGCTCAACCCGAGAACGTCGGTCATCGAATACATGCCGGGCTTCTTGCCGTGCGCCCACAGCGCTGCCTTCAGCGCGCCCTGCGCGAACAGCGCGCGATCCTCGGCATGATGCGAGAGCGTGATGCGCTCCGAAGGACCGGCAAAGATCACGCTGTGATCGCCGGCCGCGGTGCCGCCGCGCAACGAGGCAAAGCCGATATCGCCGGGACGCCGCGCCCCGGTCAGGCCGTCGCGGCCGCGCGCCGAATGCTGCTCCAGCGCGATCTGGCGTCCCGCGGCAGCGGCTTCGCCGAGCATCAGCGCGGTGCCGGACGGCGCATCGATCTTGGACTTGTGGTGCATCTCGAGAATTTCGATGTCAAAGCTCTGGTCGAGCGATTGCGCGACGCGCTTGACCAGCGCGGCAAGCAGATTGACGCCGAGGCTCATATTGCCCGACTTCACCACGATGGCGCGGTTGGTGACGCTGCGGATCACCGCATCATCGGACGGCGACAGGCCGGTGGTGCCGATGACATGCACAAGACCGCGCTCGGCCGCGATCGCGACATTGGCGATGGTCGCGGCCGGCACGGTGAAATCCAGGATGCCGTCGGCAGCCGCGGACATCGACCATAGATCGGCCGACAGCTTGACGTCATTGGCGGGAAGGCCGGCGAGCACGCCGGCGTCCTTGCCGAGCAGCTCCGAGCCGGGCGCTTCCAGCGCGCCGACCAGGACCGCCCCCGGGGTTTCGGAAATCACCCGCGTCAGCGTGCGGCCCATCCGGCCGCCGGCTCCCGCAACAATCAGACGCATGTCAGCCATGGCTCACCTCTCCAAGCCGTATAGCGAGCCATGACTGTTCCGGCAACCGAGCCCGCCCCGGCCTATGGGCTATTGTGACCCTCGATGATGATGAGGTCGGCGATCGAGTGCGGCTGCCGCACCTTGATGTTGGCCTGGTATTCGGGCGAGTTGTAGCAGGCGAGCGCGGTCTCATAGTCGGGGAATTCGATCACGACGTTGCGCGACCGGCTCTGGCCCTCCACGGTGGCAAACTTGCCGCCGCGCACGATGAACTTGCCGCCGAACTTCTGGAAGATGGCCGGGTTGGCCGCCATGTAGGGCTTGTAGCCGTCCTCGTTATGAACGTCGACGCGTCCAATCCAGTATCCCTTCGCCATCTCTGTTCTCCCGTGTTGTTGGTTCAGGCGAGCGCCTGGGCGATCTCGGTGTGAATGGCTTCGGCCGCGGCCCTCGGATCGGCGGCTTCCATCACCGGACGTCCGACCACCAGATAGTCGGCACCGGCAGCGATGGCGCGCGCCGGCGTCATGATGCGCTTCTGGTCACCGGTCGCCGAGCCCGCCGGGCGGATGCCGGGGGTCACCAGGTTCATCTGATCGCCGACGATCTTGCGCAAGGCGCTCGCTTCCTCCGGCGAGCTGACGAGGCCGTCGACACCGAGCGCCTGCGCCTGCCGGGCGCGCGCTTCGACGAGATCGGAGACGTTGAGGCGATAGCCCGCGGCGTGAAGGTCGCTGTCGTCATAGGAGGTCAGCACCGTCACCGCGAGGATCTTCAGACTGGTGCCGGCGCGGGCCTCGACCGCCGCCTTCATGGTCTGCGGATAGGCATGCACGGTGAGGAAGGTCGCGCCGAGAGTAGCGACGCTTTCGACCCCGCGCGCAACGGTGTTGCCGATGTCGTGCAGCTTGAGATCGAGAAAGACCTTCTTGCCACGGCCTGCAAGCTGCTTCGCCAGCACGAGACCGCCGGCGTAACCAAGCTGATAGCCGATCTTGTAGAAGGAGACGCTGTCGCCGAGCCTGTCGATCATCGCCTCGGCCGCAGCGACCGACGGCAAATCGAGCGCCACGATCAACCGGTCTCTTGGAGCGATCCTTGGAGCGATCTGGGCTGGCTGCATGTCACCTCACATCATGCGTTGGGAATGGTCGATCAGCTGTCGCACCAGCGCCCGCATCGTATCGATGTCGGCCTGGTGCTTCAGACGATCCATGTCGTCATAGGCCTGCTCGGCGAATGACAGCGCGAGCTGGTTCGGGATCACGGTGGCGTGGCACGCGGTCAGGATCAGGCGCAGCGCTGCCAGCGCGCGCGTGCCGCCGAGCCGGTTGCCGGATGCGGCCGCCATCGCGAAGGCGCGGCCGTGGAACACCTGGCCGCGGGCCTCCTGCGCATCCTGCACGCGGCTGACCCAGTCGATGGTGTTCTTCACCAGCGCCGGCACCGAGGAATTGTATTCGGGCGTCACGATCAGCACGCCATGATGGGCGCCGATCATCCGCTTCAGATTGACGGCGTGCTGCGGCACGCCCGATTTCGCCTGCAGGTCGCCGTCATAGATCGGCAGCGGAAAATCGCCGAGCGAGATGCGGGTGACGTCGGCGCCGGATTGCGCCAATTCATGCGCCAGCACGGCGGCCAGCTTCGCATTGAGCGAGCCGGATCGAAGCGATCCCGGGATCACGAGGATTTTCAGCGCGGACATTTCGAAATCGCAGGTGTAGGTCGCGCCCAGCGCGACGGCGCTGGAAGGTCAGCCCTTGCGATACACCCAGACCCGCGCGGGCGGAAGGTTCATCCAGATCCGCTCGGAGGCCTCTGTGGACACGCCCGGCAGCGACTTCGGAATCGGGGGCGCCACCGAATAGGTGAACTGGACGAACGGCGCGCCGGGTGCGAGCGCCAGGAAGGCATCGCGGATCAGCTTCAGGCGGGTCAGCATCGGCTTGGTGACCAGCGGCAGGCCGGAGACCACGGCCGAGGCGGGTGTCTTCATGACGTCCCACAGCGTATCGCGCAGCCTGTAGGCGTCACCCTGGACCACCTTGGCCTGCGGATAGCGTTCGCGCAGCAACGCGCAGAAGCCGGGATTGTACTCAACCAGGACGAGACGTTTTTGATCGACGCCGTGCTCGATCAGCGCGTTGGTGATCGCCCCGGTGCCCGGTCCAAGTTCGACGACCGGTCCTTCGGCTTCGGGATCGACATATTGCGCCATGGTGCGCGCAAGCAGCCGTCCGGACGGCATCACCGCGCCCATATGCAGCGGCTTCTCGATCCATGAACGGAGAAAACGTACCTCGTCGTCGAGACGGAGGGGCTTCTTCGACGCACGCACGGACGATTGCAGAGGCATGTCGCTACCAGGCGGGACCGCGCACAATCGAGCGGTTGTCAGAAAACAGTCATAAACACGTATAGATCGAAGTCGTTACGGTCAAGCATAACGACTGCGGCTAGACCGAGCGGTTTCCGAAGAAGTCCTTGACCTTAGAGAAGAAACCCGCTGCCTCCGGCTGGGTTGCGCCGGACGACAGTTTTTCGAACTCCATCAGCAATTCTTGCTGCTTCTTGGTCAGATTCTGCGGCGTTTCGACCACAACCTGGACATACATGTCGCCGGTCTGCCGTGAGCGGAGCACCGGCATTCCCTTTGATGCAATGCGGAATCGACGGCTGGACTGGGTGCCGGACGGCACCTTCACCTTGGTCTTGCCCTTGTCGATGGTAGGCACTTCGAATTCGCCGCCAAGTGCTGCGGTCACCATCGAGATCGGCACGCGACAATGCAGGTCGGCGCCGTCGCGCTGGAAGAACTGGTGCGTGGTCAGCGACAGGAAGATGTAGAGGTCGCCGGGCGGTCCGCCGCGGACACCGGCCTCGCCTTCGCCGGCGAGACGAATGCGGGTGCCGTCCTCGACTCCCGGGGGAATGTTGACCGACAGCGTGCGTTCGCGCGTCACCCGGCCGGAGCCGGCGCAGGAGGTGCAGGCATCCTCGATCATCTGACCGCGGCCTTGGCAGCCGGGACAGGTCCGTTCCAGCGTGAAGAAGCCCTGCGCCTGCCGGATCCGGCCGGCGCCGCCGCAATGTGAGCAGGTCTTCGGCTTGGTGCCGGCCTTGGCGCCGGTGCCTGAGCAGGATTCGCAGGTGACCGAGACCGGGATCTCGATCTGCGCGGTCTTGCCCTGGAAGGCCTCCTCCAGCGTGATCTCCATGTTGTAGCGCAGGTCGGCACCGCGTTCGCGGCCGCCGCTGCGGCGCTGCCCGGCCATGCCGAACAGATCTTCGAAAATGTCGGAGAAGGATGAGGCAAAGCCGGCGCCGAAGCCGGGGCCGCCGCCGCCCATGCCCTGCTCGAAAGCGGCATGGCCGAAGCGGTCATAGGCGGCGCGCTTGTCGCCGTCCTTCAGCACCTCATAGGCCTCGTTGATTTCCTTGAACCGGACTTCGCTGCTGGAGTCGCCCGGATTCTTGTCCGGATGCCACTTCATCGCGAGCTTGCGGAAAGCTGATTTCAGCTTGGTCTCGTCCGCGTTCCGCTCGACCTCGAGGGTCTCGTAATAGCAGCGCTTGGTGGACATACTTCAATTCCGTCCGAAGTTCGTGGCCATCGCCTGGGACCGCGCCTGCAAGGATTGCGCCCGTCTGGAAGATGCGGCGATCGCCTTAAAGAAAAATGACCCCCACTCCTCCGAGACGCGTCGCGTGCTCATTGGTGTGAGGGTCATGATCGAAAATCCGTTTAGGCAGACTTCTTGCTGTTCTTGTCGTCGTCGACCTCGGTGAACTCCGCGTCGACAACGTCATCCTTGGCAGCGTCCTTGGCCGCATCGGCCTCGGCCTGCTGCTTGTACATGGCCTCGCCGAGCTTCATCGAAGCCTGCGCCAGCGTGTTGGTCTTGGCCTTGATCGCCTCGGCGTCGTCGCCCTTCAGCGCTTCCTTGAGGTCGCTGACGGCGTCTTCGATCGCACGGCGCTCGGTGTCGGCGATCTTCGAACCGTGTTCGGCCAGGGCCTTCTCGGTCGAATGAACCAGGCCGTCGGCATGGTTCTTGGCATCGACCGCCTCGCGGCGCTTTTTGTCTTCGGCCGCGTTGACCTCGGCGTCCTTGACCATCTTGTCGATGTCGGCCTCGGACAGACCACCGGATGCCTGGATCCGGATCTGCTGTTCCTTGCCGGTCGCCTTGTCCTTGGCCGAGACGTTGACGATGCCGTTGGCGTCGATGTCGAAAGTCACCTCGATCTGCGGCATGCCGCGCGGAGCCGGCGGAATGCCCATCAGGTCGAACTGGCCGAGCATCTTGTTGTCGGCCGCCATTTCACGCTCGCCCTGGAAGACGCGGATGGTCACGGCGCCCTGATTATCTTCGGCGGTCGAGAACACCTGGCTCTTCTTGGTCGGGATCGTGGTGTTGCGGTCGATGATGCGCGTGAACACGCCGCCCAGCGTCTCGATGCCCAGCGACAGCGGGGTCACGTCGAGCAGCAGCACGTCCTTGACGTCGCCCTGCAGCACGCCGGCCTGGATCGCAGCGCCGATCGCGACGACTTCGTCGGGATTGACGCCCTTGTGCGGCTCCTTGCCGAAGAACTGCTTCACCACTTCCTGGATCTTCGGCATGCGGGTCATGCCGCCGACCAGCACCACTTCGCCGATCTCACCGGCGGTCAGGCCGGCATCCTTCAGCGCCTTGCGGCACGGCTCGATGGTCTTCTCGACGAGGTCGGCCACCAGCGCCTCGAACTTGGCGCGGGTCAGCTTCATCGTCAGATGCTTCGGACCGGTCTGGTCAGCCGTGATGAACGGCAGATTGATTTCGGTCTGCGTGGTCGACGACAGCTCGATCTTGGCCTTTTCGGCAGCTTCCTTCAGGCGCTGCAGAGCGAGCTTGTCGTTGCGCAGGTTGATGCCCTGCTCCTTCTGGAACTCGTCGGCGAGATAGCCGACCAGGCGCATGTCGAAATCTTCACCGCCGAGGAAGGTGTCGCCGTTGGTCGACTTCACCTCGAACACGCCGTCGCCGATCTCGAGGATCGAGACGTCGAAGGTGCCGCCGCCGAGATCGTACACGGCGATCGTGCCGGCCTTGGTCTTGTCGAGGCCGTAGGCGAGCGCGGCAGCGGTCGGCTCGTTGATGATGCGCAGCACCTCGAGGCCGGCGATCTTGCCGGCGTCCTTGGTGGCCTGACGCTGTGCGTCGTTGAAATAAGCGGGAACGGTGATGACGGCCTGATCGACCTTCTGGCCGAGATGCGCCTCAGCGGTCTCCTTCATCTTCTGCAGAATGAAGGCCGAGACCTGCGAGGGCGAATAGGTCTTGCCATCGGCTTCGACCCAGGCGTCGCCGTTCGATGCCTTGACGATCTTGTAGGGGACGAGCTTCTTGTCCTTCTCGACCATCGGGTCGTCATAGCGGCGGCCGATGAGGCGCTTCACCGCAAAGAACGTACGCTCGGGATTGGTCACCGCCTGGCGTTTCGCCGGCTGTCCGACGAGGCGCTCGCCGTCGTCGGTGAAGGCAACGATCGACGGCGTCGTTCGCATACCCTCGGCATTCTCGATCACCTTGGCGTTCTTGCCATCCATTACGGCGACGCACGAATTCGTGGTGCCGAGGTCGATCCCAATGACCTTACCCATGGTTTTGATATCCTCTTTGCTACGGCAGGTTGGTTGGGCCCTGACGGCGCTCCGTACCGACCCCCAGACGTTCACATACTCGCGATATTGCGACGGTGAGCCTGATATAGGAGAGAGGGTCCTGCCCGCAAGGACTGGACGCAACGTTGAGGCCTGAAAAGACTGACGTTTGAAAGATTGTGTCAGTCCAGCTGCGGCACCGGTTCAAGGCCAAGGCAAACCCCAAGGCATCCCCAAGGCATCCCCAAGGCGACCCCTAGCCAGGTTAACAAATCGGCAATGATGCCGGGGTCGTCGACCACGAACATCCACCGCGCGACGTCAGCGCTGTTGAGTGAACGCTCACAAACGTCGTATGCGAGAGCGGCGCACGGGTCGAGGGCGCGCTGTTTGGCCGCTGGCGGCTCATCTTGGAAATGTCGGGAAACTGGAAAGTGCCTGCCAATCAAGGCGAAAAGCCCATGGAATCGGGCCTGCAGGCCTGGAGCGGAGCGTTGGCGGCCTGTTGCAGGGCCATCAAAACCGCTAAAAGCGGTCCGACTGAAAGAGGCCATCCAGCCCTGCACCGGCCCCGTTGCGCGGCCACCAAGCAAAACCGGTAGATCCCCCATGACGCCTTTTCGAGTTCTCGTTGCGGTTGCCTTGCTGATTGCTGCCACCTGTCGTGGCTTTGCCGCCGACGCGGTGTTTCCGCCGGGCGCGCATGTCGGGATGAAACCGCTGGTGGGCCTCGTGCGTGCCAAATCGTTCATCGGCTTCGAGACCGAGGATCAGGGCGTGAAGGTCCTGATCGCCGATCTGCCCGCGGAGGCCTACAACGAGGTGGTGAACGCCTTCAAGGCCAACCCGGGCGGCACCGGCGGCATCAAGCCCGAGAGCATCGAGACGCCAGCCGGTCTCGGCTACTACACCGTGGAGAGTGCGCGCGACGGCGCGAGCAATGTGCGACGTTATTCCATGATCCTGCCGGGACCGACCTTCTCCGGCTATGTCGCAGTGCAGGTGCCGGAGAACGCGAGCAAGATCTACACCGACGACGCCGTGCGGCAGATGTTCGCCTCCGCCCAGATCCGCAACGAGGTGCCGGTCGACGAGCAGCTCGGCATGATGCCGTTCAAGGTCACCGAGCTCAGCGGCTTCAAGAATGTCCGCATGCTGGCGCCGGGCGCGGCGCTGCTGATGGCCGACGCCGAGGACAAGAGCCTCGAGAGCAAGCCCTTCATGCTGCTCGGCATCATCGGCTCGGCCCCGGCCACACCCGACGATCGCGGTCGCTTTGCCCAGCAGATCGCCACCACGATCCCCGGCGTGCGCGACGGGCGGATCACCATGTCCGAACCGATCCGGATCGACGGCCAGCCCGGCTTCGAGACCCGGATCGACGCGGTCAGCGGCAAGGACAACACCCCGGTGACCATCGTGCAGTGGCTGCGGTTCGGCGCGCAGACATCGCTGCGGATCATCGGCAGCTCGCCGCGCACCGATTGGGAGACCGCCTTCCCACGCTTCCGCGCGGTCCGCGACGGCATCCAGCCGCGCGGCTGATCGGGCCCTTCGCAAGGCCGGTTGGAAAAATCCCACTTTCGCCGTTCGCCGAACGGAACTAGCCTCCTCGCGCGTTATCAAAGCGAGGAGGGGCGCGATGTTGGATCGACGACGGATGGTTGCAGGCCTCGGTACGGTGGCGCTTGCGACCCTGGTTCCAAAAAGTCTCTGGGCGGCTGCGATCAAGCCCGACGATGGCTCCGCGCTGCTCGTGATCGACGTCCAGAACTGCTTCCTGCCCGGCGGCAGCCTTGCGGTGAAGGACGGCGAGCAGGTGGTGCCGGTGATCAACAAGATCGCCAAGAGCTTTGCCAATGTGGTGATGACGCAGGACTGGCACACGCCCGGACACGTCTCCTTCGCCTCGGTCCATTCCGGCAAGAAGCCGTTCGAGACCATCGACCTCGCCTATGGCAAGCAGGTGCTGTGGCCCGACCATTGCGTGCAGGGCACCGACGGCGCCTCGCTGTCGAAGGAACTCGCGATCCCGCAGGCCGAGCTGATCATCCGCAAGGGCTTTCACAAGGACGTCGACAGCTACTCCGCCTTCACCGAGGCCGACGGCAAGACCACCACCGGGCTCGCCGCCTATCTGAAGGCGCGCAAGGTCGAGCGGCTTTTCGTGGCCGGGCTCGCCACCGACTTCTGCGTGGCATGGACCGCACTCGACGCACGCAAGGCCGGCTTCGAGACCTATGTGGTGGAAGACGCCTGCCGCGGCATCGACACCCAGGGATCGCTCGCCAAGGCCTGGGACGATATGGCCAAGGCCGGCGTCAAGCGCATCAAGTCGTCTGATATCGCGTAGGGCGCCGCCTCACGCGAGATCCGCATGGCCGAGTTCGCCTCACCCATTGCATTCGATTTCGCGCAGCGTCTGCCGTCGCCACCCACGGCGGGCCTGATCGTCCGGATCACGGGTTATCGCGAGACCGCGACCGGCCGGTTCGCGCATCGGCAGACCGCGCCGCTCATCGTCCCGCTGATCGTCAGTTTCGGCACCCCGTTCCTGATCGCGCTCGGACGCGAGCCTGGAGCTGCCGATCGTCAACTCAGCTTCGCCGCCGGCCTGCATGCGGGGCCGGTCTATATCGAATCCGATGGCCGGGCCGCCTGCGTGCAGGTGGATTTCACGCCGCTCGGCGCCTACAGTTTCTTCGGCGGCACTGTGGCCGATCTGGTCGGACGCATGGTCGAGATCGACGATGTGCTCGGTCATGAGGGCCGCCGTTTGCGCGAACGGCTCGGCGCCGTGACGTGCTGGCAGCACCGCTTCGACCTGATCGAAGCCTTCGTGTTGCGCCGCGCCCGCCACACGCCGTCTCCCGAAGTCGCGTTCGCCTATCGTAGACTGGCGCGCTCGGCCGGCGCCGTCAGCATCACGACATTGGCCGACGAGATCAGCTGGAGCCGCAAGCACCTGGCCAGCCGGTTTCGATCCGAGCTCGGTCTGGCGCCGAAATCGCTGGCGCGCGTGATGCGGTTTCACCGGGCGAGCCGGCTCGCCCAGAGCGGCGCCACGCGTGGCTGGGCGGGGATCGCGGCGGAGAGCGGCTATGCCGACCAGGCGCATCTCGCACGGGAGTTCGTCGAATTCGCAGGGGAACCACCCACTGCCTGGGCGCGCCGCCAGGCGCTGACCGACCGCCGGCTGGTTCACGCCGACGACGGGCTGCTCGACGGGTAACAAACCTTCAAGCCGCAGCCGCATCGGCTCGTGCAGAGTGGCGCCGTCAGCCAAAAAGGTGATCCACCATGACGCACGACATCGAACCGCCCCGCATCTACCCCACCCTGCGCTGCACGGACGCTGAGGCGATGATCGCCTGGCTCAAGACGGTGATCGGATTCACCGAGCGCGTGGTCTATCGCGACGGCGGCGTGATCCACCACGCCGAGCTCGCCTACGGTTCCTCGATGCTGATGCTGGGTCAGAGCCGTGACGATGCCTACGGCAGGCTGGTCGGCGACTCTACCGGCCGCCGCACCGATTCAATCTACATCGCCGTCGACGACCCCGACGCCCTGCATGCGAAGGCAAGGGCGGCGGGCGCAAAGATCGAAATGGAATTGCGCGACACTGATTACGGCAGCCGCGACTTCGCCTGCCGTGACCCGGAAGGAAATCTCTGGAGCTTCGGCACCTATTGGCCGAAGGCGCATGAGAAGCCGCTGCCGTGAAGCAGCGGCTCAGACCGTGATATCGGCGCTCGGAGCGGCCTTGGCACCGCCCTTGGAGACGCCGACCAGCGCCGGACGCAGGATGCGTTCGCCGATCATGTAGCCGGCCTGCACGACCTGCACCACAGTGCCCGACGGCACCGACGCGTCGGGCACCTCGAACATCGCCTGCTGGAAGTTCGGATCGAACTTCTCGCCGATCGGATCGAACTTCTTGACGCCGTTCTTCTCCAGCGTGTTGAGCAACGAGCGCTCGGTCAGCTCGACGCCCTCAAGCAGCGCCTTCAGGCCGGGATCGGCGGCTTCCTTGGTTTCGGCCGGCACGGCGTCGAGCGCGCGCTGCAGATTGTCGGCGATATCGAGCACGTCGCGGGCAAAGCCGGTGATGCCATAGGTCTTGGCATCGGCCACCTCGCGGCGGGTGCGCTGGCGGAGGTTCTCCATCTCGGCCAGCGTGCGCAGTGTCCGGTCGCGCGCCTCGGCGAGTTCCTTGGTCAGCGCCTCTGCCGAGCCCACCTCGGGATCGTCAGGCATGATGTAGGGCTTCGAGACCACGGGCTCACCCGTCGGCGCCGAATTCTCGGTGTTGTCATTGGCCCGGTTCGGATCGGTCATGGCTTGCCTTCTCGAAAACTCGCGTCGGTTCAAATCTTGGGGATTGCTGCCCGGGATATCGTGCTTTAGGCGGCGAAAATCAAGCGCAAGATACCGGCTTCGGGAACAGGGACCTCCGGACTGGACGAAGAAAACCCGTCAAATGAAGGCGAAATCCGTTCCGGTCAGCCGCCCAGCATCTTGCTGACGATGCGCGCGGCATAGTCGACGGTCGGGATCACCCGTGCATAGTTCAACCGCGTCGGTCCGATCACGCCGAGCACGCCGACGATCCGGCCCTGGGCGTCGCCATAGGGCGCGATGATCGTCGAGGAACCCGACAGCGAGAACAGCTTGTTCTCCGAGCCGATGAAAATCCGCACGCCCTCGCCGCGTTCGGCACGGCCGAGCAGATCGATCACGCCGCGCTTAGTTTCGAGATCGTCGAACAGCGACTTGATCCGCTCGAGATCGTCGAGCGCGTGCAGATCCTCGAGCAGATTGGCGTGGCCACGCACGATCAGCTGGCGGTCCTCGCTCTCGCCGCCGGACCAGCTCGCGATGCCGGCCGCGACCACCTTCTGCGTGAGCTGATCGAGCTCGGCGCGATTTTGCGTCAACGCGGTCTCGAGCTCGAGCCGCGCTTCCGCCAGCGTCCGACCGCGGATCCGCGCGTTGAGGAAATTGGTCGCTTCGGTCAGGGCCGAGGACGGCACGCCCGGCGGCAGCGCCAGCACCCGGTTCTCGACCTGGCCGTCTTCGCCGACCAGCACGACCAGCGCCTTTTCCGGCTCCAGCCGCACGAATTCGATGTGCTTCAGCCGCGCATTCGACTTCTGCGTCAGCACCACGGCCGCGGCACGGGTCAGTCCCGACAGCCGCGTCAACGCTTCGCCAAGCGCGGCCTCGACGGACTGCGCACGACCGACCGCCGCAAGCTGGGTCTGGATCGATTGGCGCTCGGCCTCGGTGAGGTCACCGACCTGCATCAGGGCGTCGACGAAGAAACGCAGACCGAGTTCGGTCGGCAGCCGGCCGGCCGAGGTGTGCGGCGCATAGATCAGGCCGAGCTGCTCGAGATCCGACATCACGTTGCGGACCGAGGCCGGCGACAACGGTAATGCGATCAGGCGCGAGATGTTGCGCGAGCCCACCGGCTCGCCGGTCGCGAGATAGCTTTCGACGATTTGACGAAAAATGTCGCGCGAACGCTCGTTGAGCTGGGCGAGCCCGGCATATGGCGCGATCAGGCCGATCGGATCGTGGTGAGTCACACTCCAGTCCCTCACAATTACTGTCTAATTTGTCGATCCCGGAGGCCGGTGACAAGCAGGCATTCAGCCCCCTCGTACCGGACCCTGCCGGGGCCGAAAACCCTTGCCGCTGGACCTTCCCCCTCCTACAAGCACCGGCGGAGCACGATCCGGAAAAGTGGCCGCCGGTTTTCCGAAAGATCATGCTCAAACAAGACGATAGAGCGCGATGACGGTTCGTCACGCTCTAGCTCATATCTCTCGGATTTTTGGAGGATTTCATGCGGCCAAGCCGTCGTGCGCCCGATGAACTGCGTCCCGTGTCGCTGGAACGCGGCGTCGTCAAATACGCCGAGGGTTCCTGCATGGTGAAGTTCGGCGACACCCATGTGCTGGTCACCGCCACGCTGGAAGAGCGCTTGCCGCCGTGGCTGAAGGGCCAGGGCCGCGGCTGGGTCACCGCCGAATACGGCATGCTGCCGCGCGCCACGCTGGAACGCACCCGCCGCGAGGCCTCCGCCGGCAAGCAGGGCGGTCGAACGGTCGAGATCCAGCGGCTGATCGGGCGTTCGCTGCGCGCGGCCGTCGATCTTGAGGCGCTCGGCGAGCGTCAGATCACGGTCGATTGCGACGTCATCCAGGCCGATGGCGGCACCCGCACCGCGTCGATCACCGGTGCCTGGGTGGCGCTGGCCGACTGCATCAACTGGATGAAGACCCGCAACATGCTGAAGACCAACGTGTTGCGCGACAACGTGGCGGCGATCTCCTGCGGCATCTATCAGGGCACGCCGGTGCTCGATCTCGACTACGCTGAGGACTCTGAGGCCGACACCGACGCCAATTTCGTCATGACCGGCGACGGCCGCATCATCGAGGTGCAGGGCACCGCCGAGAAGACGCCGTTCTCCCAAGACGAATTCCTGGCGTTGATGGCCTTGGCGCGCAAAGGTGTCGCGCGTCTGGTCGACTTGCAAAAGATCGCGGTGGCGTAGTCAGATTGGCCATGCATCGCCGAATCACCGGAAGGCTCGTCATCGCCACCCATAATCCCGGCAAGCTTGCCGAGATGCGGGAACTGCTGGCGCCGCATGGCGTGGAGGCGGTGTCGGCCGGCGAGCTCGGCCTCGCCGAGCCCGAGGAGCCCGGCGACAGTTTTCAGGCCAATGCGGCGATCAAGGCGATCGCCGCGGCGAAGGCGACCGGACTGCCGGCCTTCGCCGACGATTCCGGCCTCGTGGTCGACGCGCTCGACGGCGCGCCCGGGATCTACTCGGCGCGCTGGGCCGGCGAGGGCAAGGACTTCATGGCGGCGATGACGCGGATCGAGCGGCTGCTGCAGGAGCGCGGCGCCACCAACCCGGAACAGCGCAAGGCGCATTTCGTCTCCGCGCTGTGTGTGGCCTGGCCGGACGATCACCTCGAAGAGGTCGAGGCCCGCGCCGACGGAACCCTGGTTTGGCCGCCGCGCGGCACCGCCGGCTTCGGCTATGATCCGGCTTTCCTGCCCGACGGCTATACGCGGACCTTCGGCGAGATGACCAGCATCGAGAAGCACGGCCTGCCGCCGCTCGGGCTCGGCCTGTCGCATCGGGCCCGCGCCTTCGTGAAGCTCGCGGAGATCTGCCTTGAGCCACGCTGACCGACAAGCTTTCGGCGTCTACGTGCACTGGCCGTTCTGCCTGTCGAAATGCCCGTATTGCGACTTCAACAGCCACGTGCGGCATGCGCCCGTCGACGAGGCGCGCTTCGTGTGCGCGTTCGCCCGCGAGATCGAAACGACGGCGGCGCGGGTGCCGGGGCGTGAAGTGTCCTCGATCTTCCTCGGCGGCGGCACGCCTTCGCTGATGCAGCCGCAGACCGTTGGCGCCGTGCTCGATGCGATCGGCAAGCACTGGCAGGTCTCGCGCGACGTCGAGGTCACGCTCGAAGCCAATCCGACCAGCGTCGAGGCGACGCGCTTTCGCGGCTATCGTGCCGCCGGCGTCAACCGCGTCTCGCTCGGCGTGCAAGCATTGGACGACGCTTCGTTGAAAGCATTGGGCCGCCTGCACACCGCGCGCGAGGCGCTCGACGCGGTTGCGATCGCACGCTCTGCATTCGATCGTTACTCGTTCGATCTGATTTACGCGCGGCCCGACCAGACGCCGCAGATGTGGGCCGATGAATTGAAGCAGGCGATCTCGGAAGCCGCCGAGCATCTGTCGCTCTATCAGCTCACGATCGAGGAAGGCACGCCGTTCTTCGGGCTGCATGCCGCCGGCAAATTGCAGACGCCGGATGAAGCGACCTCGCGCGCGCTCTACGACGTGACGCAGGAGGTCTGCGCCCGCGAGGGATTGCCGGCCTACGAGATCTCCAATCACGCCCGCACCGGGGCGGAGTGCAAGCACAACCTCGTCTATTGGCGCGGCGAGGAATATGCCGGCATTGGCCCCGGCGCGCATGGAAGGCTCGACATCGACGGCGTCAGGCACGCGACCGCAACCGAGCGGCGCCCCGAGGCATGGCTGTTGAACGTCGAGGAACGCGGTCACGGCGTCGTCACCGACGACAGCCTCAACAGCGAGGAGCGCGCCGACGAATTTCTGCTGATGGGGCTGCGGCTCGCCGAGGGCATCGATCCCAAGCGCTATGCGGCACTCTCCGGCCGAAAGCTCGATCCGCACCGGATCGCGATGCTGCGTGAAGAAGGCGCGATCGCCGTCGATGCCGACGGACGGCTGCGCGTGACGAAATCAGGATTCCCGGTGCTCGACGCCGTGGTCGCGGATCTCGCCGCCTAGGTGCACGCTGCCAAAATATCGAAAACAACCCCATGCAAAGTAGCTGGCGGGTGCCGGCGCTCGACAAGGCAGCCCGACCGCCTGTCGAAAACTAGGCCCCGAAACTCTTCGGCGAACCCGCGACCGCCGTGCCGCCGCCCGACGCCACCTTCATGACGGCAAGGCCGCGCTCATTGGTGCCGTCGGAGCGAAAGCGGAACAGGCCGTCGATACCGGCGAAACCGGATGGATTGGTCAGCGTCTCCGGTGCGAAGCGTTGTGCGCCTTGGGTGCGCGCCAGCGCTGCCATCAGCGCGACGGCATCATAGGCAAGCGTTGCGGTGCGCACCGGCTCACCACCATATTTGGCGCGATAGCGGCCGGCAAAGCTGCGGAAGCCGGCCGGATCCGGCGCGGCGTAAAGGCCGCCCTGCAAGACCGGGCTCGCGAACACCCGCGGATTGTCCCACAGCCCGGTGCCGAGCAGCTGGATGTTGTGCAGATTGGCACCGGCTGCGGTCAACGCATCGGCGGTCGCGACGACCGATTCGCCGTCGTCGGCGAGCAGCAGCGCGTCGGCCTGGCCGAGCGATTGCGCCACGGTCCGCGCCGGCGTTGCGCGATCGGCGCCATATTTCTCGAAGGCGACGACGCGGCCGTTCTTGCGGCCGACCGCCTGCTTGAACGCGGCCTCGACCACGTTGCCATAGGCGTTGTCCGGTACCATCGCGGCGAACGAGCGCTTCCCGATCCCCGCGGAATAGTCGACGATGCGATTGATGTCGGACTCCGGCAGGAAGCTCAGGAGATAGACGCCGCGTCCGGCCACGCTCGAATCGGTTGAGAATGCGATCACCGACGTGCCGCGCGGCCGCGTCAGTTGCGCGACGGCAGGCACCGAGCCTGCGAACAGCGGTCCCAGAATGATCTCGGCGCCCTCGGAGAGCGCCTGTTGGGCACCCTGCGATGCGCCCTGCGGGCTGCCGCCATCGTCCTTGATCAGGAGCTGGATGTTCGGGTTCTGAAATTCCGCCAGCGCCATTTCGGCGGCATTGCGCATCGACTGGGCGGCGAGCCCGGCATTGCCGGACGCCGACAGCGGCAGGATCAGCCCGATCTTGACCTGGCCGGTGCCGACCGCCTGCGGTTGTTGCTGCGGGCCGGCAGGGCCGCCTTCCGGACCGCCGTTGGAAAATTGGCTCAAGCTTTGCTGGATGCCGGAACAGGCCGTCAGCAACGGCGCGCCCACGAGCAGACCAAGCGCGGTTCGCCGGGTTGCGCCCGACGGCGAGGAGTTGCGGTGATGCGGGCCTTCCATCGTCTCTCTTCTCTTGGCCGACCAGGATCGGCCAGGACTCCATCCGGCTCTGATGAGGCGGGTGGATTCAGGCATATTGTCGGCGAATAGTTAACTAAAACAAAAGGATTATGGCCCCGCGGCGCCGTTGCCGCGGCCTCCATTTCCCTGGTCAGGCAGCGTTCCGTCACCGCCCATTTGCGGATGTGGCGCAAGCGCTACCATCCCTCTAGATTGGCATTATGCGCGCAAAAGCCAGTTCCCTCCACAGTTCGGATGCCCCGGCAGGCGCTGCGGCCAGAACCTTTTCGATCGGCGGCCAGCATCTGGCCGCACCCAAGGCCAGGCCCGGGCTCCATCTGGTCGCGACCCCGATCGGAAATCTCACGGACATCACCCTGCGCGCGCTGGAGACATTGGCCGGCGTCGACGTCATCGCCTGCGAGGACACCAGGATTACGCGCCGGCTGACCGAACGTTACGCGATCACCGCGGAGCTCGCGCTCTACCACGAGCACAACGCGGCCCAGGCCAGGCCCAAGATCCTCGAGCGGCTGGCGCAGGGCGCCGCGATCGCGCTGGTTTCGGACGCGGGCACACCGCTGATCTCCGATCCCGGCTTCAAGTTGGTGCGGGAGGTCTGCGCCGCCGGACATGCCGTCATCGCAATCCCGGGTCCGTCGTCGGTGCTGACGGCGCTGTCGGTTGCGGCGCTGCCGACCGACCGGTTTTTCTTCGAGGGATTTCTGCCGGCGAAGGAGCACGCGCGGCGCGCACGGCTCAGTGAGCTGGCGCGGATCGATGCGACGCTCGTGATGTTCGAATCCGGCAATCGCGTGCAGGACACGCTGCGCGATCTCGCCACGATCATGGCCGGGCGTGACGCGGCGATCTGCCGCGAGCTGACCAAGCTGCACGAGGAGATCAAGCGCGCGCCGGTCGCCGAGCTTGCGGCGGGCGCCGACGCACTGGAGACCCGCGGCGAGTTCGTGCTCGTGATCGGACCGCCGGCCGATGATGCCGGGGTGATGGACGAGAATTCGCTCGACGATCTCCTGCGCGCGCAGCTCGCCCGCGGCAGCGTCAAGGATGCGGTCGCCCACGCCATCGAATTGTCGGGCCGGCCGCGCCGCGAGGTCTACGCCCGCGCGCTCGAGCTTGCGAAAACCATCGGGGACCGCGATGGCCAAGCCTGATAGTGCCAAGACTGACAGCGCCTCGCCCGAGCGCGTTGCCGCGTTCCGCACCGGCATCTCGGCCGAAAGCCGCGCCGCTGCCCTCCTCATCGCCAAGGGCTATCGCATCCTCGCACGGCGCTTCCGCACCCCCTATGGCGAGATCGACCTGGTGGCGCGACGGCGCAACCTCGTCGCCTTCGTCGAGGTCAAGGCCCGTGCCAGTCTCGACGACGCCGCCTATGCGGTGACGCCGCGCCAGCAGCAGCGCATCGTCAATGCCGCGCAGGCCTGGCTGATGGCGCATCCCGAACATGCCGAATTTGATCTCAGATTCGACGCCGTGCTGATTGCGCCGCGGAGCCTGCCGCGCCATCTGTTAGCGGCATTCGACGCAAGCCCTTAAAGTTACCCTCAGACCTCGCGGGACACGCCTATGAAATTGAACGTCGCCGTCCAGATGGATCCTATCGCGCGCATCAACGTCCGCGGCGATTCCACCTTTGCGCTGCTGCTCGAGGCGCAGAAGCGCGGCCACGGCATTTCCTACTACACGCCCGACAAGCTGTCGCTGCGCGGCGAGGAGCTGGTGGCGCCGGTGCAGTCTCTCACCGTGCGCGACGAGGTCGGCGATCACTTCACGCTGGGCGAGCCGAAGCGCGAGGCGCTCAACGGCTTCGACGTCGTGTTGCTGCGGCAGGATCCGCCGTTCGACCTCGCCTACATCACCTCGACGCATTTGCTCGAGCTCATCCATCCGAAGACCCTTGTGGTCAACAATCCGGCCAGCGTGCGCAACGCGCCGGAAAAGCTGTTCGTGATGAATTTTCCGCAGCTGATGCCGCCGACCCTGATCTCGCGCGATCTCGACGAGATCAACGCGTTCCGCGACCAGCACGGCGCTGTCGTCATGAAACCGTTGCATGGCCATGGCGGCGCCGCCGTGTTCCGCGTGATGCCGCAGGACATGAACTTCGGCTCGCTGTTCGACATGTTCTCGGTCACCTTCAAGGAGCCCTGGGTGATCCAGCGCTTCCTCCCCGAGGTGAAGCATGGCGACAAGCGCATCATCCTGGTCGACGGTGAATTCGCCGGCGCCGTCAATCGCGTGCCGGCGGCGGACGATCTGCGCTCCAACATGGTGCGCGGCGGCGCGGCCAAGGCGACCGAGCTGTCGGATCGCGAGCGCGAAATCTGCGCCACGCTTGGACCGGCACTGCGCGAGCGCGGCCTGCTGTTCGTCGGCATCGACGTGATCGACGGCAATTTGACCGAGATCAACGTCACCTCGCCGACCGGCATCCGCGCCATTCAGCGGCTCAACGGTCCCGATGTCGCGGCGATGATCTGGGATACCATCGAGAAGAAGCGCGCCGCGAAATAATCCTCCCTTGTGCGATGCACATGCAGGTTGCACTCTAGCCGGAGTTCGACCGCGCCTGCATTCGCCTTATTCTACTTGCCAGCTTGCGCGGGCGCGGGCAGCATCCTCTTGCCTGCGTCAGGTCAAGCGGCGGGCCAACGCGGGCAACAACGCGACAAACTCATAAAAATTGTGGAGGAAGACGTTATGACGCTCAATGTCTCACGACGATCCTTGCTCGCGCTCGGTGCCGGTCTCGGCGCCAGCACATTACTCGGCGGCACCGCCCAGGCGCGCGCGCCGAAGCTCGGCACGCAAACTCCCTATTGGCACCGCTTCGAGCTCGGCGACGCCGAAGTGACCGTCGTCTCCGACGGCCCGCTTCCGCTCGGCGATCCCTCCGGCACCTTCACCGGCGTGCCGAAGGAAGAGGTGAAGAAGATGCTCTCCGACAACTTCCTCTCGCCCGACAATGTCGTGCTCGAGCAGAACTCGCCGATCGTCAACATGGGCGACAGACTGATCCTGTTCGATACCGGCATGGGCACCTCGAAGGCCTTCGGTCCGACCACCGGCCGGCAGCAGAAGAGCATGCAGGAAGCCGGCATCAAGCCGGAGGACATCGACGCCGTCGTGCTGTCGCACGCGCATATCGATCATATCGGCGGCATCGTCGGCGCCGACGACAAGCCGCTGTTTCCGAATGCGCAGTACTACATCGCACAAAGCGATCTCGATTTCTGGACCGACGAAGGCAAGATGGGCAGTCCGTTGAAGGACTTTGTCGTGCACGCCCGCAAGAACCTGCTGCCGGTGCGCGACCGCATCGTGTTCTTCAAGGACGGCCAGGAATTCCTGCCCGGCGTGCAGGCGATCGCGGCGCCCGGCCACACCGTGGGCCACACCATCTTCATGGTGAGCTCGGGCGGCAAATCCTTTGCCTTCCTCGGCGACCTCTCGCATCACGCGGTGCTGCTCTTGGAGCGGCCGCGGATGGAGTTCTCCTACGACACCGACCCGAAGCAGGCGGCGGCCTCGCGGGTCAAGCTGCTCGAGATGCTGGCCGCGAACAAGACGCCGGTCATGTCGTATCACTTCGCCTGGCCGGGCTATGGCCACGTCGCCAAGGCCGGTGAAGGCTTCCACTACTATCCCGAGCCGATGCAGATGACGTTGTGAACGGCAGACCATCCGGGGACGGCGCACGTCGCCCCCGGATGTTCTCTTAATGTTCTTGCGCCAAGCAGCCTGCTCCGCTACCTTGGGTGGCGAAAGACAGGGGCAGCATGGTCCAGCGCGTTTCCACCGTCGCATTCGAGGGGATCGAGGCCCGTGCAGTCGACGTACAGGTGCAGGTCGCACCCGGATTGCCGGCGTTTGCGATCGTCGGCCTGCCGGACAAGGCGGTGTCGGAGGCCCGGGAGCGGGTGCGCTCGGCGCTGATCGCCTCGGGTCTCGCGCTTCCCGCCCGCCGCATCACCGTCAACCTCGCCCCGGCCGACCTGCCGAAGGAAGGCAGCCATTACGACCTGCCGATCGCGCTCGGCCTGATGGCCGCGATTGGAGCGATCCCGCCGGATGCGCTCAGCGGCTTCACCGTGCTCGGCGAGCTCGGGCTCGACGGCTCGATCGCGCCGGTGGCGGGCGTGCTGCCGGCTGCGATCGGCGCCAATTCGCGCGACGAGGGACTGATCTGTCCGGCCGCCTGCGGCTCGGAAGCCGCCTGGGCGAGCCCGGACATCCAGATCATCGCCGCTCACTCGCTGATCCAGATCGCCAATCACTTCAAGGGCACGCAAGTGTTGTCGCGGCCGCAGCCGAAGGTGCATGAGCGCGAGGAGACGCTGCTGGACCTGCGCGACATCAAGGGCCAGGAGAGCGCCAAGCGCGCGCTCGAGATCGCGGCCGCCGGCGGGCATCATCTCCTGATGATCGGCTCGCCCGGCGCCGGCAAATCGATGCTGGCGGCGCGGCTGCCCTCGATCCTGCCGCCGCTGTCGCCGTCCGAACTGCTCGAAGTCTCGATGATCGCCTCCGTCGCCGGCGAGATCCGCGACGGCGCCTTGACCGCGCGGCGCCCGTTCCGCAGTCCGCATCATTCCGCCAGCATGGCCGCATTGACCGGCGGCGGCATGCGCGCCAAGCCCGGCGAGATCTCGCTCGCGCATCAGGGCGTGCTGTTCCTCGACGAATTGCCGGAGTTCGATCCGCGCGTGCTGGATTCGCTGCGCCAGCCGCTGGAGAACGGCGAGGTCTCAGTGAGCAGGGCCAACCATCGCGTCACCTACCCTGCGCGCTTCATGCTGGTCGCGGCGATGAACCCGTGCCGCTGCGGCCATGCCTATGAGCCCGGCTATTCCTGCAAGCGCGGCCGGCTCGACCGCTGCACCGCCGACTATCAGATGCGGATCTCCGGCCCGCTGATGGATCGCATCGATCTCAGGATCGAGGTGCCCGCCGTGACCGCGGCGGATCTGATCCTGCCGCCGCCGGCGGAGGGATCGGCCGAGGTCGCCAAACGCGTCGCGGCCGCGCGCGACATCCAGCTTGCGCGCTACGCGGCGGCCGGCATGCCGCATGTCCGCACCAATGCGGAAGCGCCGAGCGCGCTGCTCGAGACCATCGCGCAGCCCGACGCGCATGGGCAGAAGCTGCTCCGCGAAGCCGCCGACAACATGCACCTTACGGCGCGCGGCTATCACCGCGTGCTGCGCGTGGCGCGCACGCTCGCCGATCTCGACGGCACTGATACGATCGGCCGGCTACACCTCGCCGAAGCGCTGTCCTATCGTGCATTGGCCGACGATCTGCGCCGCGCGGCCTGAGCCGAGCGTTTCCAGTGAAGCGGGTCCGGTGAAGACGACGCGCCAGAACCAAGGCGCTCCCGTTTGGTGCCCGATGCCCGCTGCGTCAACGCGACGGTAACCACTCTCATTTACGCTCCGCAAACCATAAGCACCGCGATCTGCGGCAAGCTTGGGTCGAGCGAGTTGTGTCATGTTGCGTATGAAGATTCTGGCCTCGGTGGTCCCGCTTGCCGTGGCCGCGGTATTTGCCCGCGCGGAAATCCTGCCGGGTCCCCGGCCCTGCATCGAGGTCGGCGGGGCCACGATGCAGATCGCATCGGTCCCCTGGCTGGCGCAGCTTCACGTCAGCTTCACCGACGACCCCAGCCTTGCGGCCGTCCGGGTCCGGATTGCCGACAGCGCCGACGCCGCCGACTTCACCGTGATCGACGACGTCGACGATGCGGAAGCCGGGGCGTGCGAGAGCAATGCGGTGCCGCAGCTGATCGCGATTTCCAGCGATCCGACTGCAACCGACCCCATCATCTATCTTTCGCACGACGGTCCGTTCGATTACCGCGTCTACGTGCAGTCGAAGACGTTCTCAGTGCGCGATGCCGCGGCCCTGATCGTCAGCGCGCGCGGCGGTCATCGCCGCCTCGAAGCGGCGTCGCACGAGCCTCACGCGCGCTTCCCCAACCGGATCATGGCGGAGTTAACCCTCCGCTAACCCTGTTCTGAGGGCGGCGCGAAACGGCCATCAAGTTCAAGCACTTTGCAAGGTAGCCGACGCATCCTCATTGCCGGATCAAGCTATTTCAGGGCCACCATTGATGGGGCGTTTCTTCCGGATCAAGTTACGCTTTCGCCGCTTCCTGCGGCGCCATTCCTGGGTCGCGACGATCGTCCGCTCCTTCACGATCTTTTCCGTCGCGTTCGGCGGTGCCTTCGGTTTCATTTCGGGCGCCCTCTCGCAGCACAGCGGCTATGATCCCAATGCATTCGCGATCGGGGTCAGCTTCCTGTTCGCGCTCGCCTGCCTCTGGATCGTGACGCTCGGCATCCGTCTGCGGCTGATGCGCAGAAGGCTGCGCACCATCGCCATGCACAACGAGGCGATGGCCGACCGGAACTGGGAACTGCAGGAAGCCGAACAGCGCGCCTCTACCCTGTTCGAGGCGCAGGACGATCTGATCGTGCTGCGCGACGTTGATGGCCTCATCACCTACGCCAACGACGCCTATTGCGAACTGGCGCAGATTTCCCGCGGTGAATTGATCGGCAGCACCGCCACGCTCAAGGTGCTCGAGCAGGGCGACACCGCGCTCGAATCCAGCGGCACCCGGGTCTACGACCAGAAGATCGAGGGACCGCTCGGGCCGCGCTGGATCGCCTGGCGCGAAGGTCTGGTGCGCAACGATGCCGGCGCGCCGGCGGAGATGCAGAGTGTCGGCCGCGACGTCACCGACCGCACCGAGAGCGAGCGGGCGCTGGCCGACGCGCGCGATCAGGCCGATGCCGCCAACCGCGCCAAGTCGCGCTTCCTTGCGATGGCGAGCCACGAGATCCGCACGCCGCTGAACGGCATCATCGGCATGAGCGGACTGCTGATGGACACGCAACTGACGCCGGAGCAGATGACCTACGTCAAGGCGGTCAAGACGTCCGGCGACGCGCTGCTCGCGCTGATCGAGGAGCTGCTCGACTATTCCAAGATCGAAGCCGGCAAGATCGATCTCGAACACCGCCCCTTTGCGCTGTCCGGCCTGATCGAGGACATCACCGAGCTGCTGGCGCCGCGCGCGCAGACCAAAGGCATCGAGATCGCCGCCTATGTCGACGAGCGGTTGCCGATGCAGGTGACCGGCGACGCCGCGCGGCTGCGTCAGGTGCTGCTCAATCTCGCCGGCAATGCCATCAAGTTCACCGCGACCGGCGGCGTGGCGCTGATCGTCGAGCCCGGCATCTGGCCGAACGAGATCAGCTTCCTGGTTCGCGACACCGGGATCGGCATTGCGCCCGACGCGCAGCAGCGCATCTTCCGGGAGTTCGAGCAGGCCGACGACCGCATCGCGCGCAGCTATGGCGGCACCGGCCTCGGGCTTTCGATCAGCGACCGCATCGTCAGGCGCATGGGCGGCCGCATCACGCTCGCGAGCACGCCGGGCGCGGGCTCGACCTTCGAAGTGTCGATCCCGCTGGCCGCCGCCGACACCGGCGAGCCCAACAGCTTCGCCGCGCCCGACCTCGCCGGCCAATCGATCATGCTGGTTGCGCCGCAGAGCATCGAGGTCTCGCTGATCTCGCGGCGGTTGCAGCGCTGGGGAGCGCAGACCTGCATCGTGTCGGATGCCAATGTCGCCGAGGCGCTGCTGCCGGAGCGGAGCTGGCACGCGATCCTGATCGACCACACGCTCGGCACGCCGGCGATGGAAGCGTTTGCCGGCGCCGCCCGCATCCATGCGACCCATCGCATCGTGATGGTCACGCCGGCGACGCGGCAGGATCTTTCGGCTTCCGAGACAGCGATGTTCACCGGATATCTGGTCAAGCCGTTGCGCGCCTCGTCGCTCGCCGCACGCCTGACCACGTCCCCCGAAATCGCCGCACCAAGCCTGATCGGGGATCAAAGCCTTGCGATCGAGGCGGGAGCCGAGTCAGCGCCGACTGCGCTGGCATCCACGCCGCCGGACAAGGGGCTCTCGATCCTGGTCGCCGAAGACAATGAGATCAACGCGCTCTTGATGCGCTCGCTGCTCACCCGGCTCGGCCACAACGTGGTTATCACAACCAATGGCGAGCAGGCCATGGAATCCTGGCTCTCGGCGAGGTCAGCCGGCACGCCCTACGATATCGTGCTGATGGATATCCAGATGCCGCGCCTCAACGGCATCGAAACCACCAAGCAGATCCGCAGCCACGAGGCCGGCCAGTCCATCCGCCGGACACCGATCCTGGCACTGACCGCCAACACGCTGGTGGAGGACCGCTATGCCTGCTTCGAAGCCGGCATGGACGGCTTTCTGATCAAGCCGCTCGACCGCGAGAAGCTGGAAGAAGCGCTCGCGGGCCTGGCGGCCGCGCGGCATATCGCGGCGTAGGCAGCTGCAAACTCAGTGTCGTCCCTGCCTAGTGCGCAATTGCGCACGGGAGCAGGGACCCATGACCACCGAATTTGGTTTTGCGACCCGCTGCGGCCACAGAGCTGCGAATTACAGACACCTGTGGTTATGGGTCCCCGCGTTCGCGGGGACGACAGCTGTGATGTGGCCGGCTTGTTCGAACAATAACTACAGCCGGCGCAGCGCGACCGTCTGCACCACGTGATCGGCGCCCTTCTTCAGGATCAGCGTCGCGCGGGGGCGGGTCGGCAGGATGTTGTCCTCGAGATTGGCGAGGTTGGTGCGCTCCCAGATCGCGATAGCAGTCGCGGTTGCTTCCTCGTCCGACAGCGGCGCGTAACGGTGGAAGTAGGATCTGGGATCGGTGAACGCGGTGTCGCGCAGCGCCAGGAAGCGCTTGATATACCACTGTCGCAGCGCGGACTCGTCGGCGTCGATATAGACCGAGAAGTCAAAGAAGTCGGATACGAACGGCACCGCCTTGCCGTCGCGCGGCAGCCGCCCGGTCTGCAACACGTTGACGCCCTCGACGATCAGGATGTCAGGCTGGTCGATCTCGACCCATTTGTTCGGCACGATGTCATAGGTCAGATGCGAATAGACCGGCGCGCGCACGCGACGCCGTCCCGCCTTGATGTCGCTGAGGAACGACAGCAGCGTCGGCAGGTCGTAGCTTTCGGGAAAGCCCTTCTTCTGCATGATGCCCTGCCGTTCGAGCACGGCATTGGGAAACAGGAAACCGTCGGTCGTGATCATATCGACCTTCGGCCGCGGCGACCAGCGCGCCAGCAGCGCCTGCAACACGCGGGCCGTGGTCGACTTACCGACCGCGACCGAACCCGCGACGCCGACGATATAGGGCATCTTGCGATCGCGGATGTTGAGGAACTGGCGCTGCGAATAATACAGCCGCTGGGTCGCATCGACATAGATCGAGAGCAACCGCGACAGCGGCAGGTAGATGTCCTCGACCTCCTGAAGGTCGAGGCGATCGTGCATCGAACGCAGGCGATCGAACTCGCCCGGCTCGAGCGTCATCGGCGTATCGTCGCGCAGATGCGACCATTGCTGGCGCGTGAAGGTACGGTAGGGGTTGTATTGCTGATCTGGTGCCCGGATGTCCATGACGCCCCTCTCAATGCGCTCGATCATTTGCGCTAGTCGCGCTTGCGCGACGCCTTCTCTTCCAGTCCCGACATCGAGGTGCGCTTCTCCAACGCGGCCTCGACATCCTCCAGTCTCACGCCGCGTGATTTCAACAGAACCAGCAGGTGAAACAAGAGATCGGCACTTTCCGCGATGAGATGATCGCGGTCGTTCTCGACTGCGGCGATGACGGTCTCGACCGCTTCCTCGCCCAATTTCTTAGCACAGTGCTCGGCGCCCTTGTCGAGCAGCTTGCGGGTATAGGACGCCTCGCCGCCCGATGCAGCGCGGGCGTCGATGGTGGCGGCCAAATCGTGGACCGTGAAACGCGACATCAAATCAACTCAAGCATGCGCATCGGCACCGCCGAGGTGCCATCCCTAAGTGGGGACTTAGCATTTTTGTGACAAGGAGTCCCAGATCACTGTGTTTCCAAACCACTCGCTACGGATCGAGGCGCATCGGCAGGCCGGCGCGCACCATGTGATCCTTGGCCTGGCGGATGGTAAATTCCCCGAAGTGGAAGATCGACGCGGCCAGCACGCCGGTGGCGTGACCCTCGCGGACGCCGTCGACCAGATGATCGAGATTGCCGACGCCACCCGACGCGATGACCGGTACGGGGACACTGTCCGCGATCGCGCGGGTCAGCGGCAGGTCAAATCCTTGCCTGGTGCCGTCGCGGTCCATCGAGGTCAGCAGGATTTCGCCGGCGCCGAGCGAGACGACCTCCTGGGCATATTCGATGGCGTCGATCCCGGTGGCATTACGCCCACCATGGGTGAAGATCTCCCAGCGGTCCGAGCCGCCGGCGCGCTTGACCCGCTTGGCGTCGATCGCGACCACGATGCATTGCTCGCCGTACTTCTCGGCCGCTTCCTTGACGAATTCGCGCCGGCTGACCGCCGCCGAATTGATCGAGACCTTGTCGGCGCCGGAGCGCAGCAGGGTCTTGATGTCGTCGACGGTGCGGACGCCGCCGCCCACAGTGAGCGGCATGAAGCATGCTTCGGCGGTCCGCCGCACCACGTCCAGCATGATGCCGCGGTTTTCATGGGTGGCGGTGATGTCGAGAAAGGTGAGCTCGTCGGCGCCGGCGGCGTCATAGGCGATCGCGGCCTCGACCGGATCGCCCGCGTCACGCAGATCGACGAAGTTGACGCCCTTGACCACGCGCCCGTCCTTGACGTCGAGACAGGGGATCACGCGAACCTTGAACATGTATCCCTCCTAGGCCGCGCCGCGGATCAGCTTGAGCGCGGCGGCCGGATCGAGCCGTCCGTCATAGAGCGCGCGGCCAACGATGGCGCCGGCAAGCTTTTTGGCGCGCGGCTCCAGCAGCGCCTTGACGTCGTCGATCGAGGCGAAGCCGCCGGAGGCGATCACCGGAATGGAGATGCGGTCGGCAAGCGCGATCGTAGCATCGAGGTTGAGGCCCTTGAGCAGGCCGTCGCGGGCGATGTCGGTGAAGATGATCGCAGCGACACCGGCATCCTCGAAGCGCTCAGCGATCTCGAGCGCGGTCACATGCGAAGTCTCGGCCCAGCCCTCGACCGCGACCTTGCCGTCGCGCGCATCGAGCCCAACCGCTACGCGGCCGGGGAATTGCTTCGCCGCGCCCTTCACCAGCTCAGGATCGCGCACCGCCGCGGTGCCGATGATGACGCGCGTGATGCCCTTGTCGAGCCAGGCCTCGATGGTCTTGAGGTCGCGGATGCCGCCGCCGAGCTGCACCGGCATGGTGACGGCTTTCAGCATCGCCTCCACCGCATGCGCATTCATCGGCTTGCCGGCGAAGGCGCCGTCGAGATCGACGACGTGGAGATATTCGAAGCCCTGCGCGGCGAAGCTTGCCGCCTGCGCCGCCGGATCGAGATTGAACACGGTGGCGCGCGCCATGTCGCCTTGCTCGAGGCGCACGCACTGGCCGTTCTTCAGATCAACCGCTGGAAAAAGGATCACGGCTTCCACTTCAAGAAATTGGAGATCAGAGCGAGGCCGAAGCGCTGGCTCTTCTCGGGGTGAAACTGGGTGCCGATCGCGGTGTCCTTGCCGACGATCGCGGTCACCGGCCCGCCATAGTCGGCGCGCGCCAGCACGTCCGCCTCGTTGGCGGCGTTGAGGTGATAGGAGTGGACGAAATAGGCGTGACGCCCTTTCGGCCCGAGCGGCAGCCGCTCCAGCACCGGGTGCTCGCGCACCATATCCAGCGTATTCCAGCCCATGTGCGGGACCTTCAGGCTCTCGTCGCGCGGCTCGATCTTCACGACATCGCCGCCGATCCAGTTGAAGCCTTCGGTGATCACGTGCTCCTTGCCGCGCGTCGCCATCAACTGCATGCCGACGCAGAT
The DNA here is from genome assembly GCF_020889685.1 of Bradyrhizobium oropedii. Lineage (GTDB taxonomy): Bacteria > Pseudomonadota > Alphaproteobacteria > Rhizobiales > Xanthobacteraceae > Bradyrhizobium > Bradyrhizobium oropedii. The sequence continues at coordinate 40,984 of NZ_JACMYO010000055.1, forward strand.
GCCGAAGAACGGCCGCGCCTTGACCCGCACCGCCTCGGTGAGCGCTTCCAGCATGCCGTCGACTGCATCGACGCCGCGGCGGCAATCGGCAAACGCGCCGACACCGGGCAGCACGATCCGATCGGCGCGATACACCGCATCGGGATCGCGCGTCACCTTGATCGCTTGCGGATCCTCCATGCTGCGCGCGGCGCGCTCAAAGGCCTTTGCAGCAGAGTGCAGATTGCCGGAGCCATAATCGATGATTGCAACGGTCATCGCGATCCTCCTGGCTCTGGAAACAATCCGATGATGCCGCCCTGCGGCATCGGTGGGGGTTTTGAGAATGATTGACCGGGAACGTCCCGGGTCGGCGGTGGCCCGCCGCGATCGACCGAGCGTTGATCATTGACGACGCCGCGATGTCGCGCGGTCCAACGCTCGAAGAACCGGCGCTCGGCGGCATCCGCATTGTCGGCGACCACGATGTCGAGCTGGCGCCACTTGCGCCGCGACAACGTCCAGCGTTGCAGGCTCGCAGCCTCCAGCCCGAGCAGCACCATCAGCACCAGGTCGACGAGGAAGATCGCGCCACGGGGGATGCCGAGCTTGGCCAGCACATAGTCGATGACGAAGGTGACGACGAGCCAGCCGATCAGCGCCAGCCAGAGCCTGTTCCATGCAAGCCAGACCACGCCCGCAACCGCGGCCCAGAAACGGAAGCCGTCGCGCACGAAGACGAACTTGTCGGTCGCCGCAAGATCGGCGCCGTTGGCCACGGGGGCATGCACTGTATAGACCGGCATCGAACGCTCCGCCGAGGATGGACTCTCATTTGGACCATGATCTCCGGAAATCGGCACTCGCCTTTCCGAATCATGCTTCCGAGATCAGCCGCCGAGCTGACCCTTTGTCGAGGGCACTTCGCCCTGGGCACGCGGATCGATCGCAACCGCCGACCGCAGCGCCCTCGCCAAACCCTTGAAACAGGATTCGGAGATATGATGGCTGTTCTCGCCATATAGGGTCTCGACGTGGAGAGTCACGCCGGCGTTCATCGCGAAGGCGTTGAACCATTCGCGGACCAGCTCGGTGTCGAACTCTCCGATCTTGTCGCGCGGGAAGTCGACCTTGAACACCAGTACCGGGCGGCCGGAAATATCGATCACGACGCGCGACAGCGTCTCGTCCATCGGCATGTGGATCGAGGCGTAGCGGGTGATGCCGGCCATGTTGCCGAGCGCCTGCTTCACGGCCTGACCGAGCGCGATCCCGACGTCTTCGGTGGTGTGGTGGTAATCAACATGGAGGTCGCCGTCCGCCTTCACCGTGATGTCGATGCGCGAATGCCGGGCCAGGAGGTCGAGCATATGGTCGAAGAAGCCGATCCCGGTCGAAACCGTGGATACGCCTGCTCCGTCGAGGTTGACCGTCACCTCGATGTCGGTCTCCTTGGTCTTGCGCTTGATGGTTGCCGTGCGCATGAAGATTAAGCTTTCCCGTGCCGAAAACGCCGGTCTTTTAACAGGCTGATGTCACCTTCGCTACTGCGGGATGACCTCGAAATGACCCCAACTTCGGGCCATGGTGACCGGAAATCATTGCTAAATCGGCCCCGATTGTAACCCCTGCCCGACCACCTAAATCTGCCCCCGAGAGAGGTAACCTATGCAAGCATCCCAAAATGAGTTGCCGGTCTGGCATGGCACCACGATCTGCACGGTCCGCAAGGGCGGCAAGGTGGTGATCGGCGGTGACGGGCAGGTCTCGATCGGCCAGACCGTGATCAAGGCCAATGCCAAGAAGGTCCGCCGGATCGGCAAGGGCGACGTGATCGGCGGCTTTGCCGGCGCCACCGCCGACGCCTTCACCCTGTTCGAGCGGCTGGAAAGCAAGCTGGAGCAATATCCGGGGCAGCTGACCCGGGCGGCGGTCGAGCTCGCCAAGGACTGGCGGACCGATCGCTATTTGCGCCGGCTGGAAGCCATGATGATCGTCGCCGACAAGGACGTCTCCCTGGTGCTGACCGGCACCGGCGACGTGCTGGAGCCCGAATCCGGCGTCATGGCGATCGGTTCCGGCGGCAATTATGCCCTCGCCGCGGCCCGCGCGCTGGTCGACACCGACAAGGACGCCGAGACCATCGTCCGCCGCGCGCTGGATATCGCCGCCGATATCTGCGTCTACACCAACCGGAACGTGACGATCGAGACGATCGGCGGCTGAGCATGGCCGCCCCCTACCATTTCCGCCCGATGACGACGGCCGACCTGCCGCAGATCAGGCGCTGGCTGGCGCTGCCGCATGTCCGGGAGTGGTGGGGCGATCCGGCCGAGCAATATGCGCTGGTCAGCGGCGACCTCGACGAGCCGGCGATGGACCAATTCATCGTCGCCGCCGAGGGCAGCGATCTCGGCTACATCCAGTGCTACGACCTGACGGCGTGGAATTCGGGCTTCGGCAAGCAGCCGGACGGCACCCGCGGCATCGATCTCTTCATCGGTGAGCCCGACATGGTGGCACGCGGCCATGGCTCGACGCTGATCCGCGCCTTTGTCGAGGAGCGGCTGGCGCAAGGCGCGCCGCGTATCGTCACCGATCCCGATCCAGCCAATGCGCGTGCCGTGCACGCCTATGCGAAAGCGGGCTTTCAGGAGGCAGGAATGGTCGATACGCCCGACGGGCCTGCTCTGCTCATGATCCGCGACAAATGAACCAAAACGCAGGCGCGGAACGGCGCTTGCCGAGACAGTGCTTTCAACCTAGCTAGAGCCAATGACTGACTTCTCCCCCCGCGAAATCGTTTCTGAACTTGACCGTTTCATCGTCGGCCAGGCCGACGCCAAGCGCGCGGTGTCGATCGCGCTGCGCAACCGCTGGCGACGGCTGCAGCTTGCCGGTTCCCTGCGCGAGGAGGTTCTGCCCAAGAACATCCTGATGATCGGGCCGACCGGCGTCGGCAAGACCGAGATCGCACGGCGACTGGCCAAGCTTGCGGGCGCGCCGTTCCTCAAGGTCGAGGCCACGAAATTCACCGAGGTCGGCTATGTCGGCCGCGACGTCGAGCAGATCGTCCGCGACCTCGTCGAGGTTGCGATTTCGCAGACCCGCGAGCGCAAGCGCAAGGACGTTCAGGCCCGCGCTCAGCTCGCCGCCGAGGAGCGCGTGCTGGATGCGCTGGTCGGCCCGGGATCGAGCCCGGCGACGCGCGAATCGTTCCGCAAGAAGCTGCGCGCCGGCGAACTCAACGACAAGGAAATCGAGATCGAGACGCAGTCGTCCGGTAGCGGCATGCCGATGTTCGAAATCCCCGGCATGCCCGGCGCCCAGATGGGGGCGATCTCGCTCGGCGACATCTTCGGCAAGATGGGCGGACGCAGCAAGACCCGCCGCCTGACGGTGGAAGGCTCGCACGAGATCCTCGTCAACGAGGAATCCGACAAGCTGCTCGACACCGACCAGGTGGTTCAGGAGGCGATCAGCGCAGTCGAGAACAACGGCATCGTCTTTCTCGACGAGATCGACAAGATCTGCGTGCGTGAGAACCGCGCCGGCGGCGACGTCTCCCGCGAGGGCGTGCAGCGCGACCTGCTGCCGCTGATCGAGGGCACCACGGTCTCGACCAAACACGGCGCGGTCAAGACCGACCACATCCTGTTCATCGCCTCGGGCGCTTTCCATATCGCCAAGCCGTCGGACCTGCTGCCCGAACTGCAGGGCCGCCTGCCGATTCGCGTCGAGCTGCAGGCGTTGACCCGCGACGACATGCGCCGGATCCTGACCGAGCCGGAAGCGTCGCTGATCAAGCAATATGTCGCGCTGATGAAGACCGAGGGCGTCACGCTCGACATCACCGACGACGCGATTGACGCGCTGGCCGACGTTGCGGTTGCGGTCAATTCCACGGTCGAGAATATCGGCGCGCGGCGGCTGCAGACTGTGATGGAGCGGGTGCTGGACGAGATCTCCTTCACCGCCCCCGATCGCCACGGCGAGACCATCCGGGTCGATGCCGATTACGTCACCAAGCATGTCGGCGACCTCGCCAAGAATACCGATCTGAGCCGGTTTATTTTGTAGGCGGCACAGCTAAGATCGTCGTCGCTGCGAAAGCAGGGACCCATAACCACCGGCGCCCATTGTTGAAGCAAACCGCGGCCCCAGCGTTGGTCAAACGCAGGCCGGTGGTT
>NZ_JACMYO010000056.1 GCF_020889685.1 Bradyrhizobium oropedii
GCCGCGGCCGCCGGTGTGGCGGCCGGCGCTGGCGCGGCGCCCTTGGCGGGCGGCGTCTGCGACCAAGCTGCGCTCGACGCGAGCAACGATACGGTCCCTGCGAAAATCAGACCTGCCGCAATGCGCATGGCGTGTTCCCTGCTGATCGCGCTCCAGGTGGCGGCATCGCCGCGACCGGGCCGCTTTCGCCCCCAACCGATCGTACCCTAGTCGCAGTCGCGACGCCAAGGCAATGAACGCGGCGAGCCTGTGCCCAAAATCCTCGTGGGATCAGTTAATTCCGGGGATTATCGCCGCTTGTCAGGCGGCCGCCAATGCCCGTGCGATCCCGGTCTTGATGCGGGTATCGTCGGGCGTGACCGACTCAGGGAAGACGTCAGCAATGTAGCCGTCGCGGCCGATCAGGTATTTGTGGAAGTTCCAGCGCGGCACGTCCTTCGGCCGGGCCTCCGCCGCCCACCGGTAAAACGGATGCGCGCCCGCTCCCCGGACCACCGCTTTCGCTGCGATCGGGAAGGTGACGCCGTACTGATGCTGCGCGGTCTCGGCGATCTCGGTCGGGCCGCCGGGTTCCTGGCCGCCGAAATCGTTGGAGGGGACGCCGATGATGACGAAGCCGCGATCGCGGAATTCGGTCCACAATTGCTGCAGCCCTGCATATTGCGGCGTGAATCCACAGAGCGAGGCGGTGTTCACGATCATCAGGGGATGGCCGGCGTAGTCGGCAAGGCGAATGTCGCCGCCGCTGAGTGCCGGGAACGAGAAGGCGTAAGCCGTGATCCGGCTCATCGCGGGCTGCTCGGCATGCAACGCACGGGATCCTGCGGCCGCGGCGAACGCCGCCACGATCAGTGTCCTGCGGTCCATCATGGTCTCGTCCCCGGAACGGATGTTCCGGCGATTATAGTCCAGCAGGGCAAGCGCGGGCCTTCAAGAAGGCGTTATGGCTTGCAGTCAGCGCAGCGGCAGGATGAAGTCGGTGCCTTCGCCGGTCTCGCCCTGGTTGACGCCGAGGTCGGACACGATGATCGATCCGCCGGTGCCGAGCGCTTCGTTGACCCGCGCCATTGCGTCGGCCGGAATCGAGATGCGGTCGAGTGCCTCTGCCGGGGTATTGGTTGCCGGCTGCGGCTTGGCTTCGACCGGTGATGCGGCCGCCACCTTGCGGCGATGCGAGGCACGCTCCTCGACGTCGATGCGCGCGGCATTGCGGGTCGGCAGCGTCACCACCGACCAGCGCAGTTGGTTCGTATCGGTCTTGTCGGCTTCCGCCGTGAACACGTGGGTACCGAGCGGCCGGTCACTTTCCGCGATCGTCACCGGCACCTCGAACAGCGGCGCAAAGTTCTGCCGCACATAGAGCTTGGAATCCTTCCGGCTGATGAACACCGCGATCTGGCCGGCGCGCTTCGGCGCGTCGATCCTGGCGACGCCCGGCAGCCGGGCCGGATCCTTGGCTACATCCTTCTTGGCATCGGGCGCATCGGCGGTAGCTGCCTCGGCGGGCTTGTCAGCGGTCTTGACCGCATCCGTAGTCTTGGCCGTGTCCGTAGCCTTAGCCGTGTCCTTGCTTGCCGCGTCAGCCTTGGCCGCATCGGTCTTCGATTGATCGGACTTCGATTGATCGGTCTTGGGCGCATCCGCAACGCCGGGCGTGGCGGCGTCCGCCTTCAGCTCGTCGGCCTTGGCTTCGGCCTTCACCGGGTCGTTCGCGGAGACCTCGGTCTTCGGCGTGTCGGTACTGCCGGTGGATTCGCCGACCGTCTTGTCGTCGGTGGCGACGCTGCTGTTGCCGGCGGCGGAATTGGTTTCGGCCGGCGTGTCAGCGGCGGTGGTCTCGGGCTTGGTCAGCTCGGGCCTGTCAGCCGCAAGCTTCTCCGCGATGGCGTCGCGTGCGGCGGAAGTGGACGCATCGGACATCGTCACCGACGCGCTCGCCGCCGGCATCGCGCCGCTGGCATCGGCGGTGTGGGTGTTGTCGCGCAGCGAGGCGGCATGGCCGACGCTGCTGCGCAGATCGAGGCCGGTCTGCGGCTTGTCGGCGCCCTTGTCGGTCTTCACGCCGAGCGGCGCATCCATCTTCAGAACATCGTCGGCAACCGGCTGCGGCGGCGCGACCTTCTGCGTCACCAGCAACGGGTGCGAGAAATTCTCCGGAGAGATCGTGCCCGGCGTGACGAACACGCGGGCGCCCATCCGCGTCCAGTTGTACATCTTGACCGCAAACGACATCGGCATGCGGATGCAGCCATGGGAGGCCGGATAGCCGGGCAGCACACCGGCGTGCATCGCGATGCCCGACCAGGTGATGCGCTGCATGTACGGCATCGGGGCGCCGCTATAGATGTTGGACTGGTGGTACTTCTGCTTCTGGATGACGCTGAAGACGCCCATCGGGGTCGAGTGACCCTTCATGCCGGTCGACACCGGGCTCTCGGCGTAGAGGCCGTTGGCGTCGTAGACGCTGACCCGCTGCTGGTCGATCGAGACCGAGATGATCAGGGGACCCTGCGGCTTGCTGCCGGCCTCCTTCTCGAGTGCCGGATTCTTCTTGGTCAGATTGCGCTTCGGCTTCTGCCGGTGTTGCGCCGGCAGCGGCTCGTAATCGCCGCCGTAGTAGGCGGAGTCCCGGTTCCAGTAAAACAGCGCAGCATCGGCCTGTGAGGAAGCGGCGAGGGTGCCGGCCGCCGTCAGAATTGCAAACTGCCAGAACCGCCCATTCGCAGAATCAAAAATCGAAATCCGACGTCCGCTTGCGCGCATATTCCGAATCCCAGTCCAAACTATCCGTTGGTTGTTGCAGACGCCGAACGCGTTCACCAGCGCAAGCAATCTAACCCTTCCGTGAGGGGCAAAGTTTCGACGAAACAGTAACAAAAAAGCCTCACAAGAGGTTAAAGCGCACGGTCTGATCACCGAACTGTCAGCGCCTTCCTGTGCGGCGTTTGCGCACTACATAGGCGGGAACCATCCCGCGGAGACCTCAATGACATCGAGAACTGTGAGCTTGTGTGACGTGCGACTGTTGTCTCGATGGGGATGCGCGGCGCTGCTGATGGTGCTGAGCTTGGTGTTGACCTTGGGGCAGGCGGCTCCCGCGGCCGCAGCGGATGAGCCGGACCTGATTTTTCGCCGCTCGACCGTGTTCAAATGGGTGAGCCCCAACGACAAGCTCGCGACCTATGGCGTCGACGACCCCGAGGTCGAGGGCGTTGCCTGTCACTTCACGGTGCCGGAGAAGGGCGGCTTCAAGGGCTGGCTTGGCCTCGCCGAGGAAGTCTCCGACATCTCGCTGGCCTGCCGGCAGATCGGGCCGATCCGTTTCAAGAACAAGCTCGGCCAGGGCGACGACATGTTCCGGCAGCGCCGGTCGCTGTTCTTCAAGAAGATGCAGATCGTGCGCGGCTGCGACGCCAAGCGCAATGTACTGGTCTACATGGTCTATTCGGACAGGCTGATCGAAGGCTCGCCGAAGAATTCGACGTCGTCGGTGCCGATCATGCCCTGGGGCGCAGCCGACGCCACCGCCGTGCAGAAGTGCGGCGAGTTCATTCAATAGCCGGAGCAGGGACTTGGCCGGTTCGGCTGAAGCGGCGGGCGAGCTAGCGCTTGGTTTGCCCGAACTGCTTCGTACCGAGGCTGAGGCCGGGACGGACCGGACGGACCTTCGAGTCGCGGCAGCCGACGAGGCGGACCAGCTTCTGCGGCGCGCACTCGTTGTCGCCCATCACATAAGCGCCCTGCTGCGGCATCGCGGCCGTCATCTGTTGCTGCTGGCCGGATTTGCTCGCCGCGGATTCGTTGCCAACACCCATGTTGCCATTGCCCACGACCGACATCCTTCGTTGGATCGGATCACAACAACCGTTGTGATCGGGAATCACCACAACGTGCGACCGCGGAGATGGTTGCACGGCGCCCAGATGAGTCGGCCGAACCGTCGCCCGGTTCATGCGGCCCTTGCTGTGCTGCATCCTGTCTCAGCAGAGGAAAGTTAAGAAAGCGCGGTAGGGCGCTCAATTTGCACGCATAATCGAGCTATCCACAGCCAGGCAGGTTGAACGCTCGAAATCTTGAGCAGGCTGCCTGCAGCGTAGCGGCTACTGAAAACATTGGCATTTTTCGGCCAATGTTTCGTGGACCGCTCGTCGACGAAACAAGTCTCGCGCCGACGAAACCATTTTCAGCTTGTTCCGCAGAACTCCGGAAACGGCAGATCGTTATCAAGCCGTCAACACAACGGCGCCGGGCGCCAAGTCGGAATGACGGAGACAGCCAAATGCGGACCATGAGCCTGATCCTCGCCTTCGCCTTCGTGATGGCCGGTTCGTCGATGGCTGGCACCCCGGACAGCGGTTTGCCCGGCATCGGCACCTTCTCCTATAACGGCTCGCCGGTCGTCACCTCGGCCCCGATGGTGATGGCGCAGGCCAACTGAGCGCGACGCGACAAACAGAACTGCCGGTAAAGGCTCCCCATGTTGCTCCGTATCTGTTCCGCCGCGATCTTTGCATCGCTTGTTCTGGCGGGTTCCGCGCAAGGCCAATCCCAACTCCCGCTGGAGTCGATGCAGATCCGGTCGCTGTACCGGGTGCCTGAACCGCGCGACGAATTCGTCCGCCAGTGCGCGCCGCATATGCTCGGCCGCTGGGCGCATCCCGAGGCCGTGTGCGGCTGCCTGCATGATCATGCCGCTGCGACGGTGGATGATCCCGATCTCCGCCAGGCGCTGCTGCGCGGCATCAGCGAGACCGGCGTGCCGACGATCGAGACCGATTGGGTGCCGTCGTCCAAGCAAAGCGAGATCGGCCCGACCTTCACCAAGATCGCCAAGCCGACGCTGCAATGCATGTTCGAGCCGATCTCGAACTGAGCGGCGTGTTGATGCAATGACGATGCAGGCGCCTCGCGGAAGCGGGGCGTTATTTTTTGGCGAGGCGCGGCACGCAGCTGAGGGTCCGCACCACGCCGTTCTGGCTCAGCTTGGCGCCGATGACCTGCTTGATCTGTCCGGCTGGGCACGAGCCGTCATCGACAAGGACGCGCTGACCGACCCGGAGGTCGACGATGTCGCCCTCGCGCATGTAGGATTGCTCCGCGGCGGCGGAGTGAACCATCGCGCCAAGTGCTGCGGCGCTGACCAGCGCGACCAATCCGATGCGCGGCATCGCGGCCTCCTTCACTTGTTCTGGATCTTGACCCCATCGGGGCCGACATTGATCTGCAGGCCTTCGGGCTGCTTCTTCGCCTGATAAAGATTGTAGCCGAGCATGCCTGCGATCACGACCAGCGCGCCGATCACGAGATACAGGACGTTCCGATTGGGCATCCGGTATCTCCGTAAGCGGACACTGACTGAACGGGGCGACCTTAGTCAGGCGGCTGCGATTCTCCTAGAGCGTGGCAGCCTGGCGGCTGGCTTGACAGATATCTTGCGCGTCGCGCGCAGCGCAGTCAGCGTTGTCTTCGCCAGCTGTTCCGCCGACGCGACGAGTTGCGGAACCGGATGACCGGAAAATCCCAGCACGAATCCTGGCAATGGCCGCGCGCGATAATAGGTCTCGGCGAGCAGCCAGCCACCGACGCCGGCGGCCGCCTTGGCCTGCGCGGCCACCAGCGGATCCGTCGAAGGATCGAGCCGCGCCACGAGGTGCAGGCCCTGCGACGGCACGGGAACTGTGAGCTCGCCTTCGGATGCATTCTGAAGCGTCGATGCCAACACGTCGCGCGCCTCGCGATAAAGCTTGCGCGCCTTGCGCAGATTCGCGGCGAAGGCGCCGGAGTTCAGCATGTCGGCGACCGCGCCTTCCATCAGGGTGCCGGGGAAGCGATCCAGCGCGGCGCGCGCCGCCGTCACCGGACCGATCAAGGCCTCTGGCAGGGCGCAGTAACCGATCCGCAATCCCGGAAACAGCGTCTTTGCAAACGTGCCCATGTAGATCACACGCCGCAAATGATCGATGCCCGCGAGCGACAACAGCGGCGCGCCGTCATAGCGGAACTCGCTGTCGTAATCGTCCTCGAACACGAAGGCCCCGGCATTCCTGGCCCAGTCGAGCAATTCAAGCCGGCGCGGCATCGACATCTGCACGCCGAGCGGAAACTGGTGCGATGGTGTGACGTAGGCGGCGCGCGCGCTCGGCGCGGACGCGCGGCCCTTGTCGACGCGCATGCCGGAGCCGTCGACCGGCACCGACACCGGCCGATAGCCGCAATGCTCGATCGCGCGCCGCGCAGCCGGATAGCCGGGGTCCTCGCACCAGACCTGGTCGCCCGGCTTGAGGATAGCCCCTAACACGATCCGCAGCGCATGCAGCGTGCCCGACGCCAGCATGATCTGGTCGGGGTCGCAGCGCAGCCCGCGCGCCGACAGCAAATGGTCTGATATCGCGGCGCGCAGCTCGCTGCTGCCGCGGGGATCGCCGTAGTGCAGGTGCTCGGAGCCGAAGGCGCGCAGCCTGCGGCCTGCAAAGGCGCGGAAGCGCTGCAACGCGCGCTCATCGATATGGGTGCAGCCGAGCGACAGCGCATTGTGCTGCGGCGGCTCGATCTCGATCCTGGCACGCCGCGGCGCTGTGACCTGCGCCGGAATGCGCGCGGCGACGAAGGTTCCGGAGCCGGTGGTTGCCACCGCAAAGCCATCGGCGATCAGCCGCTCATAGGCCGTGGTGACGGCGTTGCGGCGAAAGCCGGTCTGCCTGGCGAGGGTGCGCGACGGCGGCAGCGGCTCGCCGGGCTTGACGAGGCCGCCGACGATGGTGCGGCACAGCGCCTGATAGAGCCGCTGCTGCGAGGCCGCGCCCGCCGTCACATGCGGGCCGGTGAGGTCGAGTGGCAGCTCCGGCTTGCGCGCCGCGGGCTTGCGGGAATTGGTCGGAATCTTTCGCATGGAATTGGCACTATCGCAGACCAAATGGGCCGCTACAACTCTGGACATATTCCAGATTTCGCGAGGCTCACCGTGACCGAAGGCGCATCCACTCCGTCCTACCCCAAGTCGTCCTACCCAATGTCGTCCCGCAACCGGGTGAAGCGCCGCCACGATCGCGGCTTCTACGACCACGCCACCGTGCACAAGATCCTGGACGCCTCGATGCTGTGCCACGTCTCCTATGTGATCGACGGTCAGCCCTATTGCACGCCGACCTTCTTCTGGCGCGAGGGCACCAAGCTCTATTGGCACGGCTCGAGCGCAAGCCGGATGCTGGAGAACCAGTCCGAGGGCCAGCGCGTCTGCCTGACGGTCGCCCATCTCGACAGCCTGGTGCTGGCGCGCTGCGGCTTCAACCATTCGGCCGACTATCGCGCGGTGATGGCGTTCGGCTCGGCCTATCTTGTTACCGATCCCGAGGAGAAGGAGCGGGCGATCGTCGCGATGGTCGACCGCTTCTTTCCCGAGCGCACCGGGAGCCTGCGCGCCAGCAACAAGCAGGAGATCAAGGCGACCTCGTTCATCGCGATGGAGATCGAGGAGGCCTCGGCGAAGGTGCGCGCCAAGGGCGTCGCCGACGACGACGAGGATTACGAATTGCCGATCTATGCCGAGCGCATTCCGGTGCGCACCGTGCTCGGCGCGCCCGAGCCGTGTCCGCGGCTGCTCGACGGCGTGACGCGGCCTGCGACGCTCGATGGCTATTCGGAAGGCCGTCTGCTCGAAGATGCATTGCGGGATGCCTATTTTGCGCAATACCCCGCTGAGTGAAATCAGGTTACGTTGCGGCTCCCACCTTTCTGCCTTTCCCGATGGAGCCACCGCATGACTGCCGAGACGCAACAACGAATCCTTGCCGCCGTTGACGAAGGATTCGATGCGCAGCTTGCGACGACGCAGGCCTTTGTCGCGATCCCCTCGACCCGCGGCGCCGAGGGGCCGTGCCAGGACATGATCGCCGATCTCCTGCGCGAGCGCGGTTATGAGGTCGACGACTGGCACATCAATCTCGACGAGCTGAAGGACCTGCGCGGCTTCGGCCCGATCGAGCATGATTTCTCCAAGGCCCGCACGGTGGTGGGTACCTACCGTCCGGCCATCAACGCCGGCAAATCGCTGATCCTGCAGGGCCACTGCGACGTGGTGCCGACCGGCCCGCTGGAGATGTGGGAGACGCCGCCGTTCTCGCCGGTCATCAAGGACGGCAGGATGTACGGCCGCGGCGCCTGCGACATGAAGTCCGGCACCATCGCCGCGCTCTATGCGCTGGATGCGATCAAGAAGGCCGGGCTGAGGCCGACGGCGCGGATTCACTTCCAGTCCGTGATCGAGGAGGAGAGCACCGGTGTCGGTGCGCTGTCGACCTTGCAGCGCGGTTATCGTGCCGATGCCTGCTTCATTCCGGAGCCGACCAACGGCAAGATGATCCGCTCACAGGTCGGCGTGATCTGGTTCCGGCTGAAGGTGCGCGGCTTCCCGGTGCATGTGTTCGAAGCCGGTGCGGGCTCGAACGCGATCATGGCGGCGTATCATCTCGTGCACGCGCTGGAGAAGCTCGAGATCGCCTGGAACGAGCGCGCCAAGGCCGACCGCCATTTCACGGACGTCAATCATCCGATCAACTTCAATCCCGGCATCATCAAGGGCGGCGACTGGGCGTCCAGCGTGCCGGCCTGGTGCGACGTCGACTGCCGCATCGCGGTGCTGCCGGGCTGGTCGATCGCCGAATGCCAGAAGGAGATTCTGGCCTGCGTGTCGGCGGCGGCGCGCGATCATCGTTTCCTCTCCAACAATCCGCCGCAGGTGGAATGGTCGGGATTCCTGTCGGAAGGCTATGAGCTGGTGAACTCCGAGGCGCCGGAAGCCGCCTTCGCCAAGGCGCATCAGGCGGTCTATGGCGGCGCGGTGGAAGATCGCGCCTTCACCGCGCTGACCGACACGCGCTTCTACGGCCTGAACTACGACATCCCGAGCCTTTGCTTCGGCGCCAACGGCGCGGCAATGCACGGCTTCAACGAATATGTCGATCTGGACTCGCTGCGGAAGTCGACCAAGGCCATGGCGCTGTTCATCGCGGAATGGTGCGGGGTGGAGAAGGCGTAGCCTTTTGTGTTGCGGGCTCAGCGCGCTATCGCTCCGCTTGCCGGGGGGCTCGGGCGAGGATCACTGCCCGAGTGGAGAGAGCCCGGCGCTTCGCCGCTGGCCTCCGCAATCGGGAGAGGCGAATCGAACCCGCGGCCCAATCGACCACTTGCCTGAAAAAGCGGTCCCGATGCTTTAAGCTTCAAATAAGGGCTGGGCGAACAACCCCGCCGGTGGCAAAGTGGCGTCCGATCGACGGCGAATCCTCGGAGAGCCACGATGCGCGATTGGGATGATGCCTACGCCAATTCGGCCCACGTGCCGGGTTCGGACGAGCTGCCGGCACGGTGGGCGGAGCGCGCGGCGGCCTATCGCGCCAGACTCAAATCATTCAAGCCGGACATCGCTTATGGATCCGAAGAGCGGCAGCGTCTCGACTTGGTCTTGCCGGACGGCGACAGCAAGGGTCTCGTCGTCTTCGTGCATGGCGGTTATTGGATGCGCTTCGATAAATCGTCATGGACCGACCTCGCGGAGGGCGCGCGAAGCCACGGCTGGACGGTGGCGCTGCCAAGCTACACGCTGACACCGGCCGTGCGCATCTCCGACATCACGACCGAGATCGCGGTCGCGATTGCCTCGGCTGCCGCCCAGGTCTCGGGGCCTATTCGATTGGCCGGCCATTCCGCAGGCGGCCATCTCGTTACGCGCATGCTGTGCGACGACGGCCTTCTCGAACCTGAGGTCTACGACAGGATCGTGGCGACGCTGTCGATCAGCGGTCTGCACGACCTGCGACCGCTCCTGAAGACCGTGATGAACGAGACGCTCCGGATGAACATGGGCGAGGCAGCGCTCGAAAGCGCCGCCTTGCATTTGCCACGGGGCAAGTCGCCGCTTACCACCTGGGTCGGCGGTAGCGAACGACCCGAGTTTATCCGTCAGGCAGAGCTGATGGCCAACATCTGGACCGGATTCGACGTGCCCACGCACCTCGTCGTCGACCCCGGGCATAACCATTTTACTGTTGTCGATGGGTTGAAGGATCCATCCTCCGCCATCACGAGGCGTCTTCTGGGCCTTGTTTGAGGCAGTGGATCGATCGAGAGGATGTGTCATGAGCAGCAACGACTACGATCCCGCGGTCGAGGGCGCCGAGACCGATTTCGCCCGGAAAATGTCGTATGGCGACTACCTGCGGCTCGATGCACTGCTTGGCGCCCAGCATCCGATTTCGGAGGCGCACGACGAGATGCTCTTCATCATCCAGCATCAAACCTCCGAACTGTGGATGCGGCTCGCCATCCACGAGCTCCGTGCCGCCCGTCACGCCATCGCCCGCGAAGATGTGTCGCCGGCGATGAAGATGCTCGCGCGTGTCTCCCGCATCTTCGAGCAGCTGAACAATGCCTGGGATGTGCTGCGTACCATGACGCCCAGCGAGTACACCCATTTCCGTTCGCGGCTGGGCCAATCCTCTGGCTTCCAGTCGTATCAATACCGGCTGATCGAGTATCTGCTCGGCAATCGCAATGAGGCGATGTTGAAACCGCACGCGCATGACCCCGAGGTGGTGGCTTTGCTCAAGATCGAGCTTGCGACGCCGAGCCTTTATGACGAGGTGCTCCGGTTTGCCGACCGCAAGGGGCTCACCATGCCCGTGACCGTCCTGTCACGCGACGTCCACGACACCCATCACTTCGACGAGGGCGTGATGCAAGCCTGGCGCCGCGTCTACGAAGCTCCCGAAGCCAACTGGACGCTCTACGAGCTCGCCGAGAAACTGGTCGACTTCGAAGATTATTTTCGTCGATGGCGCTTCAATCACGTGACGACGGTGGAGCGCGTCATCGGCTTCAAGCGCGGCACTGGCGGCACCGATGGGGTCAGCTATCTGAAGCGGATGCTCGAGGTCGAGCTGTTTCCTGAACTGTGGCGCGTCCGTACCATCCTCTGAGCGAATGGCCATGATCGAAGCGAAATCGCAATTGCGCGTCTACGACGACACCAAGGCAATGTTCCATCTGCCCGCGGATGTCATCTATCTTGACGGCAACTCGCTCGGTGCGCTGCCTACGGGCGTTGCCGAACGCGTTGCGCATGTCATCACGGCCGAGTGGGGCGATGAGCTCATTCGCGCCTGGAACAGCGCTGGCTGGTACGTGCAGCCACGCCGCCTTGGCGACCGCCTCGCTCGCCTGATCGGCGCCGCGCCAGGCACGGTAATGATCGGCGATACGTTGTCGCTCAAAGTTTATCAGGCGCTTGCGGCCGCGCTCGAGATGAACCAGGAGCGCAAGGCCGTTCTGTCCGATACGGGTAATTTCCCGACCGATCTCTATATGGCGGAAGGGCTGATCGCCACGCTCGGGCGTGGACATCAATTGCGGCTGACGGCCCCGGAGGAGGTCGAGCCATCGCTGTCGGACGAGATTGCGGTGCTCTATTTGACTGAGGTCGACTACCGCACCGGCCGTCGCCACGACATGCGGACCCTGACCGCGAAGGCGCATGCGCTAGGCATCGTCACGGTCTGGGATCTCGCGCATTCGGCCGGCGCGCTGCCTGTCGATCTTGCCGGCGTCGGCGTCGATTTCGCAGCCGGCTGCACCTACAAATATCTCAACGCGGGCCCCGGCGCTCCGGCCTTCCTCTACGTCGCGCCCCGGCATGCTGATCAGGCGCGCGCTGCGTTGTCGGGCTGGATGGGGCACGCAAAGCCGTTCGCTTTCGATCTCGGCTATCAACCTGCGGGCGGCGTCGAGCGCATGCGTGTCGGCACACCGCCGGTGCTGGCGATGGCCGCGCTGGAGGCATCGCTCGACATCTGGGATCGGGTCGATATTGGCGAAGTCCGCGCGCGCTCACTCGCGCTCGGCGACTTGCTGATAGCTGAGATCGCGCGACGCTGTCCGTCGCTGAGGCTGGTAACGCCGCGGGCGCATGCGCAGCGCGGCTCGCAGGTTTCCTTCGCCTTCGCCGGCGGGTATGCCGCCATGCAGGCGCTGATTGCCCGCGGCGTGATCGGCGACTTCCGGGCGCCGGACATCATGCGGTTCGGGATCACGCCGCTCTATATCGGCGAAGCCGAGGTGCTGAAGGCCGCCGAGATCATTGAGGAGGTGATCAATGGCGAGGTGTGGCGCCGGCAAGAATATCAGGTCGTGAATGCGGTGACGTGAGCAACGAGCGTTATCCCGAAGCCTCATAGTGACTGCGGCGAGCAATCAAAGGTGCCGCGCCCATAACGCCTTCACGATCGCATCGAGCCCATCGGTCAGCGCGGCAGGGCCGGGCTGCAGGATGATCGGCGACTTGATCTCGACGATGCGGTCGTTGCGGACAGCCGGAATGTCGCTCCAGCCGGGGCGCTGGCGGATGCGGTCGGGCACGACCTTCTTGCCGCACCAGGAGGCCAGGATCACGTCGGGCATCGCCTCGCGCACGGCATCCGGCGTGACGATGCGATCCTTGGCGGCTTTATAGGTGCGTAGGTGCGGCAATGCGTCCGTGCCGCCGGCGATCTCGATCAGGTCGGAGACCCAGCCGATGCCGCTGATCAGGGGATCGTCCCATTCCTCAAAATAGACTTTTGGCCGCGGCCCCGGGCGCGGCGCGGCCGCAATTGCGGCCAGCCGTTGCTCGAGGTTTTGCGCGAGCCCACCGGCGCGATCGGCGGCGTCGACCATCGCGCCGAGGGTGCGGATCATCGCCAGGATGCCGGCGACGTCACGCTGGTTGAAGACATGGACGGCGACGCCGGCACGCACGAGATCGGCAACGATGTCGGCCTGCAGATCGGAGAAGGCGAGCACCAGATCGGGGTCGAGCGCCAGAATCTTCGGAATGTCGGCGGATATGAAGGCGGACACGCGCGGCTTCTCGCGGCGCACCCGCGGCGGCCGGACCGCATAGCCGGAGACGCCGACGATGCGGTCCTGCTCACCGAGCAGATAGAGCGTCTCGACCGTCTCTTCGGTGAGGCAGACGATCCGGCGGGGAGGGAAGTCGCGCATCGGCGAGGGTATGCAGGCTGGGCGGCACATTGTCACGGTGGCGATAACGTCATGGTCGCCATTACCTCGGACGTCATTGCCGGGCCCGATCGGGCAATCCATCATACCGGCACCAAACCTCGAAGAAGGCCACAAAGCAGGGAGTGCCCATGACGCCGCTCGAAAAGATCCAGTCGATGAAGATGCCGTTTGCGGAACTTAAGGGCGTCACCTTCACCGAGGCGGGCCAGGATCGCGTGGTCGCGAAAATGCTGGTGCGGCCGGACCTCTGCACCCTCCGCAACACGATCCACGGCGGCGCGGTGATGGCCTTTGCGGACTCGGTCGGCGCCGCTGCCACCGTGATCAACCTGCCTGAAGACGCCAAGGGCACCACGACGCTGGAGAGCAAGACCAACTTCATCGGCGGCGCTAAGGAGGGCACCACCGTGATCGCGACGGCGACGCCGGTGCACCGGGGCCGGCGGACCCAGGTCTGGCAGACCAGGCTGGAAACCGAGGACGGCAAGCTGGTCGCGGTGGTCACTCAAACGCAATTGGTACTATGATGGGGCAATGATGTGATTTATCGATCACATCATTGTTTACTTAAATGAATCTAGACACTTGAATTATATTGTGCGGCGCACAATATAGAGCTGCTAGGGACTCGACGCCTCCTCGAGGGCTACCAAGAGGAGTTATGAAATGAACTATGATTCCATCCGTCCGACGGCTGCCAAGGGTACCGTGCGGACGTTGAGCCAGCAGGAGGAACTACCTCTGCTGCGCGATCATTTGCTGCGGCTGGATCGTACGAGCCGTCATGATCGTTTTCATGGCTTCATCGACGACAGCTTCATCCGCCGTTATGCCGAGCGCTGCGCTAACGACGGGACGGTCATCATCGCTTATTTCGAGGATGGCGTGGTCCGCGGGGCGGCGGAACTGCATCCGCCGGAGCAGTCACCGAATGCCCAGCCCGAGATCGCCTTCAGCGTGGAGCGGTCGGTGCGGCGCGCAAGGGCGTCGGCAGCACGCTGTTCCGCAAGCTGATCGCCGAGGCACATGCCAAGGGCTACACCAACCTGCGCATCACCACCGGCGCGCAGAACGACGCGATGCGTGCGCTCGCCACCAAGTTCGGTGCGCAGCTGACCTTCCGCCACGGTGAGTCCACCGGCAGCATCGACCTGACCGAGCAGCACCAGGCTGAACCGGCGCCGGCACTCGCCCCGGTTACACCGGTCGAAGCTGCGCGCGCGATCGTCGACATGAACCGCGCCTATTGGCGCATGGTGATGCAGATGTCCGGCTGGGGCAGGGCGGCTTGAGCTGAGATCTCGGATCAAACGTAAAAAGGGCAATCCGCTCAGCGGATTGCCCTTTTTCTTTGAGTAAACGGATGTCGCTGCTCAGGTGCCGGTGCGCTTGTCGGTCGCGAAGCGGCGGACCACGCGGCGCTCGACCACGACCGAGCGCTGCGCGCCCTGTTCGCCGGCGATCACGCGGGTTGCGGTGCCGGTGCGGGCGCTGACGCGCGCGGTCTTCTTCACCTCGGCCAGGACTTCCTCATAAGGCAGTCCCATCAGGGACGACGCGATCTCGGCCTGGGCCTCCACGTCATCGGTAATACCGATGGCGGCGAAGATTGCCTCCTCAAGCGTCGGCGGATCGTGCCGCACGCGCCTTGTGCCGTATTTGGTGTTCCAGTCTCCGCTCATCGCCGCCTCATCCTTGAATCGCGGGAGATACGTAAGGTGCCCAATGTTGCATTGCAATATGAATGTGAGATGGCAATCCAGCCATGCAGCTAGAGTCTCTCAATCTTGTGAGCGTCATAAAGTTCGATCGTGGTCGCTGCTGCGGCAAGAGATTGCAGGGACCGCACGAAATCACGTGACGCAGGGACTGCGAAATGCGCCGCCAGCGCGCCGCGGTCGGCCCATTGCTCGAAAAACACCAGCCGGAGCGGATTCTCGCAGTCGACGTGGACCGCGTGCGAGATGCAGCCGGGCTCGGTGCGCGAGCGATGGACATGCTCGAGGCTCAGCCGTCGCACTTCGTCGAAGCTGTCGGGGCGGGCGGTGACGCTGCCGGTGACGACGATCATGATCTCCCCCAGTTTGTTACGGGGCGGCTTCGGCCCCTGATGCACTCATCGGCTGTTGCGGCCAGCGCTTCAGCGCGGCGCGGCCGGCATCGGTCAGCACATAGATGCCGCGCTCGGCACGATCGAACCAGCCATAGACATTATGCAGCAGGATCTTGCCGGCGTCTGGAATGTCGGCCCGCAGGTCGCGAACCCGCCGTGGCCCGTCCGAGAGTGCACAGGCACAGGCAAGCGCCTGCTGGCGGTAGGCGGTCATGATCGGCGCGCGCGTCGATCCGCCCATGGCGGGATCGCCCTTGCGCTTGCGGTGCTCGGTGATCAGGCGGGAGCGCTTCTTCGGATTGCGCCTGATAGCCGTGGTCGGCGGCGACACCAGCACCTCGACGTCGCCGCGATCGGTGACGCCGAGCATGCCGAAGCCGAGCCGCCGGCACAGATTGCGATAGCGCGCGTCGCTCTCGCGGCCCTTGCCGCGGGCCGACACCTTGGCCGCGATCCACACCTCGTCGGCGGCGGCGGCGCGATCAACCGCCTGCAGGATCAGTTCGAGATTGAAGGCGAGCTTCAGTTCACCGATCACGACAACGGGTGGGTCGTCGCCGCTCAATGCCACGAGGTCGCAGCCGCCGATCTCGCCCTTCACCGCGAAGCCGAGCTTTTCGAGGAAGCGTTTGACGGGCAGGTAAAGCGCGGTTTCCAACGGCGAGGGCTCCGGCGGCCGTTCCGGCCGCGACTCGATTCGCAGCAGCATAGCCGGATCGACCGCTGCCGACGTGGACGGAATTTGCTCACAGCGCGCCTGAGCGGCTATTGTGAGGCGGGGACAACGGCGCGACCATTTCATGATCCGGAACGGGCTCTATCACATCACCATCGAATTTCTCGACGGCGTCTCGGGCGGCAACCAGGGTGTCATGGTGCTGCGTGACGGCCAGATGCGCGGCGGCGACTCGTTCTTCTTCGCCCATGGCAGCTACACCGCGGCCGACGGCAAGTGGAAGGGCGAGGTCACCAACGAGGAGCACTCGCCGACCTATGGCGAGCGCCCGGTGTGGGAGCGCAAGGTGGTGACGATCGGATTTACCGGCACCTACACCGATCAGACCGCCGAGGGCGACGGCATGGCGCTCGCCGGCAAGCAGAGCATCCGCTTCAAGTCGAAGCTGCGGTTGCTGGTTGCGGACTAGACCCGCCCGTTCACCGGCAGCAGCGCGCCGGTGACGGCGCTTGCGGCGTCGCTCGCGAGGAACAGGATCACCTCGGCGAGTTCCTTCGGCGTCACCCATTTGGAGATATCGGCTTTCGGCATCGCGGCGCGATTGGCTGCCGTATCGATGATCGAGGGCAGCACGGCGTTGACCGTTACCTTGCCTTTGAGTTCCGCAGCGAGCGACTCAGTGAGGCGGTGCACGCCGGCCTTCGAGGCGGCATAGGGGCCCATGCCGGATGCGGCCTGCAAGGCGCCCAGCGCACCGATATTGATGATCCGTCCGGCGCCGGACTTGATCAGATGCGGGATGGCCGCGCGCGACGTGTTGAAGGCGGTCATCACATTCATCGCATACATGCGCTGCCACGTTGTGGGATCGCCGTCGCTCACGGCTTCGAAGGTAAAACCGCCGGCGATGTTGATCAGCCCGTCGAGCCGGCCGAAATGCGCTGCCGCCTTGTCGATCGCAGCCTTCGCCTGCGCCGTGTCGGTGAGGTCGACGCCGCCAAGCTCGATGCGGTCGGCCGTCGCCGCAAGCTGCGAGGCGGCATGGTCGATACCGGCGACGCGCGCACCGCGCGCCAGCGCCTGTTCGGTGACCACTTTGCCGAGCGCGCCGAGCGCGCCGGTGATGACGATGGCTTTTCCGTTCATGGCGGTCTCCGTACTCGTAGGCAGGCAGGGTGCTCACTATGATCGGGCGGATTTCATTTGCAATGCCGCTGATTTCACCTCCTACTGCGCGCATTCATCAGTTCATTCGCGTCAAGGATGTTTGCGATGCCGACTTCCAGGCCGTGCGAAACCCATCTCGAACTCGTCAAGTTCGGACATCCGTTGCCGCACTTTGCAGAGGCGCTCCGGCATCAGCGCAAGATCAAGGTGGTGGCGCTCGGATCGTCGTCGACGGCGGGCGCCGACAACATTCTGCCATTTCCGCCGCGGCTCGAGATGCTGCTGCGGCAACGCTTCTTCGGCCGGATGATCGACGTGATCAATCGCGGGATCGGTGGCCAGGAGGCGCCGGAGGAATATTCGCGCATCGAGTCCGACGTGACGGCTGAGGCGCCGGTGCTGGTGATCTGGCAGGTCGGGACCAACGCGGTCTACAAGAGCTACAATCCCGCCGAGGTGCGCGCCACGCTGGAGGCAGGGCTCGACGTGCTCGCCGCGCTGCCGCTCGACGTCGTTGTGATGGACTCTCAGTACACGCAGGCGATCGTCGGAACGCAAGCCGCGCTCAATCTCGCGAACATCATCATGCCTATGATTGCGGACGTCACGACCAGCAAGCGGGTCAACCTGTTCAGCCGCTTCGCGCTGATGAAGCGCTGGGTCGATGACGGGATTCCGCTCGCTGAACTCGACGATGGCGGGCAGCTTCACACCAGCGAATGGGCGACAGGTTGCGTGACGCAGGCGCTGTTCGGCGCGATCGACGACGCCTTGAAGCCGGAGGCGATCACGTGAGCCGGACTACGTAAGACTACGGTAATGGGCCGGTTGGATAAAATTTGCAGCAGTTCCGTAAGTCGTTTGCAGAACCCTTCTCGTAGAAGCGGAACTCCAGCCAAGGTAGGGGTTTTCGATGGGATATCTTCCGGACCACGGTTTACCGCTCGTTCAGCTTAAGGAGCAGCGGCGCGATCTTGTGGTGGCGCTGCAAAACCGTAACGGACCAGTGGGCAGCTGGGAATTGATGCAGATCGCAGCGATCCAGCAGGCGATCTCGGCATTCGAGGACGTGATTGCCGACCTCGATGCGGAGCTCGAGCTCGAGGCCGCCGCGGCCTGAGCCGAGTGAACTGATCAGCGAGCTGATCAAGAGAACTGATCAGGCCTGCAGATAGCGACCTTCAAGCGCCTTGCGCTCGGCCTGGCCGAGCCCGAGGCCTTCGCGGAAATAACCGTCGAGACTGCCGTAGTCGGCATCGATCGCCTCGAACGAAGCCTCCAGAAATGCTGCGCGCACGGTGCCGAGCACCTGCTTGACGTCGTCGGGCAGCTCGGTGCTGTGGGCCGGATCGCGCTTGTAGAACTGATTGGTCAGGAGATAATCGTCCGCGATCACCTCACCGGACACGCCGAGCGCGTGCAGGATCAGCGCGCAGGCAAAGCCGGTGCGATCCTTGCCTGCGGTGCAGTGGATTACCAACGGCGCATGGTCCTCGAGCAGATGGGCAAACAGCGTGCGGTAGCGCGCCGTGTTGTCCTGAACGTAGCCGCGGTAGGAATCCCGCATCACATCGATCGCATCGGCTTCGGATAATTCACGGTTGCTTGCGATCTCGCGCAGTGAAGCCACCACCGTCGGCTCGACGGGGAGCGAATGCACGGTGACGTCGGTCATGCCGCACAGCGCCTCGGCGCGCTCGGCGACGCCGCGAAAATCGAACGCGCTTTTGACCCCGAGGGAGCGCACCACGGCAACGTCCTGCTCGGTGAGATGCGCAAGATGATTGGAGCGGAAGATCTGCCGCCAGCGCACCGTCCGGCCGTCACGCGTCTGGTAACCGCCGAGGTCGCGGAAATTGCTGGCGCCGGCGAGATTGAGGTGACGGGCAGGGGCTTCTGACATCGGCGGGCCTGTTGCAGCTTGTGAGGTCTTGGCGCAGGAGTATCGGCGCAGACAGGTCTATAACCGGCCTCTCGGGGGGAGAATATGACTTATCGCGGGGGCGCCATTCTCATCGGCGCGATTCTTGTCGAGGTTTGGAGTTTCTCGGCGGCATCGGCGCAATCCGCCTTCCGGAATTATCGCTGTGCCGACGGCACACAGTTCATCGCGGCGTTCTTCAACGGCGATAACCGCGCGCATCTGCAACTCGACGGCAAGGCGGTGACGCTGACCAAGCGGCTGTCGCTGTCGGGCGCGCGCTACAGAGGCGGCGGTGTCACGCTCGAGATCACTCGCGCCGGACTTACCAGGCTTCGGCATGCGAAGCGGCCGGTGACGGCCTGCGAACTGGTGGCATGAAAAAAGGGCCGAAACGCTGTGTTCCGACCCTTTCCTACTGCCCTGATGCCGTCTGACGTTTTTGCGTCACGCGTCTCTGCCGGATCGACATCAGTGATCGCGGCTCGGCTTGGCGTCCTCGATCGCCGCCTGGTGGTACCAGCTCTCGCTGCATGCCGAGGTCTCGACCTCAGCGGCAAGATCGCGCGCCGGTCGCATTTCGCCGTAGCGGCGTCCGCCGAGAGCCGCGCGGCCCCCAGCCGGGAATTGATAGATCGTTGCCGATCCCTGATTTTGGCCCGTGGTGATCATGTCAAAGTCTCCTTTGGCCGGAGCGAGCCTCCATGGTGCGCCCGACTCATTCGCGTGTGGTTACCGTCACTTTGATATCGGTCCGGGCCCGACAGGGCGCAAGCTGACTAACAAATAGTCGGACTCTGTCTAATTCGTGTGCAAATCCCGGTTTGCATCCTGCGAGGCAGGATGCAGCTGACCAACACTTGGGCCGGGGCCATGGCTGCCGGGCGACCGACGTTTGGACGCAAACTGTCACATAGGGCTGCCGCCGCATTAATCGAGTGCTGATGCCGTAGCCGAATTTGCTGCAGAAACGGGCGGCGGAGCGGGCCGAGAGAAGATTTTGGCTGACCGCAGCGCATGCCAGCCGCGCTGCTATGTCGCAGCTAAAAATGCGATGTCCGCTGTGGACATCCCCGGCCCGGCGGGTGCCGCAGTGCAGCGACTGGCATTTTAATTGCTTAGTAAGAGCCGGCCGATGGTGGCCGGGTACGCGTGCGGCGGCCGACTGGCTTTCGGTTCCGCACGGTTTTGCATCATCAACAGAGAGGTTCAATGACCAAGTACAAGCTCGAGTATATCTGGCTCGACGGATATACGCCGACGCCGAGCCTGCGCGGTAAGACGCAGATCAAGGAATTCGCGTCGTTCCCGACCCTCGAACAGCTCCCGCTGTGGGGCTTTGACGGTTCGTCCACCCAGCAGGCTGAAGGCCACAGCTCTGACTGCGTGCTGAAGCCGGTCGCCTGCTATCCCGACGCCGCGCGCGAGAACGGCGTGCTGGTGATGTGCGAAGTCATGATGCCCGACGGCAAGACGCCGCATGTCTCGAACAAGCGCGCCACCGTGCTGGACGACGAGGGCGCCTGGTTCGGCTTCGAGCAGGAGTACTTCTTCTACAAGGACGGCCGTCCGCTCGGCTTCCCGGAAGCCGGTTATCCCGCGCCGCAGGGCCCGTACTATACCGGCGTCGGCTATTCGAACGTCGGCAGCGTCGCCCGCAAGATCGTGGAAGAGCACCTCAATCTCTGTCTCGCCGCCGGCATCAACCACGAAGGCATCAACGCCGAAGTGGCCAAGGGCCAGTGGGAATTCCAGATCTTCGGCAAGGGCTCCAAGACCGCCGCTGACCAGATGTGGATGGCTCGCTATCTGATGCTGCGCCTCACCGAGAGCTACGGCATCGACATCGAATTCCACTGCAAGCCGCTGGGCGACACCGACTGGAACGGCTCGGGCATGCACGCCAACTTCTCGACCAAGTACATGCGCGAAGTCGGCGGCAAGGAATATTTCGAAAGCCTGATGAAGGCCTTCGACAAGAACCTGATGGACCATATCGCGGTCTACGGCCCGGACAACGACAAGCGCTTGACCGGCAAGCACGAGACCGCGCCGTGGAACAAGTTCAGCTACGGCGTGGCTGATCGTGGTGCCTCGATCCGCGTGCCGCACTCCTTCGTCAACAATGGCTACAAGGGCTATCTGGAAGACCGCCGCCCGAACTCCCAAGGCGACCCCTACCAGATCGCTTCGCAGATCCTGAAGACGATCTCCGAAGTGCCGACCGGCGCCAAGGCTGCGGCTTAATATGGCTGCGGCTTAAGTAACGATCGGAGCCGGATGGAGCCATCCGGTACTGTAATAGGGTCCGCCAGGGCGACTGCCTTGGCGGACCTTTGCACTTTAACGACAGTCTTTGCGGGCGGCGCTCCGCCGAAAGCGGTTTCGCTGCGTTATGAACCGCGCTAGACAACGCTTGTATCTTGGCTGCCGGGGACACGGCGCTTGTTTGAGGGGTTTTACAAGGTCCGGTTCGAGCTGGGCGGCACCGTCGGCCGCGGCGTGATGTATGCCGGCGACGGCAAGATGCTCGGCGGCAACTCGGCGTTCGCCCATATCGGCACCTACGAGAAGGATGGCGACGACGTCGCGGTCGAGATTCAGACCGTCCGCCACAACCCCGACCTGAACTACCGCGCGATGGCCGGTACCGACGACGCGACGCTGCTCGCCAAGGGCTGGCCAGACGGCGATCTCTACCGCTTCAAGGGCGAGCTGAGGGAATTGCCCGGCGTGCCGTTCCAGTCGGTGATGACGCCGATCACGGGAGACGAAGTCCCGATCGCCGGCGGGGTTGGCGAGGGCGGTATCGTCAACGGCCTCTATTCGATCCACATCCAGCTGCTCGATGGGGTCGGTGGCAGCCTGACGGGTGTGATGCTGCTGAACAACGGCCGCATCCTCGGTGGCGATGCGTTCTTCTACTATCTCGGCACCTACACGTCAGAGAAAGGCCGCTGGAAGGGCCAGATCCTCAATCAGGAACACACCTCGGCGATGGGCGAGAACCCGATCTTCGGTGGCCATGAGGTCGGGATCGGCTTTGCCGGCACCTGCGACGCGGAGAGCGCCGTGCTGGAGGCGACCGCGCTTGCGGGCAAGCGCAGCCTGCGCCTCACCGCCGCACTCAAGCTGATGCGGCGGGCCTAAGCGACATGAGCAGTTCGGTTCGCGTGCTCTCGACATTGGCACTGAAGGGCGCGGTCGCGCGCCTTGCCGAAGCTTATCTGGCGGCGAGCGGCGTGCGGATTGATGCCGATTTCGCGCCGACCCTGGCGCTGCTCGAACGCCTGCGCGGCGGCGAGGGTGCCGATCTCGTGATCCTGACCCGTGAAGGCCTCGCCGAGATGATCGGCGAGCGCCGCGTTGCGCGGGACAGTGCGGTCGATCTCGCGCGCTCCTATGTCGGCGTCGCAGTGAAGGCGGGTGCCGTTCATCCCGACATCGCGACCGAAGCCGCGCTGCGTGCGGCTCTACTCGGCGCGCGGGCCGTGGCCTATTCGCGGCTCGGTGCCAGCGGCATCCTGTTCGCGCAGCTGATCGCGCGTCTCGGCATTGCGGAGGCGACCAACGCGCGGGCGGTGATCATTCCGATGGGCTTCACCGCGGAAAGGCTTGTCACCGGTGAAGCCGATCTTGCGATCCAGCAGATCAGCGAGTTGAAGCAGGTCGACGGTATCGAGGTCGTCGGGCCAATTCCCCTGGGCTTGCAGACGCCGGCGGTGTTCTCCGCGGGCCGCATGACGACGTCGGAGCGCACGGAGGCGGCCGATCATCTGCTGCGCTACCTGTCCTCGGCCGATGTCGCGCCGGTACTGCGCGAGACCGGACTCGAGCCTTGAATTTGCCTGCACCGCGACGCAACCTGCTGATCATGTTCAAACCGCTCCAAGCCATTCTTGTTGCCGCGGCGCTGGCAGCGCCGGTGCTTGCTCGTGCGCAATCGGCCGACCTCGTGCTGTGCGACCGGCTCGCCGCCGATCCCTCTGATCCCGACAAGCCGGCCGACGTGAAGGGCGTGGGCGACATCGCATCGGCCGATGTCGCGACCGCGATCAAGTATTGCGCGGTGGCGGCAAAATCGTCGCGCCGCGCGATGTACGAGCTCGGCCGCGCCTACGCCGCCAACCGGCAGACGGCGGAAGCCGCAAGCGCCTGGCGCAAGGCCGCCGACAAGGGCTCGACATCGGCGATGGTCGAGCTCGGCGTGCTCTACGGCAACGGCACCGGCGTCGCCAAAGACGAGGCGCAGGCGCGCAAATTGTTCGAGCGTGCGGCGCAGGCCGGCAACGCGCGCGGCGTCAGCAATCTTGCGGCGCTCGGCGGCGGTGGTCCGGCGTCCGACCCCGCACGCGCGCGCGAATTGCTCGCAAAGTCCGCCGAGACCAATGCCGAGGCGCAGTATCAGCTCGGCATGATGCTGGCTGACGGCAAGGGCGGTGCGCAGGATGATGCCGGCGCGCGCGCGTTGTTCGAGAAGGCTGCCGCGCAGAACCATCCGGGCGCGCTGGAGCGGATGGGCGCCTTCGCGCAGGCCGGCCGCGGCGGGCCGAAGGATGGCGATGCGGCAAAAGCCTATTATGAACGGGCAGCCGCGCTCGGCGACGAGGACGCCAAGAAGGCACTTGAGCGCGCGCGCTGTCCCTATGTCATCAAGGACAAGCGCGGCAACGCCGTGACCAATCTCTGCTTCTAATCAAACAGGAACGTCAGCGCCTGCGTCTCGTTGATATGCGAAACGCATTGGCGAGGCGACCTCATGATCCGCAAGCTGCGTTCCGGCGAGTACCGGCTGTATTCCCGCAAGGTCAATCCGAAGACCGGCAAGCGCCGCAATCTCGGCACCTTCAAGTCGCGCGCGGCCGCCGAGAAGCACGAGCGCGACGTGCAGTACTTCAAGCGCCACTGATTCAGTGCGCTAGGGCGGGCAGGCCGCGCCGGTTTTCACCCAGGCCTCGACCAGCGCGCCGGCCTGCGCCTGCGTGCCGGGTGCCGGCGAGCGGCCGAAGCCGGGATGCCAGGCCCAGCCTACCAGCGTGTCCTTGCCGATATGCTCGACCAGGTCCTCGACCTTGCGGCCGCCGTTGCGCGCGGGGTCGCGGATCTGGGCGCAGATCTCGCCGACGGTCTTGCCGGCCCAGGCCATCTCGTGCGGCGCGAGATGCCATTCAGGATGCCCGGGCACGCGGCCGGGATCGAAATTGGCGTGCTGGTGGCAAATCGAGCAGCGCATCGTCGCAACGCCGTGGCCGTCGATACCGCGCGTGACGGGCGGCTGGTGCATGCGGCTGATATCGCCTTGCCGCGGGTTGTCGCCTGCGGGGTGGCAATTGGTGCAGCGGGGATGGGTCAGCACCTTGCCGAGCTCGGTGAAGATCGCCGCAGAGCGCTGTTCGACGTTCTCGATTCCGGCAAAGCTTTCCGGCGAGGCGAGGGCTTGGCTCGCGCTCTCCGACGCCGCGTATCCTGCGCACAGGCTGGTCGCGACTGCTGTCAGCACTGCAATGATCCGAAACCGCGTTTCCGATGGCATCGCTCGCGCGCTCATTTGTTGGCGGTCAGATAGCGGCTGGAATCGGCGAGGATCACATCGCGCGCCGCCTGGTGATATTTGATGTAGCCGGTGCAGCGGCACAGATGGCCGTCGAGCGCATCCGCAATCACGGTCTCGAGCTGGTCGCGCGCGACCGGCGTTTTTGCCAGCCGTTCAAGCAGCACCTGGCCCTCATTGAGGAAGCCGGCGGTGCAATAGCCGCACTGGAACGCGAAGTGGTCGATGAAGGCGCGCTGCAACGCCGAGAGTTCGCCGTCTTTGGCGTGGCCCTCGACGGTGCGGATCGCCATGCCGTCGAAATTCGCTGCCGGCACCACGCAGGTCGGGCTGGTGTAGCTGGTGCCGTCGGGATTATCGATGATGACGGCGCAGCTCAGGCATTGCGCGGCGCCGCAGCCGAACTTGGTGCCGGTCATCCCAAGCATTTCGCGCAGGAAGTCGTTCATCGAGAGGTCGTCACGGACCTCGATCGGGCCGTGCTTGTGGCCGTTGATGGTGAGGTTGAGCGTCGTCACGCAAGCGCTCCCTTGAGCAGGGCTGATGTCACCGGGAGTGAGCGGAAGCGATGGCCGGTGGCATCGTTGATGGCGTTGAGCAGCGCCGGCACGATCGGGATCATCACCACCTCGGCCATGCCCTTGGGCGCTTCGTCCGGCGTCAGCGGCGGTAACATCTCGATCTCTAGGTCGTGCAGCGGCAGGTCGGAGCCGCGCGCGATCAGGTACTGGCCGAGATTCCACTGCCCGTTGCCGGGGCCGCCTTCGAACGGCGGCAGGGTCTCGAGCAGCGCGTAGCCGACGCCCATCGCGAACCCGCCATGGGACTGGCCGAGCACGACTTCGGGCACCAGCGCCTGGCCGCATTCGAACACGCTATAGGCCTTGGCAATGCGCAGGATGCCGGTCGCGCGCTCGATCTCGACGCGGACCAGCGTGCCGCACATCGAGGTGTAGGCAGTGCCGATCCGGTTGTTGTCGGTTGGCGGAAACTTCACGCTGACGCGGTCGATCCGCTCGAACCTGCCGCGGCCACGGCGGATCGCCAGCGCATCGATCTCGGCGCGGTATTGCTCGCCGAACAAGGGGAAACGTGCGCGCGACCAGGCCCAGCGCGAGAAGCTGTGCGCTACCGCGCCGGTGACGAAGCCGCGCTTATGCGCGGTTGCCGCAAGCTGCGACAATGGCAGCGGTGCGAGATCGTCGAGCACCAGTTGCCCGTCCTGCCAGCGTGCCTTGTCCCACTGCCGCGCGCGCGGATCGGCCTTGCCGATGTGCCAGAGCTCGAGCGCTGCCGGCCACAGGCCGAAGCGGAAGATGACGCGCGCCGCCTCGGCCGCCGAATGCGTGCCGACATGGGCGCCGATCGAGGCACTCGTTGCCGAGCTGATCGCGGGCACCCAGCGCGGGTTCTTCTCGGCGAGGTCCTGGGTCTTCTGATCCATCGTGTAGGGATCGCCCGAGGTGACGAGCCCGAGCGCGTCGTAGCTGTCGACCCGGGAGACGGCGACTTCGTCGGCGACGGCGCCGAGATGGATCGCGACCCGGTTCGCAAGTGCGGTACCGATGCCGTTGCCCATCTCGACATGATCGCAGTGGATCGCGATCCGTCCGTCGGGATCGATCTCGACCCGGCCGAGCGAGCAATCCGCGCCCGCGCCGTAATCCTTGGTGACGCAGGCGACGCCGGTGCCGACCAGCCGTCCCTCCGGGGCGTTCTGCTTGAACGCGGCGCGCTGCTGCCAGATCGGATGCGTCTCGAGCTTGTCGAGCATTTCGGGCGTGCGCACCGACACGATGTAGGGATTGCCGGTCATGGTCCGGCCGTTCTGTTTCAGCGCATTGTTGCGGCGGAATGCGATCGGATCGACCTTGAGCTCGCTCGCGACCTCGTCGATCAGCACTTCGAGCGCGGTCATGGTCTGCAGCGTGCCGTAGCCGCGCATCGAGCCTGCGGTCACGCCGCGTGAATGCAGCGCCACGGTGGTGACGTCGACCTTCGGGACGTCGTAGATGCCGATCGCTGCGGTCGCAGCGACGGTTGCGACATTGGCGGAGAAGTTGGCGAGCCCGCCGCCGTCGAGCACATGGTCGGCGGCGAACGCCGTGATCTTGCCGCTCGCGCGATCGATGCCGATCCGCGAGCGCATCTTGATCGGGTGGCGTTTGATGCCGCCCTGGAATTGCTGGTAGCGGTCGTGCGCGAGCCGCACCGGCCGTCCCGGGAAGAACATCGCCGCCAGCGCGACGTAAAGCACGAACGGGGTGTGGTCGCGGCCGCCGAAGCCGCCGCCGACATGGGCGAACTGCGCGTTGATGTGCGAGGGCCTGAACGGGGAACGGGCCTTTCCCAGCATGAAGGCGATCGACTCGGTCGCCTCATAGGGCGACTGCACGCCGAGCACCAGTTCGAGCGTTTCCCTGTTGTCGCTGCACCAGGCGAGCCCGCTCTCCGGCTCGAGGAACATCGGATCGACCGACTGGGTCTCGAACTCGCGGTCGAGCACGAGCTGTGACGGATCATCCTTGTCGAGCTGGGCGCGGATCTGCTCGCCATAGGTGGCGGCCTTGGCGTAGTCGGCCTTGGTCTCCTTGGCGAGCGGCAGCCAGACCGGCAGCGCCGCATTCTGGATGCGGCTCGGCGAAACCCAGCCGGCCAGGATTGGCGAGTAGACGTCGGGCGCGTCGGGCGTGGCGCCGGCCACCCGCGTGAAGCGATAGGCGCCAAAGTTCGGCAGGGTGACCGGGCCGGTCTCGTCGCCGAATTTGACGAAGCCGACATCGCGCAGCGCGAGGCGCGCCCGATCGAAGGCGTCGAACTGCTCGAAGATCAACAGCGCGACCGGCTGTCCCAGATAGATCGGCGTCTTGCCGATCGGGCAGAACAGGTCACCGGTGTAGAAATCCGGCACCCGCGCGCCGATCCGGTCAAGATCGGCTGCGGTGACGACAACGGACGGCTTCGCCGGACCGTCGAGGCGGGCGAGGTCCATGCCGGCATAGACATGCGTGGCATCATTGGCGCGGACCAGGATGGCGTGCGAGGTGGTCGCAGGCCAGCCCGGCATGTCGGCGGCACGAAAATCGGAGGCGTAGAGTTTTGCGCCGGTGACCTTCGCCACCCCGTCGACACGGCCTGCGCCCTTGGCCGCCGGATTGAAATGGCCGCGCCCGGGCAGTGTCTCGCGGCTCGTGAAAGCCGGCTCCTTCGCGAGCGCCAGATGCGACAGGCTGACCGAAATGCCGCCCGCCGACAGCCACTTCACGAATTCGCGTCGCGAGGGTCGCATGGTCGGATCTTTCATCAACACCTCGACGGCATATCGCGCCGGGGTTTAACGATTGGTACAATACACGCGAAAGTATTGCGGCAAAGCCGATGCAATCGCAACGCCGCAATAGGTCGTAGCCCTCTCACTTGTCGCTTTGGCCTCACTTGAGGTCGGCAATGGTGGCCGGTCCCGGGCCCGGCGTGATCAGCGTCGGCCACTGCTTGGAACCGAACGGCACCAGCGGCGGCAGGAAGGTCGTCATGCCGCGCTTCTTGGTCTCGGCGATGATCGCCTCGCGCGCGTCACCCCCCATCAACTCATAGTCCATCAGATGGTAGCTGCCGAAGAACAGCGCGCCGACCGAGCGGTCGGCGATGATCCGGGTCAGCGATTCCAGCATGTCCGACGGCGTCGTCGTGAAGGAGATGGTCTCGATCAGCATCAGGCGGCTGTTGATGGCATCGGGCCCGAAGAACTGGGCCAGCACGCTGAAGATCACGTTGTTCTGCCGCGCCACATAGATCGTGTTGCTCGCGCCGTAGGTCTTGTCCCAGTCGGCGCCGAGCTGGGTCTTCCAGTCGGCCATCACCGTCATCCAGTGCGCGACCTGGGTCTGCGCGGCCCAGGCGACGTTCTTGGCCAGCAGCGGCGCCTGCTTCTTGCCGAACGCCTCGAGCGTCGCGAAGGGGATGGCGCCGGCGGTGAGGCATTCGTCCATGAAGGCAAGGTTGTTCTTGAGAATGGCGCGGTTGTTGTCGCGCCAGTCCGCCTGCATCGGCGTGGCATCGAGCCCGTCGAGCGCCGACTGCATCCGGCTGCGATAGGCCTGCATCGACCCGCGCCATGATTTGTCGTCGGGATTGTTGACATAGGGGCCGACCACCTCGGCCAGCGCCATGGTGCTGTGGCCGACCGACTTGAGCAACTGATAGACGATCGGCACCTGCGGCGCCTCGGTCGGCGGCTTGCCGGGCCGGTACAGGATCAGGCGGCCGCCGGCGCCGGAGAACAGGCCGAGGATCACCGGATGCTTGTCGAGGACGTTCTTCTGGAAGATCCTTGCCGCATCGCCGTAGAGCTCGAACATGCCGGTGTTGAGTGCAAGCACGTCCTTGGTCGCGACATCGGCCGGCGTCGACGAGGTCTTGCCCGAGATCGGTGCCATGTAGTCGGGCAGCGACTGGGCCAGAGCGGCACCGCCACTGCCGAGCAACAACGCCAGTGCGGCGACCAAACGGAAACGATGGGTCATGTGATGCTCCTCGCAGCCTCCGACCATGCCGAAGTCCGCGATGCGGCCTCTCGACGATGGCGGATGCGCAATTCTTTTCTGACGCAAATGAACTGGGATGGGCGATCCCGCAGGACGCAACACGACGAGGACGGGTGCTTACAGCTAAGCGACGAATCGGCGGGTGTCCACACCCGGAGATTACCCGGGTGGCTGCGCCATAACGTCATACGCCGCCGGAGTCAGCGGAGCTTTCTCATTCAGGGAATCGATCGCGGCGACCGGCTTGCCGATGGCCTCAATCCTTGATCAGAAGCACGCCGCCGATGATGAGCGCGATGCCGGCCAGCCGTGACACCGACACCGGGTGCTGCGCCAGCCCGAACATGCCGAAATGGTCCATCGCGATCCCCGCGACCATCTGACCCGCGACCACCAGCGCCAGCAAAGTGGCAGCGCCGAGCGACGGCAGCAGCAGGATCATCAGCAAAATGAAGACGCCGCCGAGGATGCCGCCGCTCCAGGCCCACCAAGGCACAGCCGTCACCAGTTTCCAGGACGGAACCGGCTCCCGCGTTGCGACCAGCACGACCGCCATCGTCACGAGCCCGCCAAGATAGCTGACCAGCCCGGCCCATGCCGGCGAGTTGAGGGCGGATCGCAGATTGCCATTCAGGACTTGCTGCGTGGCTACGCTGATGCCGGCGCCGAGCGCGAGAAGATAGAGAAACCAGACCTGCATGTGATGCCCCAGAACCGATCGCCGAAGGATTCCTGTCATATTCCATCGGCAACGATCGTGGCATGCATGAAGCGCGGCGCGAAACCCGCGGAATGGGCTTCCACCTACGTCCCAGATCGAATAAGAGGCCGCAAACCCTCATTTCCCCAGCATTAAAGCATGATCCGCCTCGATAACGTCTCCAAGCAAGTCGGCCACCAGATCCTCTTCATCGAAGCCTCCGCCGCGCTCCAGAAGGGCGAGAAGATCGGCCTTGTCGGGCCGAACGGTGCCGGCAAGACCACCCTGTTCCGGATGATCTCGGGCCGGGAAGTCCCGGATGAGGGCCAGGTCTCGCTCGATCGCGGCATCTCGATCGGCTATTTCAGCCAGGATGTCGGCGAGATGTCCGGCCGCAGCGCGGTCGCCGAGGTGATGGACGGGGCGGGACCTGTCAGCGTGGTCGCGGCCGAGCTGCGGGAACTCGAGGCCGCGATGGCCGATCCCGACAAGGCCGATGAGATGGACGACATCATCGCGCGCTATGGCGAGGTGCAGCACCAGTTCGAGGAGCTCGACGGTTACGCCCTCGACGGCCGCGCGCGCGAGGCGCTGGCGGGCCTCGGCTTCAGCCAGGAGATGATGGACGGCGACGTCGGCAAGCTCTCGGGCGGCTGGAAGATGCGCGTGGCGCTGGCCCGCATCCTGCTGATGCGTCCCGACGTCATGCTGCTCGACGAGCCGAGCAACCATCTCGATCTCGAAAGCCTGATCTGGCTCGAGCAGTTTCTGAAGGGTTACGAAGGCGCGCTCTTGATGACCTCGCATGACCGCGAGTTCATCAACCGCATCATCAACAAGGTGGTCGAGATCGACGGCGGCCAGCTCACCAGCTATTCCGGCAATTACGAGTTCTACGAACAGCAGCGCGCGCTCTCTGACAAGCAGCAGCAGGCGCAGTTCGAGCGGCAGCAGGCGATGCTCGCCAAGGAGATCAAGTTCATCGAGCGTTTCAAGGCGCGCGCCTCGCACGCTGCCCAGGTGCAGAGCCGGGTCAAGAAGCTCGACAAGATCGAGCGGGTCGAGCCGCCGCGGCGGCGCCAGACGGTGGCGTTCGAATTCCAGCCGGCGCCGCGCTCCGGCGAGGACGTCGTCAGCCTGAAGAACGTTCACAAGGCCTATGGCAGCAAGCGGATCTATGACGGGCTCGACTTCATGATCCGTCGCCGCGAGCGCTGGTGCGTGATGGGCATCAACGGCGCCGGCAAGTCGACGCTCTTGAAACTGGTCGCCGGTTCAACCGAGCCCGACGACGGCGCGGTCGCGGTCGGCGGCAGCGTCAAGATGGGCTATTTCGCCCAGCACGCGATGGATCTGCTCGACGGCGAGCGCACCGTATTCCAGTCGCTGGAAGATGCATTTCCGCAGGCCGGGCAGGGCTCTCTGCGCGCGCTTGCCGGCTGCTTCGGCTTCTCGGGCGACGACGTCGAGAAGAAATGCCGGGTGCTCTCGGGCGGCGAGAAGGCGCGACTGGTGATGGCCAAGATGCTGTTCGATCCGCCGAACTTCCTGGTGCTCGACGAACCGACCAACCATCTCGATCTCGCCACCAAGGAAATGCTGATCAACGCGCTCGCCGAGTTCGAGGGCACCATGCTGTTCGTCTCGCATGACCGGCATTTCCTCGCCGCGCTCTCCAACCGCGTGCTGGAGTTGACGCCGGAAGGCATTCACCAATTTGGCGGCGGCTACACCGAATATGTCGCGCGCACCGGCCACGAAGCGCCGGGGCTGCGGAGCTAGCTCAAGCCCGCCACCGCGCGCAAAACGCTTCGACGTCGCCGGACTGGAATTCCGGGAGGCGCTCCCAGATGGTGTCGGCCGGCCAATTCCACCAGGCGATCTGCGACAGCTCGGCTGCGATCTTGCGGCTGAACCGCTCCCTGATCGGCCGGGCCGGCACGCCGCCGACGATCGTGTAGGGCGCGACGTCGCGCGAGACCACTGCGCCGGCTGCCAGCACCGCGCCGTCTCCGACGGTGACGCCGGGCAGCACGATCACGCCATGGCCGATCCAGACGTCGTTGCCGATCACGACGCGGTCCGCGCGCCGATCGCTGAAGAAGCCGTGATCGCGCTCGGCGGAGGCCGAGTAATATTCCGGGCAGTAGGTGAAGCGATGCTGCGACGGGCGCTCGACCGGATGATTGGGCGCACCGATCCGGACCTGCGCGGCGATGGCGCAGAAGCGACCGATCACGGCGTCGGCGACCATGCAGCCGCTGCCGAGATAGGAGTAATCGCCAAGCTCGGTGTATTCGATCGCGGTGTCGCCGAGGACTTCGCAGCAACGTCCGACCTTGACCTCCCGCAGCTTGACCGTCGGCTCGATGACGGTTTCGGCAAGCTTGGGGAGGGTTGGGTTCGATTCAGTCATATGATTGTCCTCGATCGGGCAATTCGCGCGGTGCGGTATCTATCACGGCGAGCGGGCAAGGCGATGGTGGTTCGCAGTTTGCTGCCGCGGCCTGGTTCTTGAACTCGTCGACAACGGCAATCGCCTTGTTGAGCAAGTCCGCGGCCGGAATCAAGGCGCTAACCGGGTCGAGAAATATACACTGCAGATTGTTGCGCTATCGAAGGTATCGCGATTCGCATGCTTGCGTTTCAGGCCTCGATAGGTTCTAAGCCCGGTGACTTCATGACCGTTGGCATGAACAAGAAGCGCGCTGCGTGGCTTTACCACATTCTGGACAGAGTTGCATCGTAGCTCGCGCGCCCCCCCAAATTCAGAGGATTTCAGCATGGCCAAGATGACGAAGAATCAATTGATCGACTCGATTGCCGAGGGCACGCAGATATCGAAGAACGACGTGAGGACCGTCATCGAGCATATGGCGACTGTTGGCTACAAGGAGCTGAACGAATCCGGTGAGTTCGTCATTCCTGGCTTTGTGAAAATGTCTGTCGTGCATAAGCCTGCCACGGAAGCTCGCAGCGGTGTAAATCCTTTCACGAAAGAGCCGATGGAATTTGCAGCGAAGCCGGCCAGCAAGTCGGTCAAGGCGTCACCTCTCAAGGTCGCCAAGGACGCTGTTTAAAGACTACGGTTTGCGTCAGGCCACGCGCGCAAGCAATGCAACGGCGCATGGCCTGCCGCGCTGTCTCCGGCTTGTCCGCCTCAGCATCGCCCGCTACGCTTCACGGAAATGCGGGAGTGAAACGGCATGAAGCAGATCAGGATCGGCGACATCACGATCGACGCGGTGATCGAGCGCGAGGGGCCGTGGCGGCGGCCGTAGGATTTCTTCCCGACCTACAACGATGATGTGTTCAAGCATCATTGAAGACGATGGAGCCGGAAGTCTTCGATGCCGCGCGCGGCATGATGGTGATCACCTACCAGACCTTCGTGGTGCGGACGCCGCGCTACACCATCCTGGTCGACACCTGCACCGGTGAGGACAAGGGACACCCGCCGCCGTTCGACTTCCCGGGCAAAGAGCGCTGGCGCAACGAACTGTTTGCGCTCGGCATCTCCTACGAGCAGATCGACTACGTGTTCTGCACCCATCTGCATATTGACCACACCGGCTGGAACACCACGCTGCGTGACGGGCGCTGGGTGCCGACCTTCCCGAACGCGAAATACGTCTTCCACAAGGGGGAGTATGCGGCCTGGGAGACCGAGAATGCCAAGGGCGCCAATCCGCCCGGCACGGTGTTTCGCGACAACTGCCTGCCGATTGTCGAGGCCGGGCAGGCGCTGTTGGTCGACGACGACTATGCGCTCGACGACACCGTCACGCTGACGCCGACGCCGGGCCACTCGCCCTGCCATTGCTGCGTCAACATCTTCTCGAAGGGGCAGCGCGCGGTGGTCGCCGGCGATCTGATGCACCACGCGATCCAGTGCCGCGAGCCGGAGTGGTCGGCCAAGCCGGATTGGGATCCGAAGCAGTCGGCTCTATCGCGGCGAAAATTCTTTGCCTCGGTTGCCGAGACCGACACGCTGATCCTGCCGATCCATTTTCCCGCCCCGACGGTCGGTCTGATCAAGCCGGACGGCGATCGCTTCGACTATCGCTTCAAGCGGGAGTAGGCGCGGGCCGCCGGGTGCTCGGTGCTGTCAGACGCGCGCGGTGCGGGTGCGCCGCGGGACCTGGGTCAGAAACCGTTCGAGATCAGCGCACAGGCGATGCGCGAGCTCCTCATCGATCGCGAACGTCGCGACGGTGCCGGCGCAGTCGATTTCGATGGTCCCGCGCAATGGCACGGCGGAGGTGGTCGACACCTCGATATCTGTCGCTCTTTGCGTTGTCATGTCGTCAACTTCCCCTTCAGGCCGGTCTCCGTAAATTCTCATTTCGGAATGACGGCGCGTCCCTTGCGCTTTCTTTCTTCGATGAATCTGACGCCGATCTCGCTGCCGTCGACACGGAGCAGCTCGCAGCGGCGGAAGGCCAGTCCGCGCGAGGACAGCACCAGGAAGAACTCCTGCGCCTTCAGCACGTCGAGTGTTCCATCGACCTCGAGCCGGGCGCCGCTCTGCGAGACGTCGAGCAGGATGCAGCTCCGCCGCCATGTGCCGTCGACGCCCATGAGGTTGACGGGATGGTGCGTATCGAGTTTGACGCGCTCCGCCCTGCGGTCACCATACGTCATGACACGACTCACACCGCCCGAGAGCGTTTCGCAATCACCGCGGCCCGCGCCTCTGCATAGTCGATCGTGGCTGGCGGGTTTGCGGAGGCGCGGGCTGTGCCGGCATCGATGGCGGCGCGGATCGTGTCCCGAAGTTCGGGACGTGCGAGCTTGAGCAGCCGGACCTGCTGGCGCGGCGTGGATCGCATCACGAGATCGGCGACAACACGGTGAGGCAGGTCGCTGCGCGCGATCAACCCGTCCGCAATATCGTCGTCGCGCTCGGCGGCATCGACCATCATCGCAAGACCCGCGCTGGTCATGGCGGCGCCGGGATTGCCCGCGAGAACGCGAAGCACGCTGCTGTCGCCCCGCATCAGCAGAATGTCCGTGAGCTCCGCGTTGACCGCCTTGCGGCCGGCGATCGCGCAGAGGTGTCCCTCGGCCCGCATCCAGGCGATGTCGATCAGGTCGGCATCCGGAATGCAGTCGCACTTTCGCAGGATCGGCGCGGCGACATCGGCGTCATCATGGTTGGCCAGGCGGCGTGCGAGCTCCCGCGGCACCACAGGCAAGTCGGCGAGCGAGCGGCTGAGCGTGGTCAGGGTCCGCAGCTCGACGCCGTCGGTCAGGCGAACCAGGATGCCGTCGAACATCTCGACGTGATGCGCGCTGAGGCGGTGAACGTCATCCAGAAACAGGCTGGCCACCTCCCGCAGCATGCGCGTGCGGAGATCGGGGGAGCCGGCTTTCAAGACATGGTCGAGTTCGGCAAAAAGATCGGGCGTTGCAATGACTGTCATTGCGGTACCTAAAATGTTCCGCGACGAGGAACATCAGTGTTCCCAACGTCAATCTGCTCCCCGAATCTTTAATAGGGGTATAGAGTTTGATGGGGAGAGCCGAACCACCGGTGGATATTCCGGTAAACACTATCGAAATTCGGCAGCAGTGATACTTTGTCTGATTGTTAGGTCCGTCCAACGGACTGCATTTTTCCCGATTGAATTTATTGGACGATTCGCATTTGGTGCATGGACATTATCGATGATGCGGGCACGCAGGACGCCGCGCCGCGCGCAAATTTTCAAGATCATTTCATAGGAGCGGTCATTTGACGGCGCCATTGCTGGTGCCGAGAGTCTTTCGTTTTGACGATGTTGATGCATTCCGGAGTTCGATCCGAAATCTGGATGTTGATTTCACGCCGCTTGCGCGGAAGATTTCGGCCGAGCAGATCATCCTGAGTTTGCCGGGATGCGAGCTCAACTACACGCAGTCCTTTCCGAGGATCGTCGACGCGCAGCTTGCGCCGCATGCCACCGCGGTCGGCTTCACGATGGACGATGGCGTTCCGATGCGGTTCAACGGCGTCGAGCGCGATCGGGCCGTGATCGTGCTTGGCGGCGGCGGTGCGTTCTACACCTCCGTGGAGGAGACACCCCGCCAATATGCCTCGGTGATCTTCACGCCCGAGATGGTCGACCGTGGTTGGCCGAACCCTGGTCTGCATTTCAGCATCCACGAGATTTCTCAACGCGCGCAGGATCGGCTGCGTGAAGTGGTCAGGCAGGTTCTGCTCGTCACGTCGGAGCAGGTGACGATTGCGGAGTTTGCCACCGGGGCGTCGATCAAGGAGACGTTGCTCGCCGTGATCGACAACGCGTTCGCCGAGATCGTGCCGGCCAAGTGGGCGACACGGGCCAACACGACGCGCCAGTTCAAGGTCTTCAACGACGCGCGCGCCATCCTGGCCGGCGACGTCGCCCATCCGATCTACAGCGGCGAGCTCGCCAGGCAGATCGGCGTGTCCGTGCGCACGCTGCACGACGCTATTCTGCGCTACCGGGGCGTCAGCCTGCATCGCTACCTGAAGTTGCGCCGGCTCTGGCTGGTACGCCAGCAACTGCTCGCCGGGGCGCCGAGCGTCAAGGCCTGCGCGCTGGCCTATGGATTTTGGCACCTGAGCGATTTCTCGCGGAGCTACCGGTCGCAGTTCGGCGAAGCACCGTCGGAGACGCTGGCGGCCTCGCGCCGCCCAAGCGTCCCGCGCGCCGATCCGTCATCGCGCAGACACGAATCGTAACAATTCGTCTGAACGGAATCTTAACGCCGGCCGAGGAACCTGTTGGTACGATTCCACCAGAGGCGGCCTGATGCATCCCCGGCGATTTGCGCGTGTTCGACCGACGGGATGCGTGTCCAGTGTGGTCAAGCTCCAGCTTGAACCGAAGGCGCCGCTGATCGAATGCCGGCTGGTGGATTATTCCGCCGGCGGGGCCTGCCTGGAATTTTCCAAGCCCATCCAGCTGCCGGAACGTTTTGAAATGTTCCACGGCAATACGAAGAAGCGCTGCCGGCGGGTCTGGAGCAGGGGCGTGCGGGTCGGCGTCTCGTTCTGAGCGCCCACCGACCGGGGTTCATCACCCGTCAACAGCCGTTCGGGCCGCGCCCGGCGCGACCCGATGGTTGGTCCCGATCAAGGAGGGCGATTTGCCCGGCGAGGGGGCTCAGGCGCCGCTCTGGCACTTCTTCATGAACGAGTTCTTGGCCGCGCCGGCGAGCTTCTTGCCGTCGGAACCGACCGCCTTGGTCTCGCAGGAATCCATCGTGCATTTCTTCATGAACGAGGTCTTGGCCGCGCCGGCCAGCGGCTTGCCGTCCTTGCCGACGGCCTTTGTCTCGCAGGAGGCGTCCTGAGCAAATGCCGAACCGGCGGCAAAGGTCGCGATCACGGCCGCCAAGAAAATCCGCTTCATCTGGGTTCTCCCTAAACCAAACCAGTGGCCGGATTGGATATCGGATTCTTGGCCCGATCAAGTTCCCACAGCCAAATTTGTCTATAAAATGCCCGGATAGTCGTGAGAAAATTCCGCGTGCAGTGCGGAACAAAATGGGGGACACGCGGAATGGAGTTCGAGGCGCTGGTACAGACACGCAAAAGCGTGCGCGGGTTCAAGAAGCGGCCGGTGTCGCGGGCGACCGTCGAGGAGATCATCGAGGTGGCCAAGCGCGCGCCGTCCTCGATGAACACCCAGCCCTGGCACGTCCACGTCCTGACCGGGGCGCCGCTGGAGGAAGTGCGCCGCCGCAATATGGATGAGATGATCGCCGGCGCCAAAGCCAAGCGCGACATCGTCAGCCACGGCGAGTACCAGGGCGTGCACCGCGGCCGCCAGGTCGACATCGCCAAGAAGCTGTTCGGCGCCATGGGCATCGCCCGCGACGACAAGCCGATGCGGCAGGACTGGGTGCTGCGCGGTTTCCGCCAGTTCGACGCCCCGGTCTCGCTGGTCCTGACCTACGACCGCATCCTCGATCCCGGCGCGGTCTGCCATTTCGATCTCGGCGCGCTCTGCTACGGCATCGTGCTGGCGGCCTGGGATCGCGGCCTTGGCAGCGTCATCAACGGCCAGGGCATCATGCGCTCCGACATCGTGCGCGAGGTCGCCAATATCCCGGAAGACCAGGTGATCATGACCTGCGTCGCGATGGGCTATCCCGACGACAGCTTTGCCGCCAACGCGGTGCGGTCGGACCGCGAGGCCAACAGCGACTTCGTCAGCTACGTCGGCTTTGCCGACTAGGCACGCCTGTATCTGGCAGCGAGGATCACACGCTGTTCAACAAGACTAGAACGGCGCTCGAGGCGCCGATCGTCGATCGCTCCCTTGCAGCCGACAACCTCGTGCTGCGTGATGACTTGGTCGAGGCGCCCGCGCATCTGGCGCAATTGCGCGGTCGCTGACCGCGCCGCGGGATATTGAATTCCGCACCATGAAACCCTCGCGCGACAGTGAGCGTGGGTGCGCGTTTCCGCTATTTGTGCCGACAAAAAATGCGCTACTGGATTTGTGAAGCACAACAGCACAGGCGAGGAATCCCAGATGAGCGATGACGAACAGACAGCCATGATCCGCGAGACCGTCGCGAGATTCGTCGATCGCGAACTGATCCCGCTCGAGCCGCAATATCTGAAATCGAAACTGCCCGGCAGCGATCATCCCGAGCTCACGCCGGAACAGCGCAAACGGCTGCGCGACGTCTCGAAGGAACTCGGCCTCTGGGGCCTCGATGCACCCGAGGATCTCGGCGGCCACGACCTGCCGACGCGGACGATGGCTGCGGTGCACGAAGAGCTCGGCCGCAGCTGTGTGCCGTTCGTGCTGCCGCCGGACTCGCCGAACCTGCGCATGCTGCAGGCGGTCGGCACCGACGCGCAGAAGAAGAAATATCTGCAGCCCTATATCGAGGGCCGGATGACATCGGCGATCGCGATCTCCGAGCCCGGCGCCGGCGGCGATCCCGCAGGGATGAAGACGCGTGCGGTGCTCGAAGGCGAAGAGTGGGTATTGAACGGCCGCAAGATCTGGATCAGCAATGCGCGCGCTGCCGACTTCATCATCGTGATGGCGCGGGTCGGCAACGATCAGCGCCAGGGCGGCATCACCTCCTTCATCGTCGAGAAGGGCACGGCGGGCTTCATCATCGAACGCGAGATCCCGATGGTCGGCGGCGGCTCGACCTATGAGATCGTGTTCGAGGACTGCCGCATCCCGAAGGATTCGGTGCTCGGCGAGGTCGGCAAGGGCTACGCGCCGATGCAGCTTCGCCTGCGCACGCGTCGGCTCGAGATGGGATCGACCTGCGTCGGCATCACCAAGCGCGCGCTCGACATGATGTGCGAGCACGCCAAGCAGCGCGAGACGTTCGGCGTCAAGCTCGCCGAGCGCCAGGCGATCCAGTGGTGGATTGCTGATATCTCCACCCGCATGCATGCGTGCCGGCTGATGGTGCGCGAGGCCGCCGACAAGACCGACCGCGGCGAGGACATCCGCCACGAGGCCTCGATGATCAAGGTGTTCGCGACCGAGATGGCCTATGACGCCTGCGACCATGCCATGCAGACGCTCGGCGCACTCGGCGTGACGCTGGAATTGCCGCTGAACGCGCTCTGGCAGAAGGCCCGCCTGATGCGGGTGTACGAAGGCCCGAGCGAGGTCCATCGCCAGGCGATCGCCCGCCGCGTACTTGGTCTGCGTGGCGGCTAGAGGGCTGCCAAACCTCGTCATTGCGAGGAGCGAAAGCGACGAAGCAATCCATGCTGCCACTTGCGGTGCGATGGATTGCTTCGCCGCGCTCGCAATGACGGGGAGCAAATATCTGCCCCCTTTGACAGCGGCGTGCCGTCGATTATGCCGCCCGCACGTCTGACAGGAAGCGGTTGACCTGGCCGGCGAGGTCCTTGGACTGCGTCGAGAGCTGCTCGGCCGCGCCCAGCACCTGGGTTGCCGCCGCGCCGGTGTCGTCGGCGGCGCGCTGCACGCCGGAGATGTTGGAATTGACTTCCTGCGTGCCGCGCGCGGCTTCCTGAACGCTGCGCGAGATTTCCTTGGTCGCCGAGCCCTGTTCCTCGATTGCGGCGGCAATCGCGGTGCCGATCTGGTCGATCTCGGTGATGACGTCGACGACGCTGCGGATGGCGGTCACGGTCTCGTCGCTGGCGGTCTGGATCGCGGTGATCTGCTCGGAAATCTCCGTGGTTGCCTTCGCGGTCTGGCCGGCCAGCGACTTCACTTCTGAGGCGACGACGGCAAAGCCGCGGCCGGCCTCGCCGGCGCGGGCTGCCTCGATGGTGGCGTTGAGCGCGAGCAAATTGGTCTGCGCGGCGATGCTCTGGATCAACGTCACGACGTCGCCGATCTTCTGAGCGCCCTCGGCCAGCGAGCGGGCGGTGTCGCCGGTGCGCCGGGCATGATCGACCGCGCGCGCGGCGATCTCGGTCGAGGTCGCGACCTGGCGGGCGATCTCCGAGATCGAGGAGGTCAGTTCTTCGGTCGCGCTCGCGACCGTCTGCACGTTGGTCGAAGTCTGATCGGATGCCGCCGCGACGACCGCGGCCTGCCGGTTGGTTGCTGCGGCGGTGGCCGACATCGATTGCGCCGTGTTCTCCATCACCGAAGACGCCGCGGACAACCCGCCGACCAGCTCCGTGACTTTGGCCTCGAATGCGCGTGTCAGATCGTCGAGCACGCGGGCGCGGCGCATCTTGACGTCGTTCTCGGCTTCCTTCTCGGTCGCGAGGTGATCGGCGTCGATCTTGTTGTCCTTGAACACCTGCACGGCGGCAGCCATCGCGCCGATCTCGTCGTTGCGCGCGGCGCCCGGGATCGCCTCGGCGACGTCACCCGCGGCGAGACGCGACATCCGGCCGGTGAGGGCGGCGATCGGGTTGAGGATGCGGCGGCGGACCATGACGATCAGGGCGGCGCTGACGGCAATGACCGCGAGCAGCCCGGTCAGTGCCACCACGAAGCTGACGCGTGCCGATGAATAGGCGGCGGTAAGACCTTG
Source organism: Bradyrhizobium oropedii (assembly GCF_020889685.1). GTDB lineage: Bacteria > Pseudomonadota > Alphaproteobacteria > Rhizobiales > Xanthobacteraceae > Bradyrhizobium > Bradyrhizobium oropedii. Next base: position 40,700 of record NZ_JACMYO010000056.1, read on the forward strand.
CTCGGCATTCTCGTAGAACGCGTCGCGGACGGTGATGATGGCGGCGAGGCCGATTTGCGATTCTGGGTAATAGGCGTCGAGATCCAGCTCGTACTTGCCGGTCACTGCGCCTTCCTTGGCAAGCTTCAGCGCCTTGCCGAACCGCTCGACATAATCGGCCTGCATCTTGCCGAGCGCCGTCATGACGTTGGCAGGCGTCGCGGGATTGTTGCGCAGCTCCTGCAAGGTCGAGAGGATCTGCTCGGTGCGGCCGGTCGAGCGATAGAGCTCCAGTTTCTCCGGCTCGGTCGCGACACGCCTGGCGCCGACCAGCGCCTTGTGCAGGCTGGCATTCAGGCCGCCGATGTCGCGCAAGGTCCAGGCGACGTTGGCGTAGTTGGCCTGGCGATAGGCATTGCCGTCGAGGCCGGCAAGGCGGCGCACCTGCTCGTCGAGCAGCGTGGTGACGCCGGCATTGAACACGGAATTGTCGGCGACGATCTTGCCGGCGGCCGCGCGGCGGGCATCGGCTGGCCCTGCGATCGCAGTCGCGATGGCGTCGCGCAGTCCGGTAAACTTCACCTTCAGCGCGTCGATCTCGCGCGCGACGGCCTCGCCATCGTCGAGCGATCCCGGCAGGGTGGCGCGCACCTGGTTGACCTTGGCAAGCGCACCGTCGGTCAGCTGGCGCTGACGGTCGAGTTCGGCAATCTGCTTCGGATCGATCGTGGCCCCCCCAAGCAAAAGGTTGGTGGCGTAGCCACGCTCGGGGTTCATGTAACGCGGGATATCGCCAACGGCGCGGACGATTTCGAGCCGGCTCTGCGCGGTCGAGATCTTGTCCATGGTCTGGTACTTGGTGACAGCGACATAGGCCGCCAGTCCGCCGCCGACCGCTGATAACGAGACGATCGCGGCCGTCAGGAGAGTACCGATTTTCATGGGATGCGCGCCATTCTTGACGGGAGGAGAGGCCTCAACCGTACCGGGTGCGCATTAAGCTTGGGTTTATGATCCGGGAGCCGCGGCGGTCCCGACCGTCTCGATCATTCGAAAGTCGAAGGCGCCGCAGCGCCCGGCCGCGCGCAGCGGCACGGCGCGACAGTCAGTGCTCGTCGTCGTCAGCGCCCTTGGTCGCGGCGCGGTGCTGGGTCGCGCCGTTGGAGCCCGCTTCGCCGCAGGGAAGCTGGTTCCAAGTGCCGTCGGCGGCCTGTTGGTAGGCCTGGCAGCCGGTCGAATTGGTTGTGGTGGCGGCTTTCTCGTCGGCTTTCTGCCGCTCGGCACTCTTCGCCAGCGCCGGCGTGGCAACGGCGGCGATGGCCGCGAGCGAGCCTGCGAAAACCAGCTTTGCGATTCGCATGTCGGGTTCTCCTTCTCGAAGCGAACGCATATCCAGAAAACAAATCTGGCAATTTTTGGCCGCGGCGAGGGACCTGCGACGAATTGCTTAATGTCGGGAAAACGCGCCGGATATGCCGTTAACATCTGCGCGCCAGCCGCAGGACGGCTGTCGCAGCGCTGTGGTAGGATCGCGCCATCATGACCCACCGCATTCTCGTTCTCTACGGCTCCTATCGTTCGGATCGCATGGGCATCCGGCTGGCGCACTTCGTCGTCGACGGCCTTCGCGCCCGCGGCGACGATGTCGAGCTGATCGATGCCAAGGAGGTCGGCCTGCCGATGCTCGACCGGATGTACAAGGAACATCCCAAGGGGCAGGCGCCGGCCGTGCTCGAAACGCTCGCTGGAAAAATCCGCGACGCCGACGGCTTCCTGTTCGTCACCGGCGAGTACAATTGGGGCATGCAGCCCGGGCTCAAGAACCTGACCGATCATTTCCTCGAGGAATGGTTCTGGCGTCCGGCGGCGATCGCAAGCTATTCGGCGGGGCGGTTCGCCGGTGCGCGTGCCGCGACCGCCTGGCACGGCACGTTGTCGGAGATGGGCATGGTGGTGGTGTCGAGCACGATCAGCGCGGGGCCGATCGCGCAGACCTTGTCGGCCGACGGCAAGCCGATCGGCGAGGGCGGTAAATCGCTGGAGCGCGCCTTTCCTCGCTTTGCCGACGACTTCACCTGGTGGATCGAAGCCGCCAAGGCACAGCGGGCGCGCAAGCCGCCACCATACTGAGCGCAGGTCTGAAAGTCCGGGAGTTGCGGGATCATGAGCCTTTTCACATCGCCCTTCGATCCCGTTCGGGAAGCGGCTTTGGTGACCGGCGCCGGCAACGGCATCGGCCGCGCCATCGCGCAGGCGCTGGTCGGCGACGGCGTGCGCACGGTGTTCGCCGATCTGCATGAAGACAAGGTCGTCGCCGCGATCAAGGCCGCTCCGCGTCCCGAACTCGCAGTGCCTTGGATCGGCGATCTCGCACAGCGCGTGGCGTGCGATGCCCTGCTGGCACATGCGCAAGCTTCACTCGGGCAGGTGACGCACTTCGTCCATAGCGCCTCGCCGCCGCGCCGCGAGGCCGATCATGCGATGGCGGTCGACGACGAAACCTGGCGGCAGATGCACGCGGTCAATCTCGATGCCGGCTTTCATCTGTCGCGCGAACTGGCGCGCAAGCTGATCGCGGCGAAGACGCCGGGCTCGTTCCTGCTGCTCACCTCGCTGCATGCCGGCACGCCGCGCAACCTGCCGCATTACTCGTCGGCGAAGGCCGGCATGGCGATGCTGGTGAAGGAGCTGGCCAAGAGCTGGGGCCGCTATGGCATCCGCGTCAATGCGCTGGTGCCGGGCGCGATTGCGGCCGGCGGCTTCGTCGCCGATCCTGCGCTTGCAAGGCACATCCCGCTTGGCCGGCTTGGCCAGGCGGACGATCTCGCGCCGATGGCGCTCGCCGTGCTGTCGCACAAGCTCTCCGGCTACGTCACCGGCGCATCGATCGTGGTCGACGGCGGCCTGTCGCTGACCAACTGGTTCGCGCCGCCGGAGCTTGATTGAGGATTCTTGTTTGACGCGTTTTCTTCACGCGAACCGGTGCCCACTTCGCTCGAAAACGCTTTCTATTCCTTCGTCCTGATGTAGCCCGCAAGCCGCGACTTCTGGTCCTGGCACCAGGTCGTCATGCTGCCGGCGCGGCGCTGGTCGAGGTCGGTGGACTGGGTTGCGATCGCGACTTCGGTCATCAGGTCGTCGGGCTGCTTCTCGCCCATCTTGCCGCCGGTGTGCATGAAGGCGATCGCCTTGCGCACCTGCTCGGTGGTGCCGTCGGGCAGGTGCATGTCCTGCGCCCGCTGCACAAGATCCTGATAGACGAGATCGGTGCCGGGGCACTCGACCTTGGCCGCAAAGGCCTGCAGCACCATCGTGACATAGGCCGCGCGCGGATCGGCGTGGGCCGGTGTTGCCGCCACAATCAGGCCGCCGATCAGCAAAGCGTAACGCATCGAATTCCTCCCGAGGTTTTAGACATTTTGTCGCAAGGCTAGCGTCCGCGGGAACCGACTGCAACCGTCAGGACACACTTGCCGGAGGAACCGATCAAACGGCCGTGTTCCAGCCGGGGCTGCCACGATTTCAGCACGATTTCGGCAGCAAGTGCCAAAAGTTGACGCAGGGGAGAATGATCGTGTCGAAGTTGGGGCTTGCTGCGGTGCTGGTGGGTTCGCTTGCGCTTGGCGGCTGTATGCAGGCGACGCTGTCGCCGGTGTCGGATGCCGCGATGACGCCGCGCGATCGGCAATTGCTGGCGCATCCGCCCTATGCGGACGCCAAGATCCCCGATCAGTTCCAGCGCCACATTGTCGATTACACGCGGAAGGAGCAGCCGGGCTCGATCCTGGTCGATACCGACGCGCGCTATCTCTATTACGTGCTGCCCGGCGGCAAGGCGATCCGCTACGGCGTCGCCGTCGGCGAGGAGGCGATGGCATTTTCCGGTGTTGCCACTGTCGGTCGCCTGGCCGAATGGCCCGATTGGGTTCCGACCAAGGATATTCAGGAGCGGCTCGGGCCGTATCCGGCGCGCGTCGCCGGTGGACCCGCCAACCCGCTCGGCGCCCGGGGCATCTACCTCTACCAGGGCAACAAGGACACGCTGTATCGCATCCACGGCACCAACCAGCCCGAATATATCGGGCAGGCGATCTCGTCGGGCTGCATCCGCATGAACAATGCCGACGTCATCGATCTCTACCAGCACGTCAAGCCGGGCGCGACCGTGGTGGTGCTGCCGCCGGGACAGAGCGCGTAATTCGAATACCGAAGTGCAATGCGGCCGATTGCGTCATCGCGATCGGCCGCATTTTTTCAGCCGTCAGTCAGCCTTCAGCGCAGCGGCATCGGCGGCCGAACCACCGGGCCGCCATCATCCGCGTCGACTACACTGGACTGTTGCTGCGGTTGCACGGGCCGCGGTGCCACGGCCGATTGCGGGGAGACCGCAACCGGGGCCGGTAGCGGCGCTGCTGATGCGGGCGGTGGCGGCGGGATGTAGGCCTGTG
>NZ_JACMYO010000057.1 GCF_020889685.1 Bradyrhizobium oropedii
GCGCCTTCCCAGTCGGCACCGCCGGCCAGCGCCAGCGCCAGCGCCGCGGCAACGGTATCGCCGGCACCGGAGACGTCGCGCACCTTGACCGGCAGCGCCGGCACATGGATCGAGCCGCCGTCCCGCGTCACCAGCGTCATGCCGCGCTCGCCCTGCGTCACCAGCATCGCCTCGCAATCCGCGAGATACATCGCATCGGGTGCGGCCTGCGCAATGCTGTCCTGACTGTCGGCGCGGCTGCGGGTCGCTTCGGCGAATTCCTTGCGGTTCGGCGTCAACACGGTCGCGCCGCGATAGATCGCGAGATTGGCGCTCTTGGGATCGACGATCACGCGCTTGCCTGCCTGGCGCGCGGCGTCGATCACGTTGCGGATCACCCGCGCGGTGAGCACGCCCTTGGCGTAGTCCGACAACAGCACGATGTCGGCGTGCGCAAGACGCGGCAGAATGGCATCGATCAGCTGCTGCTCGACGGCGGCCGCAGCCGGCGCGGCAAGCTCCCAATCGGAGCGCAGCATGTGGGTCGAGAACTGTTCGGAGACGAAGCGCACCTTGCGCGTGGTCGGACGCGCGGCGTCGCGCACCAGCACGGTCTCGATGCCGGCCTCTTTCGCCAGCGCCTCGGTCAAAACAGTGCCGGCAGCATCCTCGCCGATCAAGCCGACGAAGATGCAGCGTCCGCCGAGCGAGGCGATATTGCGCGCGACGTTGCCGGCGCCGCCGATATTGATCTCGCTGCGCCTGACCGCGATCACCGGCGCCGGCGCCTCCGGCGAGATTCGCGACACTTCGCCATACACGAACTCGTCGAGCATGAGATCGCCGACGCAGAGCACGGTCTGGCCGGACATTGCACGCGAGATCGCTTCAAAATCGAACATCAGTCACCGTCATCCGCTCTAGCGATAGCGATCCGCGCGATCGAGGAAGCCCTTCACATAGGCCTCGACCGCGTCTTCCAGGCGGGTAAAGCCGCCATTGTATCCGGCGCGCGCGAGACGATCGACAACGCTCTCGGTGAAGTACTGGTAACTGCCGCGAATCTGCTCGGGCATGTCGACATACCGGATGTTCGGCTCCCGGCCGAGCGCACCATAAGCCGAGACGATCAGGTCCTTGAAGCTGCGCGCCTTGCCGGTGCCGACATTGAAGAGGCCGGATACCCGCGGCGTCGCGATCAGCCACATCATCACCCGCACGACGTCGTCGACATAGATGAAGTCGCGGCGCTGATCGCCATCGGCGATGCCCTCGCGATGCGACTTGAACAGCTGCACGACGCGGCCCGCTTTGATGTCGTCGAAGCGGCGCGCCAGCACGCTCATCATCGAGCCCTTGTGATATTCATTCGGGCCGAACACGTTGAAGAATTTCAGTCCCGCCCATTGCGGCGGCAGCCGCTCACCCCTCGCCGCACGCTCGGCGACCGCGAGATCGAACAGGTTCTTGCTCCAGCCATACAGGTTCATCGGCCGCAGGCGCTTCAACGCCTCCACCGAACCATCGTCGTCGAAGCCTTGATCGCCGTCGCCATAGGTCGCGGCCGACGAAGCATAGATGAACGGCGTGGCGTTCGCGGTGCACCAGTCGAGCAGCCGCATCGAGAGACGGAAATTGGTCTCGATCACCAGATCGCCGTCGGTCGCGGTGGTCTCGGAGATCGCGCCGAGATGGACGATAGCGTCCAGCCGTCGCCCCTTCAGCCAGTCGCCGAGCTCGGCCGGGGGAACCACGTCGGCAAGCTGGCGCTTGGTCAGGTTCCGCCACTTGCCGTCCTGCCCAAGGCTATCGCAGACCACAACGTCGCTGCGCCCGGCGTCATTCAACGCGGCCACGACGTTCGATCCGATAAAACCGGCGCCCCCGGTTACCAGAAACATGATGAAATCCCGCCAGATTCCTTTGCAGCCGCCAGCTTTGCCCCAGTCCAGCGCCACAGGCAACGACGGCTTTACCTCTTATCGCGAACCGGTTACCGACTTGGCGCGCCCGACCCGGCCTTGGCCTATTTAGAAATGAATATTGATTCAATACCTGATATCGAAACGCAGGGTACCGAGGATACCAGACCTATCCTCGTCGTGCCCTATGTTTGGATCGGCGATTTCGTGCGCGGCCACACCGTGGTCCGGGTGCTGCGCAAGCGCTGGCCCAACCGGCCGGTCGACCTTCTGACCACCCGCCAATGCGCCCCTCTGGTCGACTACATGCCCGGGGTCCGGGCCGGAATCGTGTCCGACCTGCCGCGCAGCCGGCTGGCACTCAGCCGGCAGCGCGCGCTCGCGGCGGAGCTTCGGGCGAGGGCCTACGCCACCGCGCTGGTACTGCCGCGCACCTGGAAGGCGGCCCTTGCGCCGGCGCTGGCAGGCATCCCCGAGCGGGTCGGCTTCTTCGGCGAAGCGCGGTTCGGCCTGATCAACGCGATGCGATGGGGTGAAAAACAGCAGCCGCGCTTCATCGACAAGAACGCCATCCTGGCGCTGCCTGACGGCGCCGCCCGCCCGCCGGAATGGCCGGTGCCGCAGCTTCGGGTTCCGGCAGACGAGATCGCGCGCTGGCGGCAGGCCAACGGCCTCGGCACAGGTCCTGCCATCGCGCTCGGCCCCGGCTCGGTCGGTGCCTCCAAACGCTGGACCTATTATCCGGAAGCCGCGCGATTGTTCGCCGAACGCGGATTCGACGTCTGGGTGGTCGGCGGCCCCGGCGAGAAGGCGCTAGCGCAGGAGATCACAGCAATCGGCGGCGCCCAGGTCCGTGATCTCACCGGCACCGATTTGCGCAACGGCGCGCTGGCGATGGCCGCGGCCAGCATCGCCATTACCAACGACTCCGGGCTAATGCATATCGCAGCCGCGATCGGTACCCCGACCATGGGCATCTTCGGCCCGACCGATCCCTATCTCTGGGCGCCCCTCAACGGCCTCGCCGCGACGGTGCGACAGACCAAGAGCAAGCTGTCGTGCCAGCCGTGCCAACGCACGGTCTGCACCATGAACGACCATCGCTGCATGCGCGACATCGCCCCCGAAGAGGTCGTGGAGATCGCGCAGCGCGTGCTGGCTCAGATCAACGCGCGATAGACCGCCGCGATCGCGTTGGCCTCGGCATCGAGGCTGAACTTATCCACAACTCGTTGCCGCGCCCGCGCCCCCATCAAGGAGGCCGATGCCGGATCGCGCATCAGCGGCTCGAGCGCGGCCGCCAGCGCGTCGGCGTCGCCGGGCGGCGTCAGCACGCCGGTGACACCGTCCTCGACGACGAACTCGGCCGCACCCGCGCGGGCCGCCACCAGCGCCGCGCCTGCCGACATCGCCTCGATCAGGGTCAGGCCAAAACCTTCGTTGCGCGAGGTGAAGGCATAGATCGTCAGCCGCTGGTACCAGCGCACGACATCCTCGATCGGCAATTCACCGGTGATGACAACGCGCGATTGCAGCCCGGCGGCCTCGATCTTCCGTTTCAGCTCGTTGGCAAAGGCCAGTTGCTCCGGCACCACGGCGCCGACAATGACGGCCGTGAAATCTGGATAGCGCGGCAACAACCTGCACATCGCCTCAACGAAGACGTCGCTGCCCTTCTGCGCACGCACCCGACCGAAGCAGCCGATCGCATAACGCCCCGGCAATCCGCTCCCGGCGAAGGCCGCGGCGCGGTCGGCCGGCGGCGCATAACGATCGGTGTCGACGCCATGCATCACGACCGTTGCCTCGCGCTTCAGATACGAGGCCGACAGCGGACTTGTCGCGATGATCGCATCCATGTTGCTGATCAGCCAGCGGGTCAGCCAGGTGTGATGGCGCTGCGCGGCTGAGGTGAAGAGCAGTTTCAACGGCCAGCCGAGCGCGCGCAGCAGAAGGCCCGCGATCATCTCGTCATTGCGACGCGCGTGCCAGATCACAGGCCGCGCGCGCCGCCACAGACGCATGAGGTCGGCAAATCCAAGCGCATCGATGCCGTCGGGCCGATGAGAGCCGAGCCAGCCTGCGCGAAACATTTTGGCAAGCTTCGGCGCGACCATGCGATTGGTCGCTGTGACACCCGAATAGCGTCGGTGCAGATTGGGCACGATGAGCTCAAGCTCACCGGCAGGTGTGTTCTCGATCGGCACGCAAGTCTCCGTTTCGCGCCAGTTCCTATACGCAACATTAAGCATAGTGGCCAGTTCGGCCGCGGCGAAACCCCCTCTTCACCGCACTCCCGCTAGCATCGCCAGTTAAAGATATCGGGAGAGCTCTCACCATGACCGTGCTCGTGACCGGCGGTGCCGGCTATATCGGAAGTCACATGGTTCATGCGCTGGTCGACGCCGGCGAGAGCGTCGTCGTGATCGATAATCTCTCCACCGGCTTCTCCGCGTTCCTGCCCGAAGGTGTTCCGCTGTTCATCGGCGATGCCGGCGACGAGAACCTCGTCGAGGGCGTGATCGCACAGCACGGTATCGACAGCATCATCCATTTCGCAGGTTCTGTCGTGGTGCCGGACTCGATGCGCGATCCGCTTGGCTACTACCGCAACAACACCATGACGACGCGCAGCCTGCTCAATGCTGCCGTGAAGGGCGGCATCAGCCGCTTCATCTTCTCCTCGACCGCGGCCGTCTACGGCAATCCGGACCAGGTGCCCGTGCCGGAGATCGCGCCGACGCGTCCGCTGTCGCCCTACGGCTCGTCGAAGCTGATGACCGAGATCATGCTGCACGACGTCGCCTCCGCTCATGGCATGAGCTACGTCGTGCTGCGCTACTTCAACGTCGCCGGCGCCGACCCGAAAGGCCGTGTCGGCCTTTCCACTATCGGCGCCACCCATCTGCTCAAGATCGCGGTCGAGGCCGCGACCGGCCAGCGCGCCAAGATCGACGTGTTCGGCACCGACTATCCGACCCAGGACGGCAGCTGCGTGCGCGACTTCATCCATGTCAGCGACCTGGTCGAGGCGCATCGCGCGGCGCTGTCCTATCTGCGTGCCGGCGGGCAATCGGTGACGATGAACTGCGGTTACGGCCGCGGCTATTCCGTGCTCGAGACGATCGAGGCAGTGCGCCGGGTCTCGATGCGCAATTTCGCAGTCGCCTACGCCGCGCGCCGGCCCGGCGACATCATGACCATGGTGGCCGATACCAGGCGGATCCGCTCGCTGCTCGACTGGACCCCGCGTTACGATGATCTCGAGACCATCGCGAGCCACGCGCTGGCCTGGGAGGAGAAGCTGTTCCGGGAGCGCGAGACTCCGGCGCGACAGGCAGAATCGGCCTAAAAATCAAGCCGTTATCACGCTGTTATTATACTTGAAAAAGCCCCGCCAAGCGGGCAAGGAGGTCCGCAACCCTGATGGCCGGCGCTGCCCGCCGTCAATGGAACGCGGATGGCTCAGTTTCCAAAGAAAATTACCGACGATCCCTATGGCGCGGCGATCCTGATTCGCCGCCTGGTCACGGAACAAGGGATCACCTATTGGCGGCGCTATCTGACGGCGTTCGCCCTGATGGCCGTTGCGGCCGGCTCGACGGCCGGCGCCACCTACGTGCTCGGCCAGGTGATCAACCAGGCCTATGTCGACAAGAACATCCCCGGCATCGCGGTGTTCGCCGGGATCACGGTCCTGCTGCTGTTCATCAAGGGCGTGGCGACCTACGGCCACATGGTGATCCTGTCGAAGATCAGCAACGCCATCCTGGCGCGGAACCAGCGGCAATTGTTCGCCAAGTTGATGAGCGAAAGCATCGGCTTCTTCTCGCAGCGGCACTCATCGGAATTCCTGGCGCGACTCACGGCCGGCGCCAAGTCGATCACCGACGTGCTCAATATGCTGGTCAACGCGATCGGCCGCGACTTCCTGATGCTGATCAGCATGGTCGCCGTGATGGTATGGCAGGACCCGCTGATGTCGTTCATCGGGCTCGTGGCGGTGCCGCCGGCGATGCTGGTGCTGCGCAAGCTGGTGAAGCGGATCAAGGGCCTCGCCTATAACCAGTTCACCGGCACCGCCGACATCATGGAGACGATGCAGGAATCGTTGCAGGGCATCCGCACCGTGAAGGCGTTCACGCTGGAAGACGCCATGCAGCAGCGGATCGACGAGAACATCGCGACCGTCGAGCGCAATGCCAACAAGATGGCGCATGTCGCCAACCGCTCCAACCCGCTGATGGAGATGCTCGGCGGCTTCGCGGTCGCCGGCTGCCTGCTCTATGGCGGCTACAGCGTGGTGGCGCTCGGTTCCACGCCGGGCCAGTTCTTCACGTTCCTGACCGCCTTCCTGATGGCGACCGAGCCGGCCAAGCGCCTGGCGCGGCTCAACATCGACCTCAACAGCCAGCTGGTCGGCGCGCGGATGCTGCTCGAGGTCGTCGACAGCCCGGCGAGCGAACAGGCCGACGACGACAAGCCGGCACTCAAGCTCTCCGACGCGCGGATCGAACTGCGCGACGTCAGCTTCGGCTATCGGCCCGGCGAGCCGGTGCTGGACCGCATGAGCTTCGTCGCCGAACCCGGCAAGGTGACCGCGCTGGTCGGCCCCTCCGGCGGCGGCAAGTCGACGGTGCTCGCCCTGCTGCTGCGCTTCTACGAAACGCGCGTGGGCGATATCCTGATCGACGGCCAGTCGATCCTGTCGGTTTCGCGCAAATCGCTGCGCCGGCAGACCGCCTATGTCGGCCAGGACGTCTATCTGTTCCGCGACACCATCCGCGCCAACATCGCCTTCGGCAAGCAAGGTGCCACCGAGGCCGAGATCATCGACGCCGCCAAGGCCGCCTGCGCGCACGACTTCATCATGAGCTTCCCGCTCGGCTATGACACGCCGGTCGGCGAGCACGGCACGCAACTGTCCGGCGGGCAGCGCCAGCGCATCGCGGTCGCCCGCGCGTTGATCAAGAACGCGCCGATCATCCTGCTCGACGAGGCCACTGCCGCGCTCGACTCGGAGTCCGAGAAGCAGGTGCAGGAAGCGATCGAGCATCTCTGCCAGGGCCGCACCACGATCGTGATCGCGCACCGCCTGCACACCATCATGCATGCCGATGCGATCCTGGTGGTCGAGGGCGGCGCCATCGTCGAGCGCGGGCGTCACGAGGAGCTGCTGCGCCGCGGCGGCCGCTATGCCTCGTTCTTCCGCCTGCAGCACCACCACGACCCGTCGCCGCTGGCGCTGGCGCCGATCAGCGCCACCGGCTGAGGCTCATCATCCCTTCTCGTCCTTGGCGGCAATGCCTGCGCGCAGCACGCGCAGGACGTTGCCGCCCATGACCTTGCGGATGTCGTCCTCGGAGAACCCGCTCGACATCAGCGCCTGGGTCACGGCGACGACGTCGCTCGCGTCGAAGCCCGTGGTGGTCGAGCCGTCGAAATCCGAGCCGAGGCCGACATGGTCGATCCCGACCAGGTCGCGGACATGCGCGATCGCCCGCGCGACATTGTTCGGATCGAGCGAGCAGACGGCGCCTTGCCAGAAACCGATGCCGACCACGCCGCCGGTCCGTGCGACACCCCTGACCTCGTCGTCGGTCAGGTTGCGGTTGACCTTGCAGGTCGCCTGAACGCCACCATGGCTCGAGACCACCGGACGCGTCGCCATCGCCAGCACGTCGGCGACCGCCGCGTGGCTCGCATGAGCAAGGTCGACGATGATCCCCATCGCTTCCGTCCGCTGCACGACCTGCCGGCCGAGCGGCGTCAGTCCGCCCTTTGCCACACCGTGCATCGAGCCTGCGATGTCGTTGTCGAAGAAGTGCGCGAGACCGGCCATTCTGAATCCGGCGGCATAGAGCACGTCGAGATTACCGATGTCGCCCTCGAGATCGTGCAGGCCCTCGATCGAAAGCATTCCGCCAACCACGGTGACGCCGTTCTTGCGATCGGCGAGCAGCCGATCGATGTCGGCCGGCGTCGTGATGACGCGAAGCCGTCCGGCGGACTTGTCGGCGAAGCTGCGCAATTTCTCGGCATGCCATAGCGAGCGCTGCAGCAACGAGAACCACGTCCGCATCGGCTGCAGATCGATGATGGCGAGGTTCGTGATCGTGTCGGTGTCGCCGGCATTGGCATCATAGTTCTGGCCCTCGGGCGACTTGGTGACCGAAGAAAACACCTGCAACGCGTAGCGGCCCTCGATCAGCCGCGGCAGGTCGATATGGCCGCGATCGGATCGCGCGATCAGGTCGCGCTTCCACAACAGGCTGTCCGCGTGCATGTCCGCCACATCGAGCGTCGCCTGCAGGGCCTGCGCGGCGGGCGTGCTATCGAGGGGCACGCGCTGCACCTTGTTCTGCCCCCGGTCGATCCGTTCCGGCGTGACCACGAAAAAGCGAACAGCGGAGGCGAACGAGACCGCGGCAATCAGCGCAATGCCGATCGAAAGCCATTTCCGCATCGGCATCACCGCTCTCGCAGGCCAAAGGCGGCTGCGCTCGGCGGAAAGCTGGCCTCACCTCTGCGCCGGGTGCAGCCGCAGCCCCTAGCCGCCAGCGCCGTAACCGCGTAAACACGGCCCGCGCTCCCTCCTTCAACCCTCCGGGACCCGTTCATGAACGCCGCCTCCACCGTCATTCCGCTTCCCCCGCAGCCCTCGCTTCCCGTCGTCGGCGAATTCGGCGCCTATCCGGTCCGCCGCATCTGGTGCGTCGGCCGCAACTATCTCGAGCATATCAGGGAGATGGGCAATGACGAGCGTGCGCCGCCGTTCTTCTTCGGCAAGCATGCCGACATGCTGGTGCCGGACGGAGCGACGATCCCCTATCCGCCGCTGACCAAGGACCTGCATCACGAGGTCGAGCTGGTGGTGGCGATGAAGAGCGGCGGGCTGAACATTCAGGCCGACAAGGCGCTGGAACATGTCTACGGCTATGCCGTCGGCATCGACCTGACCCGCCGCGACCTGCAGATCGCCTCGCGCAAGAAGGAGCGGCCCTGGGAGGTCGGCAAGTCGTTCGACTATTCCGCGCCCTGCTCCGCGATCCAGCCGGCCTCGAAGATCGGTCACCCGACCGCAGGCAAGATCTGGCTCACCGTCAACGGCAAGGAAGCGCAGAAGGGCGACCTCACCGAGCTGATCTGGAACGTGCCTGAAATCATCTGGCAGCTGTCGCAGCAGGTGAAGCTCGCCGCCGGCGACATCATCATGACCGGCACGCCCGCCGGCGTCTCGCAGCTGCAGCCCGGCGACAAGATCGAATGCGGTGTCGACGGCGTCGGCAAGCTCGCCGTCACGATCGGCAAGCCGGAATAGCCTCCGGATCCGATCCAGCAGCAGACCGCGGCCCCGAACCTGGTTCGGGGCCGTTTGCTTTTTCAGAATTGCTCGTGGCCGGGATGATTGGAATCGCCAAAATACCCGCCACCGCCGCTGCCACCGGCACTGTCGCCGCTGTAACCGCTTCCGAGGCCGGGCGACGGATCGACCGGCTGGCGATGCGGGCCGCCCGAACCGCCCGGGAGCAGTTTCGCGCCGACATTCTTCGGCGGCGCCATGTGAAGTCCGCCCGCCTGTGCGGAGCCCAGTGCAGTAACGCCGAACGCGACAACGGCAGCGAAAGCAACAAGCGATTTGCGTGTCATGCGACGTCTCCTTGAGCTCGGGCCGGGCACCATGCGCCGGCTCCGACGCCGCAGTCCTCGCACGATCACGCCGGCCTGCCTGTGACGCGGGTCACGCTCAATTCCGATCGCATCCCGACGACCCACATGCCCGGGAAACCCCGGACCCAAGATCCGGGGCTTTCCGCAGTGTGTGGTCAGCGCATCGTGCCGGGCATGCAGGGCGGTTCGGTGAATGGTGCGGTTGCGAACGATCCGACGTTCGGCGCGCGCACGCAATCGGTCGTCTTACTGCTGACCGGTGTCGTCGTCGTCATCGAAGCATGAGCGCGCCGCGCCGCAGCGTTGCTGCCGGCGGCAGACGCCTGAGCCGAATACGCAGCTGCAGCAACCAGCGCGAGCGCAGCGAAGGTCAATTTGGTCATAGGATTTCTCCGCACGATGGGCGAAGCCGACCAATTTCGGCTCCTGTGATCAAGGAGCGTCAACGCTGCAAAATTATTTCATCACGCACGATCACCGAACCGCGAGCGCTTCATCACATCAGGCGGATCGGGGAATACCGGGACGACCGAGGCACTCCATTTCATCAAGGCCGCGCGCAAACGCGGCGATGACGGCATGGAGATTCTCATGATCGATCTTCGACGAATGGGCCGACGACTCGGCAAAGGACTGAGCCTGGCTGCAATCCTGTCGGCGGCAATGGCGAGCTCTTGCTTCGCACAGCCGACAGTCCAGGAGCCCAACGCCTACGCATCGAACGAAACCGCGACGCGGCCGTGGTTGGCGCCGGTCGGCCATCGCCAACCGCGCGCCGCCGACATTCCGGCAGCGGCGGCGTCATCGCAGCAGATCATCGATCAGGAGGACGCGATCGTCGACCGCAAGATCAGGGGCATCTGCCGCGGCTGCTAGCATCCCCTCGCGGTCGGCAGGTCCTAATGCCTTTCGGCTGCCTGCGATGCAGCCAGCCCAAAATGCGCCTTCTCGTACTCGAGCCACAGCTCGAGCAGCGCCATGAATGCGACCACCGCACCCGCGGCGATGCTAAAATGCATCGCGCGGGTGTGCGTGAAGCCAAGCAGCCATGGTGAGGCGATCAGCCAGCATCCGACGAGCAGATTGATCCATTCCTCCCAGATCGAAAACGCAACGATTGCTGCGAGCGACATGATTGCGATCGCGGCACCGCTGATCCTCAGATCGATCGCCGCCGCCGCCGGGTTGGCATGCGCGAACAGCCACGGCGCGGCAAGCAGGAAGATCGCTGCGACGAGGTTGTAGAGATCCAGCGCGGATTCCTTCCGCCATTTCACCATCATCTCCTCCCTTGTTGTCTCAGACTCATCGCTGATGCGCGGCCGCGGCATTGATGTCCTTGCCGGTGTAGTCGGTCATCAGCGCAGTTGCGACCAGCGTGATGACGGCGCAGAGCGCGATGTAGATCGCGATCGCGGTCGACGAATGATAGGTCCCGAACAGCCACGCTGCGATCAGCGGTGCGGGACCGCCGGCGATGACAGATGCGAGCTGGTAGCCGAGCGAGGCCCCGCTGTAGCGCAGCCGTCCGGTGAAGCTCTCGGCAATCAGGGCGGCCTGCGGCCCGTACTGCATGTCGTGCGGAATCAGCGACAGGAAGATCGCGAGGAAGATGATCGCTTCCGATCCGGTGTTGAGCATCGCGAAGTAGATGAAGCCGAACACGCCGGTCACGGCAGCGCCGATCATGTACATGTTCTTGCGTCCGATCTGATCGGAGATATGCCCGCACAGCGGGATCGAGACGAACGACAGCACCGAGGCCGCGAGCACCGCGGTCAACAGGAAGTCGCGCGACATCTGCAGCGTACCGACGCCGTAGGAGAACACGAAGGCGGTGAAGATGTAGAACGGCGCCTGCTCGGACATCCGCGCGAAGGCGGACAGCAGGATCTCCTTCGGATGGTCGCGGATCACGGTCAGCATCGGCGTGGGATCGAGCCGACGTTCGGCCATCAGCCTGGTGAACACGGGCGTCTCCAGAATGCCGAGCCGGATGTAGAGGCCGACGCCGACCAGGATGATGCTGAGCGCGAACGGGACGCGCCAGCCCCATGCCAGGAACTGGTCGCCCGACATCTGGCTGAAAGCCAGCACCGCAAAATTGGCGAGGAACAGCCCGCAGGGCACGCCGAATTGCGGCCATGACGCGATCAACCCGCGCGAGCGATCGTTGCGGGCCCATTCCATCGACATCAGCACCGAGCCGCCCCATTCGCCGCCGACGCCGACACCCTGGATGAAGCGCAGCACGGTGAGGATCACCGCGCCCCAGATGCCGATGCTGGAATAGGTCGGCACCAATGCAACCGCCGCGGTCGCCAGGCCCATCAGAAGCAGGGTCGCGATCAGCGTCGACTTGCGACCGATGCGGTCGCCATAGTGGCCGAAGATCGCAGCGCCGATCGGCCGCGCGATGAAGCCGACCGCATAGATGGCGAAGGCTTCCAGCGTGCCGACCCAGGGGTCGGAATGCGGGAAGAACAGTTTTGCGAAAACCAGGCCCGTGACGGTGCTGTACAGGAAGAAGTCATACCATTCGATCGCGGTCCCGACCGTAGAGGCGACGACTGCGCGGCGCAGCTGGAGCTGATGCTCGGCTGGGGTGAGTTGGTTGGCGTCGAGGCCGGAGGCTGGACCAAGCGTTGGGCCGAGTGTCGTCATGGGAGCGTCTCCCTTGAAGCCCCCGGATGGATATTGACTGTTCGGGTCGTTTGAGTACGAACAACATCGCGGCGCCGAAGGTTCCAACAGAATGGAACGCGGAGCCTAGAACTTTAGTCGGTCCGCGCTCGCCGCTCGGTCACGGGCTCGATTGCACGCCTGAGCCGCTTCGCGATCGCAGGCGCATCGGCCTCGGCCACATTGGTAAAGCCGACCAGCAGGCCCTGCCCGCAGTCGTGCTGAACGCTGCGGTTGGACAGCGGCTCGGCGCCAAACCCATCGGCCCGGGCGAGCTGCGCGAGCCTTGCATCCTGCGTGCGGCCCGCGCATCGAAGCAGCAGGTGCATGCCGCCGGGCTGCAGCTCGATCCTGACGCGCTCGCCAAATTCGGTCTTCAGCGCACCAGCCAGCGCGGCACGGCGAGCGGCATAAAGCTTCCGCATCCGCTTCAGATGTCGCGCGAAGTGCCCTTCCGCCATGAAGCCCGCTACGACCCGCTGCGCGAAGGGATTGAGGCCGCTGCTATGGCCGGCGGTGACCTCGGTGAAGGTGTCGAGCAGGCGATCCGGCAGGACGAGATAGCCGAGCCGCAACCCCGGAAAAAGCGTCTTGCTGAACGTACCCGAATAGATCACGCGCTGGCCGCGATCGAGGCTCTTCAGCGCCGGCAGCGGTCGACCCACGAACCGGAACTCGCTGTCATAGTCGTCCTCGATGACATAGGCGTTCGCCAGGTTGGCCCATCGAAGAAGCTCCATTCGTCGCGGCAGCGAAAGCGATACGCCCAATGGGCTCTGATGCGAGGGCGTTACGACTGCGAGCCGTGCCCGCCGCGCTTGCCTGATCCCTTCGCCGACCCGCATTCCCTCGGAGTCGATGGGCACGGCGACCAGTTCGGCACGAGCCAGTTCGAGCGCTGCTCGCACCGGCGGAAAGCAAGGATCTTCGATCCACGCACGATCGCCGCGCCGAAGCAAGATACGGAGCGACAGGTCGAGGCCGCCCTGAAACCCATTGGTCACGAGCACCTGGCGCCAGTCGCAAGCGATGCCGCGGGAGGACGCGAGATAGGCCGCTATCGCCTGCCGCAACGGTCCGAAGCCGGCCGGATCCGGATACATCATGTCTGATGCGGGGCTGCGGCGCGCCTCTCTCGCGATCAAATGCGACCAAAGCTTGCGCGGGAAGAGATCGACGGCAGGCAGCCCCATCTGCAGGAGCAGAGGTTCGGCGCGCCCGCTCGGCCGGCCGGTGGACCGGGCACGAAGTGTCGCGACGTCCTCGAGCGCCTCAGCGTTGCGCAACTCCGGCGAAACGATGGTCCCCGCCTGTCCACGCGTAACGACGTAGCCCTCCCCGGCCAACATGCCATAGGCGGCATCGACCGTGCCCCGTGCCATTGCGAGCTCCTCGGCGAGACCGCGGATGGAAGGCAGCCGGTCGCCTGGCCGAAGCTGCCCGGTCGCGATCGCACTCCTGAAGCGCTCGTAAAGCTGGCGCGAGAGCGGAGTGCCGCCGCTTCGGACCAACCTTGCCGCTGGCTTATTCCGGCGTCGTGTCATGGCCCAGTCAATATGCAGGTTCTTGGCTCTTTTGAATAGGCCATACGATCGCTAGATCGGTGCCTCGAACAACCTCAGGAGTTCCACATGAAAGCCACCATCCTTCGACGGGATTTCAATCGGGCCGCGATCGCGGCGCTGTTCGCGGCCATTGCCGCTGCGCGGGGTACCGACGCCAGCGCGCAGCCGCAGCAAACTGCAGCGGGCGCAAAGCAGTCCGCCAGACGCGACGTGATCAGGCAGAGCCTGCCCGGCGATCCTGCGCGCGACATCACGCTCGTGGAGGTCACGTATCCTCCGGGAACGGGATCGCCCGTGCACGCCCATGCCAACGGAGTGATGGCCTACGTCGTTTCGGGAATGGTGGCCTCGCAGGTCGGCGACGGTCCCGAACGCACCTACAGCGCCGGCGAAGCCTGGTGGGAGCCGGTCGGCGCCGTTCATCGCGTTTCGCGCAACCCGAGCTCGACCGAGCCGGCGACCCTGCTCGCGATCTATATCGCGCCGCGCGAGGCGACCTCGGCGGATCTGATGAAGCCGCTGTAACGGCCGCCGGCACGTCAGGACGACGCGTCCGGTACCGGCCGCGGCGTCGCTTCGCAAGGCTCGATTAGGCGCGATCGCTGCGCCGATACGGCACGTAGCGCGGGGTCCAGATCTTGGCCTGGATGCGCGCCTCGACCTGGTCGATCGGAATATCCTTTGCCAGTCCTTCCTTGTGCGCCTGGAGCGCCACCGCCAGCGCAACCGTCAGCGCGACCTCGCGCAGCGCGCTGACCGGCGGCAGCAGATTGTGCTTCGGGTTGTTGCGCGCCGGCGAGACGCTGGCCAGCGCCTTGGCGGCGGCCATGAACATCCCGTCGCTGACGCGGCTCGCCCCCACCGCGAGCGCGCCGACGCCGACGCCGACGCCCGGGAAGATGTAGGAGTTGTTGGTCTGGTCCACCTTGAAGCGCGCGCCGTCGCGCGTGATCGGCGGAAACGGGCTGCCGACGCCGATCAGCGCCCGCCCTTCGGTCCACGCCTCGATATCGACCGGCGTCGCTTCCTCGCGCGAGGTCGGGTTGGACAGCGGGAAGATCACCGGCCGCTTGTTGCACTCGGCCATCGCGCGGACGATCGGCTCGGAGAATGCGCCGGCCTGACCGGAGACGCCGATCAGCACGGTCGGCTTGGCGTTGCGCACGACGTCGAGCAGCGCGATCTTGTCGGGATGGTTGAGCTGCCAGCCCGCGATTGCCTGCTTGCTCTGCACGAACGGAAGCTGGAACGGGGCGAGCCCGCTCATGCCCTCGAGCAGCAGCCCGTCGCGGTCGACCATGTAGAAGCGTTTCGCCGCCTCGCTCTCCGACACGCCGGCATCGACCATCGCAGCGCGGATCAGGCTCGCGATGCCGCAGCCGGCGGAGCCTGCCCCGAACACGGCGACGCGCTGTTCGGTCAGCGGCACGCCGGTGACGTTGATGGCCGAGAGCAAGGCGCCGGTTGCGACCGCCGCGGTGCCCTGAATGTCGTCGTTGAAGGTCAGGAGCCGGTCGCGATAGCGCTCGAGCATGCGCGTCGCGTTGCTCTTGGCGAAATCCTCCCATTGCAGCAGGACGCGCGGCCAGCGCTTCACCACCGCCGAGACGAAAGCCTCGATGAAGTCGTCATAGGCCTGGCCGCGGACGCGCTCGTTGCGCCAGCCGATATAGAGCGGATCGGCCAGGCAGTCCGGATTGTCGGTGCCAACGTCGAGCAGGATCGGCAGCGTCGTCGCCGGATGCAGGCCGCCGCAGCCGGTGTAGAGCGCGAGCTTGCCGATCGGGATGCCCATGCCGCCGGCGCCCTGGTCGCCAAGACCGAGGATGCGCTCGCCGTCGGTCACCACGATCGCCTCGACATGATCGAAGCGCGGATGGGCGAAAATGCGGTCGATCCGGTGCTGGTGCGGAATGCTGAGGAACAGCCCGCGCGGCTTGCGAAACAGCCGACTGAATTTCTGGCAGCCCTCGCCGACGGTCGGCGTGTAGACGATCGGCAACAGCTCTTCCAGGTTGCCGACCAGGAGCGCGTAGAACAGGGTCTCGTTGGTGTCCTGCAGTTCGCGCAGGAAGGCATAGCGCTCAATGTCGGTCTCGTAGCCGCGCAACGCCTCGAGGCGGCGCGAAACCTGCTCGTCCAGCGTCAAGATATTGGGCGGCAGCAGGCCATGCAGGTCGAACGCCTCGCGCTCGGCCTCGGAGAACGCCGTGCCCTTGTTCAACTGCGGATCAGCCAACAGCTCGTAACCGCTGAGCGCAGTCGTCGCAAAAGCTCCAGTAGTCTCCGACATGGCAAGATCCCCTTCAATGCGAAACGCCTGATCCGACTCTATCACGCCAGTGTAACGGATCGGAGCGCGAAGGCACCGCGCCGCGCAAAGTTGAACGGCACCGGCGTGGCGTGCATCAGCCCGGTGGAGTTTCGGCCAGGCGGCCATCAGCGCTCATCCGGACTGAGGCAACGCGCTCCCGCTGCGCCTCCGGACAGACATCAACATACCTTGGTATGGCCTCTCTGATTCCTTGTGATGCCCTGTACCTACGCTCGTACAGTTGAGCGATGGCGGGCGATTTTTATACTCGCGGCCACTCCAACGGGCGACCAACGACTGCGGGCGCAAAAAGTGTTCCGAAATCTGTGATCGGGATCACTGCACCGAGGCGTGAAGCGCAGGATTATCGCGAGTAGCAGGTGTCGACTGGAACGCGGGTTCTCGAGGAACACTCAAATGATCGTCAACATTCAGAAGCTGGATGGCCTGTGGCACCTCATCGTCGGGTCCTGCAAGATCCGAACTCCGTTCCTGGAGAGCCAGAACCGGGAGTGGGTCGTCGCGTACGCCAGGCGAGTCTATCCCGGCGCTAGGGTTTTCGAACGCGACTGACGCCGTTGCGCTTCACAGCTCACACCCAGCAAAAAGCCCCGGTTTGCTCCGGGGCTTTTGCGTTCAACGCGGCGCGGCCGCTGCCTTCACCGCAGCGCCGACACCACGATCAGGCCAAGGATCAGCGCGGTCACGGAATACTTCAGCGTGTAATACACGTTCCGATTCCACTCCTTGACCTTGCGGCTGGCGAGATGGACCTCGTAGAGCTTGCCGAACACCTTGTTCAGCGCGCCGACATGCTCGCCGTCGACGTTCTGGGTCGCCGACGCCTTGACGATGTTGTGGCTGACCCAGCGGTTCATCGCCGTCATGAAGCCGTACTTCATCGGGCGCTCGACATCGCAGAACAGGATGATGCGGTTGACGTCGGTCTTGTTCTCGGCGCTGTGGATGAAGGTCTCGTCGAACATGAAGGCCTCACCGTCGCGCCAGACGCATTCGACGCCGTCGACGAGAATGCGGCACTCATTCGAATTCGGCGTCACGAGGCCGAGGTGATAGCGCAGCGAGCCGGCAAAAGGATCGCGATGCGCCCCCAACTTGCCGCCGGGCGGCAGCATCGCGAACATCGCGCCATGCACGTTGGGAATCGAATTCAACAGCTCGACCGTCTTCGGGCACAGCGTGCGCGCCGACGGCAGGAAGTCGTCGTACCATTTCAGATAGAAGCGCTTCCAGCCGCTCTTGAAGAACGAATAGAAGCCCCAGTCATTGTTCTTGGCCGCGGCGCGGATGAAGCCTTCGTCGAACAGCCGCGTGGCCTCGTCGCGGATCGTCTCCCAATTGTCGGAAAGCTTCTTCAGCTCGGGGAATTGCTCGACCGGGATCACCGGCGTGTTTGATACCGCGGAGCCCGCATACATCAGCACATTGTAAGGCGCGAGATAGGTCGAGTGATCGCCGAGCTGGCGGGCGAAGCGCAGCCGCTGCTTGCCGCGGAAGTGCACGTAAAGTGTAGAAGCCACCAGCACGTAGAGAATGACGAGCTGCGGCGCGAAGAGCTGTCTCAACATGATCCGTCTATGATCGCAGCCCGCCGACGCTCTTGATGCACCGCCCCGCAGGAGCCAATACCCGAGACGGGTGGCTCAGCCCGGGCGGCGAAGTGCGTCGCCGTCCGCGAAAACTCCCCTGTTTCATAGCAATCTGGCGCTGCGGCGAGATCGCCGCGGTGCCGTCCCGGATGAGCCATGTAAGCGCTTACTCACCAAATGTGAAGCAGTGGGCCATTCGATGGCCAGCTTTGTGACATCATTCACACATCTAATTCGCGATTGACAAACTGATTAGATAATTACTAATCACGAGATAACCCGCCGAAGAACGCGGACATCCAGGAGGAGGAACGATGAGACATTTCTTGTCGGCAGCCATTCTCGCGGCAATGACGACGGCCGCGCACGCCCAGATTTCCGATGACGTCGTGCGCATCGGGGTGCTGACAGACCTGTCGAGCTGGGGGCGCGACAATTCCGGCCCAGGCTCGGTCGAGGCGGCCAAGATGGCGGTGGAGGAATTTGGTCCGACCGTGCTCGGCAAGCCGATCGAGATCATTTCGGCCGACCACCAGATGAAGACCGATGTCGGCGTGCAGATCGTGCGCGGCTGGTTCGACAACAACAAGGTCGACGCCGTCGTCGACATTCCCAACTCCGGCATCGCGATCGCCGTGCACAATATGGTGCGCGAGCGCAACAAGATCGCGCTGCTGTCCGGCCCCGGCGCAAGCTCGCTGACCGACGAGTTGTGCAGCCCCAACACCGTGCACTTCACCTACGACACCTACGCGCTGTCGAAGGTCACGGCGTCGGCGGTGATCGCGGAAGGCGGCAAGTCCTGGTACTTCATCACCGCGGATTACGCCTTCGGCCAGCAGCTCGAGAAGGACGCGACGCGCTTCATCAACGAGATGGGCGGCAAGGTGCTCGGCGGCGTCAAGCATCCGACCAACACCGCCGACTTCTCGTCCTTTGCGCTGCAGGCGCAGAGCTCGAAGGCCGACGTGGTGGCGTTCGCCAATGCCGGCCAGGACACCGACAATTCGATCAAGCAATCCGGCGAGTTCGGCCTCGTGCAGGGCGGCCAGAAGCTGGTCGGCCTGTTGATGTTCGACACCGACGTGCATGCGATCGGCCTCAATGCCGCGCAGGGCACCTATATGACGACGGCGTCGTACTGGAACATGGACGACAAGACGCGCGCCTGGTCGAAGAAGTTCTTCGCCCGCACCAACGTGATGCCGACCATGATCCAGACCGGCGTCTACGGCTCGGTGTTGCATTATCTGAAGGCGATCAAGGCCGCCGGCACCGACGATCCCAAGGCGGTGATGGCCAAGATGCGCGAGCTGCCGATCGAGGACACCTTCGTGCATGGCGGAAAACTGCGCGAGGACGGCCGCGTCATTCGCGACATGTATCTGGCGAAGGTGAAGAAGCCCTCGGAATCCAAGGAGCCGTGGGACTATCTCGACATCATCAAGACGGTGAAGGGCGAGGACGCCTATCGTCCGGTCTCCGAGTCGAAGTGCCCGCTGCTCAAGAAATAGGATCGATCGCGTGGCCAACCAAGAAACGTATGAATGCGATGCGCTGGTCGTCGGCTCCGGCTGCGCCGGGCTGTCGGCAGCGGTCACCGCCGGCCATCACGGCCTGAAGGTCCTGGTGGTCGAGAAGGAGCCGCGCTTCGGCGGCACCACCGCGCGCTCCGGCGGCTGGCTGTGGATTCCCGGTACCTCGCTGGCCAAGGCCTGGGGCATCGAGGAGAGCCCCGATCAGGCAAGAACCTATCTGCGCCATGAAGCCGGCAACAGCTTCGACGCGGCGCGCGTCGATGCGTTCCTGACCGAAGGGCCAAAGGCGGTCGACTTCTTCACGACCAGCACTGCGGTGCGCTTTGACATGCCGCTGACCTTTCCGGACTACCACGCGGAAGCGCCCGGCGGCGCGCAAGGCGGCCGTTCGATGGTGACGCGGCCGTTCGACGCCCATGAGCTCGGCGATGCCCTCAAGGATCTCGGCAGCCCCCTGCCCGAGCTCACGGTGTTCGGAATGATGCTCGGCTCCGGCAAGGAGATCGTGCATTTCATGCGCGCGACGCGGTCGCTGGCGTCGGCGGCCTATGTCGCCAAGCGGCTGTCGAAACACGCGCTAGACGTGATGCGCAACGGCCGCGGCATGACGCTGACCAACGGCAATGCGCTGGCGGGACGGCTGGCGAAATCCGCCTTCGACCTCAAGATCCCGCTCTGGCTCAATTCGCCGGTGCGCGAATTGATCGTCGAGAACGGCGTGGTGCGCGGCGCGGTCGTCGAGCACGAGGGACGTACCATCCGCGTCAACGCCAAACGCGGCGTGGTGCTCGCCTGCGGTGGCTTTCCGCATGACGTCGCGCGGCGGCAGAAGATGTTTCCGCATGCGCCCACTGGAAAAGAGCATTACTCGCCGGGCCCGACGGGCAACACCGGTGACGGCCTGCGGCTTGCGGAATCCGCCGGCGGCCGCGTCGACGACTCGCTGCCGAATGCGGCGGCCTGGGTGCCGGTCTCGGTCACCACGCGCAAGGACGGCTCAAAGGGCGTGATGCCGCATTTCATCGATCGCGCCAAACCCGGCGTGATCGCTGTCATGCGCGACGGCAAGCGCTTTGCCAATGAAGGCAATTCCTACCACGACTTCGTGCAGGCGATGATCAAGGCGGCGATGCCCGGCGAAGAGATCGCTGCGCACCTCATCTGCGATCACGAGACGCTGCGCAAATACGGTCTCGGCTGCGTGCCGCCGCGTCCGATGCCGCTCGGCCACCACCTGAAGACCGGCTATCTCAGGCGCGGCGCGACACTGTCGGAGCTTGCCGCCCAGGCCGGCATCGATGCCAGAGCGCTCGAGGCAACTGTCGCGGCGTTCAACACGACCGCGGCCGAGGGACGCGATCCTGCCTTTGGGAAGGGCTCGCGCGCCTACAACCGCTATCAGGGCGACGCGCTGCACGGGCCCAATCCCTGCATCGCACCGATCCAGCACGGGCCGTTCTACGCCATCAAGATGGTGATCGGCGATCTCGGCACCTATGCCGGCATCCGGACCGATGCCAACGCCCGCGCGCTCGATGCCGACGGCCAGCCGATTGCCGGCCTCTACGCCGCCGGCAACGACATGGCGAGCATCATGGGCGGCAACTATCCCGGCGCCGGCATCACACTCGGCCCTGCGCTGACCTTCGGCTATATCGCGGGCAAGCACATCGCCGGTGCCGCGGCAGAGAGAAGCGCGGCATGAACGCAACGGCGCACCTGCTTGCGGGCAAGCGCGCGCTCGTCACCGGCGCCGCACATGGCAACGGACGCGCCATCGCGCTCGGCCTCGCGGCGCATGGCGCCGATGTCGCGGTCGCAGACATCGATCTCGCCGGCGCCGAGCAGACCGCAGCCGACATTCGCCTGCGCGGTCGCGCCGCCTGGCCGTTCGCACTCGACGTCACCGATGCGGAGGCATGCTCCGCGCTGGCGCAAAAGATGGCGCGTGAGATCGGGCCGATCGCGATCCTGGTCAACAATGCCGGCATCATCATCCGTGAAGGCATCACTTCGCCGCGCGCCCACGACAATTGGCGACGGGTGCTCGACGTCAATTTGACCGGCAGCTTCAACGTCACCCACGCCTTCCTGCCGGCGCTGCGCGAGACGCGCGGCACGATCATCAATCTCGGCTCGATCGCCTCCTTCCTCGGGGTTGCCGATACGCTCGGCTATGCGCCGTCCAAGGGCGGCGTGAAGCTCTTCACCCAGGCGCTTGCCCGCGAGCTTGCCGCCGACGGCATTCGCGTCAATGCAATCGCGCCCGGCGTGATCGAAACGGCGATGACCGAGGAGACCCGCAACGACCCTGCCCGGCTCGCCGGATTTCTGGGCCGCACGCCGCTCGGCCGCGTCGGGCAACCGGAGGAGCTGGTCGGTCCGGTGGTGTTCCTGGCGTCGGAGCTGGCGTCTTATGTGAACGGCGTGACCATGCCCGTCGACGGAGGCTTTCTCGCCGTATAAGGACGTTGTCGAAAGAGCTGGCAAGATCACATGGCGAGCAGATGACGAGAGAAAGCCGCGGCATACAGTCGATCGAGGTCGGCGGGGAATTGCTCCGCGCGCTCGCCCGCAGCGGCGAACCGATGATGCTGCGCGATCTCGCGCGCGAAGCCGGCATGCCGCCGGCCAAGGCACATCCCTATCTCGTCAGCTTTTCCCGCATCGGCCTCATCGAGCAGGACGAGACCACCGGCCGCTACGAGATCGGCGCGCTGGCGCTCGAGCTCGGCCTGATCAGCCTGCGCCGGCTCTCCGCCGTGCGGATCGCGACGCCGCGGATCGCTACGCTCGCCGACAGCATCAATCACGCGGTGTCGCTGTCGGTCTGGGGCACCCATGGCGCGACCGTGGTGCGGCTCGAGGAGCCGAGCCATCCCGTGCATATCGCGATGCGCGTCGGATCGGTGGTGGCCCTGCTCGAGACCGCGACCGGCCGTGCCTTCGCCGCCTTCATGCCGCCGAACGCCGTCAGGACCGCGCTCGAAAGCGGCCTCGATCGCCTCGGCGTCGGCTACAATCCGAAGCGAGAGACAATCAATTCGAAGACCACCGAGATGCTTGCCGAGGTACGCAGCCACGGGCTCGCGCGCGCGATCGGCGATCCCCTACCCGGCGTCAACGCCTTCGCAGCGCCGGTGTTCGATCACGCCGGCCACGTCGCGCTGGTCATCACCGCGATGGGCCCGGAAGGTACCTTCGACGCCGGCTGGGACAGCGCTATCGCAACGGCGCTGCGCAATTGTGCAAACGACATCTCGCGGCAGCTTGGGCACGGCACGGCCTCGGCATCGATGCTACGGTGAGGTGAACCGGAGTTCAGGGCCTGGAGACATCAGATCAAAGATGAATAAGCGCACGACGTTTCCGTCCACCGCTATCCTCGGCCTGCTTGCCAGCCTGATGAGCAGCCCAATGCCCGCATTGGCGCAGGGCGTCAAAGCGCCGTCCCCCGATCCGGAGTTGCGTGGCGAGTGGCGCCGCGCCGGGCCCGGCTTTGCCTGCGAGGTGGTGACGGGCAACAAGCAGCAGCCGGACCCCGACCAGCTCATCATCGCCTGCCAGCGGCTGGGAGCGCTCAGCGTCGGCGTTCCCGAGTCCGCATTGATTGCGAGCTTCGGAGAGCCGCAACGCAAGCTCGATCAGCCCGACAACGCCGTTGGCTACGTGTACTTCCTCGGAAAGCCGCAGCAGTACCCCTATGTGGTCGGCACCGTGAAAGCGGGCCGCGTCATCGCGCTGCAGGCATCCGGGGAAGCGCCAGTCGCCGCGGCAAGCTTCAACCAGGTCAACCTCGGCGACTCCACCGACAAACTTCGGGCGCGGTTCGGCATTGCCTTCCATGTCGGACCGAGCGGGCTCGCCAACACCGATCTCTGGAGCTACGGCCAGTGGCCATTCTCCTTCGAGGTCCGGAATGAGCGGGTCACCTCGATCCGCATCACGGATCCGACCGCCAAGCCGACGCGCTGAGTCTCTGCACAAGGCGCGGCCGCGGGCTTAGGGCGGAACGAAGATCAGAGCTCGGCCACATCATGTCGCGACGCATCCTCGTCGCATTTGGTAGTTGCATTCAGCGAATTGGCGCCGTCATTTGTCTTTGCAACATGGCGTCGGCGCGACGACGAACGAGGAATGAGACCGACGGTTGTGTGACGTACGTCGCAAAGCTTGGCAGCACATCGCGGCGGCTATCGATGGGGCATTCCCGCGGGTTCCAGTATGGCCACCGCCGGTTCCTGATCTCAATGAATGAACCTTACGACAGAATCTCGTGACGTATTTTTCGTTGAAGCTTGGTCATTGTGATCGGCCAGCCGCAACAATCATCATTGTTCGTTTTCGAAATGGTCCTTTTCGGGCCGACAAGGAGAAGTGTGATGCCATTTGTGCCAACACCTTTGCAAAACAATGTTGTCATCCAGAACAATACCACCGGCGTAGTCGATTATCTGAAATACGAAGGCTCGACGCTGGTGTCGTCCGTTGCCCAGGACTACGGAATCGGCGCGGATTGGAAGGTCGTCGCCGACAATACGAGCACGCTGGTCATACAAAACGACAAGACGGGCTTCGTCGACTTTCTCGGGATCGGAGCCAGCGGCGCGCTGATGTCCTCCGCGATGAGCACGACAGCCCTGCCGCGCCTCTTCGGCTATTCGTCGGACACCGGCGAGTTTGGCTCGCAGCTCGCCGACGGCGAGATCGACATGTTGAAGTTCGATACGACGACCGGAGCCCTGACGGGCAGCAGCCTGGTCGCGGGAAGCGCTGGACTGCCGACCGCCGTCGGCATTTCAACCTGGAATCTGAACACGCCGGCATGGGCTGGAATCAGCAGCCCTGGCCTGAATGCCGACGTCATCGATACCCAAACGGCGAGCGGCCAGCTCGATGTCATCGGGTTGGGCGGCAACTTCATTGGCGGCCTCAACGTCCAGACGAGCTTCCTGGCCGCTGGCGGCGTTGGTAGTCCGGCGATCGGAGACGTCAATTCGGACTCCGCCAGTACGGGGTACAACTACCAGAACGGCGCCGGCAATCCGCAAGGTTTGGAAGCAACGACGATGACGGCGGGCGGGCAGATCGACCTGCTCTACTGGGACGTCGGCACGCCCGATACGGCCAACGCCGGCGTGCTCTATGCCAGCAATATGCTCACCGGCAGCTACGCCGGCTGGAGCGTCGTCGAAGGCGGCGCGATTGAGAGTGGGCACGTGTTCCCCGTGTCGTAAATTTTGCGGCACGAAGTCGTTCAGTTTGAACTGAGAGGATTGCAGCCGGACGTCGTCCGGCTGCAATCCTCCGCATCGGTCGGTGTGCTGAGAGCCACGCGGTCGAGACCCCAACTGTGTTCTCAATCACATAAATTGACGCAGCGAAGCAGTAACGTTCAGCTCGCTGACGAGCACATTCTGGAATTTCTCATTACTTGCATAGTTCCGTTGAACCTCGTGCGACGCCTGCGCACAAATTGAATATTTTGAAAACGAAGTCCGGCGCGGCTGTGATCGCTGCGGACACCTCCGAAGTTATGCGGCCGAAATATTGAGCCGCGACAATTATTGCAGAGGGCGACCCACATGATCGGTAGCCAGCAAATTGCAGCCGTGTCAGTGATGCAGGCTGATACTGGTCTCGGCAGCCTTGGGCTGGTGCTGGCCATGTTGGGCGAAGCGTTCGATATCGATCGAGCGCGACGTGAATACATATCCGATGGCCGTACAGCTGAGTGTGACGATCTCGTGCGCATCGCGCGCGGCGTCGGGCTGAAGGCGCAGGCCGTCCCAGCTTCCGTCGAGCGCCTCAAGGGGCTGTCGCTGCCGGTGATCGCGCGTTGCCAGGACGGCACCTTCTTTGTGATCGGGCGATGGGCCGAGGCCGACATCATGGTCGGGCTCGGTGGCGGGCCGCCTGTCCGCTGGACCATGGACGAACTGGAGCAGAAATGGACCGGCGAGATCGTGCTGTTCGCCAAGCGCGACCAGCTTCCCGGCGAAGTCACGCGCTTTGGGCTGCGCTGGTTCATTCCGGTGATCAAGCGCTTTTCCAGGATTCTCACCGAGGTGCTGGTGATTTCGGTGTTCATCCAGCTCGTCGCGCTGGCCTCGCCGCTGTTCTTCCAGGTCGTGATCGACAAGGTCCTGGTGCACCGCGGACTCACCACGCTCAACGTGCTGATCATCGGCCTTCTGGTCATCAACGTCGCCGACGCGCTGTTGAACTGGTTGCGCACCTACGCCTTTGCCCACACCACGAGCCGAATGGATGCCATTCTCGGCTCGCAGCTGTTCCGCCATCTCGTTGCGCTGCCAATCAGTTATTTCGAAAGCAGAGCCACCGGCCAGACTGTGGCGCGGGTACGGGAACTGGAGAATGTCCGGCAGTTCGTCACTTCCTCCGCGCTTACCCTGGTGGTCGACGTCGCGTTCAGCCTGCTCTTTCTGGCGGTGATGTTCTGGTACAGCGTGTCCCTGACACTCGTGGTGGTGATATCGATCCCGTTCTACGTCTTGATATCGCTGGTCATCACGCCGGTTCTGAAGGCACGGGTACAGGAGAAATTCCAGCGCGGCGCCGCAAATCAGTCGCTGCTGGTTGAGAGCCTCGCCGGCATTCAGACGCTGAAGGCCTGCGCAGTCGAACCGCAAATGCGGCGGCGCTGGGACGAGCAGCTTGCCGCCTACATCGGATCCTCGCTCCGGGTGGTGACGATGGGTGCTGCCGGCTCGCAGCTGGTCGGCCTTGTGAACAAGGTGACGAGCGCCGCGATCCTGTGGTTCGGCGCACAGGCCGTGATCGGCAATCAGCTCACCATCGGCGAGTTCGTCGCCTTCAACATGCTGGCAGGCCAGATCAGCGCGCCTGTGCTGCGGCTCGCGCAGCTGTGGCAGGACTTTCAACAGTTTCGTCTGTCGATCGAGCGGCTCGCTGACATCATCGATACGCCGACCGAGCCGAATGTCAGCTCCAGGCAGAACCTGCCGGCCATCAAGGGACATTTGCGGTTCGAGAACATCGCGTTCCGCTATCAGCCCGACAACCCGGAGGTGCTGCGCGAGCTCTCGTTCGAGATCGGCGCCGGCGAGGTGGTCGGCATTGTCGGCCGCTCCGGTTCCGGCAAGTCGACCCTGACGAAACTGCTGCAGCGGCTCTACACGCCCGAGCGCGGCCGCGTCATCGTCGACGGCTTCGACACCGCGCTGCTCGATCCGGCCTGGCTGCGACGCCAGATCGGCGTGGTGTTGCAGGAGAACGTGCTGTTCAACCGTTCGATCCGCGACAATATCGCGCTTGTCGAGCCCTCGATGCCGCTTGAGCGTGTCATGCAAGCTGCGCTGCTGGCGGGCGCGCACGAGTTCATTTGCGAACTTCCGCACGGCTACGACACCATTGTCGAAGAGCGCGGCGCCAATCTCTCCGGCGGCCAGCGCCAGCGCATTGCGATCGCCCGCGCGCTGGTCACCAATCCACGCATCCTGATTCTCGACGAGGCCACCTCGGCGCTCGATTATGAGAGCGAGCGGATCATCCAGAACAACATGCGTGCGATCTGCCGGGGCCGCACCGTGCTGATCGTGGCGCACCGGCTTTCCACCGTGCGCGCCGCGGACCGCATCCTGGTGATGGAGCGCGGGCAACTCGCCGAAGCAGGCACCCACGATGTGCTGGTGCATCACAACGGCCTTTACGCCAATCTCGTCCGTCAGGCAGCGGGGTGAACGTCATGGTACAGCCGATGCCGCTGCGTCCCGTCGATGCCTCACCGAAGCCGGCGCCGCCCCGTCCGGCGCCACCGCGCCTGGTCCCGGCCGCCCCGCGGCTCAACGCCGTGGAGCGTCAGTTTCTTCCCGCCACGATCGAGCTGATCGAAACGCCGTTGTCGCCGACGCTGCGCTTCACGGCGACGGCGCTGTGCGGCCTGCTCGCCGCAGCGTTGGTCTGGGCCGCGCTGGCACGCATCGACATGGTTGCGGTGGCCGACGGCAAGGTCGTGCCGCTTGGCCAGGTCAAGGTGGTGCAGCCGCTCGAAACCGCGATGATCCGCGCCATTCACGTCGATGAGGGTGATCATGTCAAAGCCGGCCAAGCGCTGGTCGATCTGGACCCGACCGAGGTGCATGCCGATCTGGAAGCGCTGATCTACAATCGCACCCAAGCGGAGCTCGATGCCGAAGTGGCGCGCGTGCTGCTCGGTCGCGACCCCGAAGGATCGTTTCACGGCCCCGCCGGCGCCGCCCCCGCGCTGGTTGAGCAGAGCCACAGCCAGGCCCGGCGGGAAATCGAAAAGCATCGCGCGATCGTTGCAGGTTTCACGGCTGAGATCGCGCAGAAGGACGTAGCGCTTGAATCCAACGACGCGCAGATCGAGCGTGCCAAGCTGATCCTTCCGTTGCTGGAGGAAAAGAACAAGACAGCGAAAGCTCTCTACGAAAAGGGCAACGGCACCCGGCCGCCGGTGCTCGATAGCGAGCAGCAGATCGTCGAGAAGCACGCCGACCTCAAGATTGCAGAACGCAACATCGACCAGATTCGGGCCGAACGCAGCTCAATCCAGGCCAAGCTCGCCGAGAGCGAAGCCGGCTACATGGCCGACAGCACCGACCGCCTTACCAAGGCCCTGACGAAGATTTCGCAATTTGACCAGGACATCACCAAGGCGCGGCAGAAGGAGAGCTATCGGCATTTGGTGGCGCCGGTCGACGGTACCGTCCAGGGGCTGAAGATCCACACGTCGGGTGCGGTGGTCACCACCGCGGACACCTTGATGACCATCGTACCAGACGGTGCCGGCATTGAGATCGATTGCATGGTGCTGAACAAGGATATCGGCTTTGTCAGCGAGGGACAGGATGTCGAGATCAAGCTCGAAGCCTTCCCCTTCTCACGCTATGGTCTGGTACCCGGCCGGGTGCGCAAACTCGGCCGTGACGCCGCCACATCCAATGCCGGCCCCAGCACCGCGGCGACAGCGCAGAATCCGATGGCCGGGATCGCAGGCGCCCAGCCGGCCGAGCTTGCCTATCCCGCGCGGGTGACGCTGTTGCGGGACTGGATCCTGGTCGACGGCCACCACGAAGCAATCCGCTCCGGCATGCGCGTCTCGGCCGAGATCAAGACCGGCGACCGCCGCGTGATCGAATACCTGCTATCGCCGGTGCTGCAGGCCGCGAAGGAAGCCGGCAGGGAGCGGTGAATCCGCGGTACGACGCTGCAGCAAAAAGCCCCGGACGATGCCGGGGCTTCTCGCTTGATCGATCGCAGCGACCGCGGATCAGTAGCGGTAGTGATCCGACTTGTACGGACCTTCCTGCTTCACGCCGATGTAATCGGCCTGGTCCTTGCGCAGCTCGGTCAGCTTGACGCCGATCTTGGCGAGGTGCAGGCGGGCGACCTTCTCGTCGAGCGTCTTCGGCAGCACGTAGACCTTCTTGGCGTACTTGCCGTCCTTATTGTTGGCCCAGAGTTCAATCTGCGCCAGCGTCTGGTTGGTGAACGAGGCCGACATCACGAAGGACGGATGGCCCATCGCATTGCCGAGGTTCACGAGACGGCCTTCCGACAGCATGATGATGCGGTGCTTGTCGGGGAATTCGATCTCGTCGACCTGCGGCTTGATGTTGGTCCACTTCAGATTGCGCAGGCTCGCGATCTGGATCTCGTTGTCGAAGTGGCCGATGTTGCAGACGATGGCACGATCCTTCATCGCGCGCATGTGCTCGATGGTGATGATGTCCTTGTTGCCGGTTGCGGTGACGAAGATGTCGGCGCGCGGCGCCGCGTCTTCCATCGTCACTACCTCATAGCCTTCCATCGCCGCCTGCAACGCGCAGATCGGGTCGACTTCGGAGACCATGACGCGGCAGCCGGCCTGGCGCAGCGAAGCGGCCGAGCCCTTGCCGACGTCGCCGAAGCCCGCGACCATCGCGACCTTGCCCGACAGCATCACGTCGGTGCCGCGGCGGATGCCGTCGACCAGCGACTCGCGGCAGCCATAGAGGTTATCGAACTTCGACTTGGTGACGCTGTCGTTGACGTTGATCGCCGGGAACAGCAGCGTGCCCTTGTTGGCCATCTCATACAGGCGATGCACGCCCGTGGTGGTCTCTTCCGAAACGCCCTTGATGTTCTTGGCGATCTCGGCGAACCAGCCCTTCGGCTTCTCCTTCAGGAGACGCTTCACCAGCGCGTAGAAGATCTCTTCTTCTTCCGAGCCCGGCTTGTCGAGGAACGCGGTGTCGCCCTGCTCGGCGCGCACGCCGGCATGCACCAGCATGGTGGCATCGCCGCCGTCATCGAGGATCATGTTCGGCGTGCCGCCGCCATGCCAGTCGAACAGCTTGGCGGTGTAGTCCCAGTACTCGGTCAGCGTCTCGCCCTTGATCGCGAACACCGGAATGCCGGCAGCGGCGATCGCAGCAGCCGCGTGATCCTGGGTCGAGTAGATGTTGCAGGAGACCCAGCGGATGTCGGCGCCGAGCGCGGCCAGCGTCTCGATCAGGACCGCGGTCTGGATCGTCATGTGCAGGGAGCCAGCGATGCGTGCACCCTTCAACGGCTGCTTGGGGCCATACTCCTCGCGGGTGGCCATCAGGCCCGGCATCTCGGTCTCGGCGAGCGAGATTTCCTTGCGGCCGAAATCGGCGAGCGCAATGTCCTTGACGATGTAGTCGGTGAAGCCGGGCTTCGTGGGGGCGTTCATTTGAGCGTCCTGTTGTTGAAACTGGTCATTCCGAGGCGCCTCGAAGAGGCGAACCCGGAATCTGGAATTGATGGAAGAAGATTCCGGGTTCGCTCGCTCTCGCGAGCGCCCCGGAATGACGCAAGTGTCAGAGCGCGCGCTTGAGCTGCTCGACGAGATCGGTCTTCTCCCAGGAGAAGCCGCCCTCATTGTCGGGCGTGCGGCCGAAATGACCGTAGGCCGAGGTGCGCGCGTAGATCGGGCGGTTGAGATCGAGATGGGTGCGGATGCCGCGCGGCGTCAGATCCATCGCCTTGGCTGCTGCCTTCTCGAGTTGATCCTCCGACACCTTACCGGTGCCGTGGGTGTCGATATAGATCGACAGCGGACGCGCCACGCCGATCGCGTAGGCGAGCTGCAGCGTGCAGCGATCGGCGAGACCGGCCGCGACGATGTTCTTGGCGACGTAGCGCGCGGCATAGGCCGCCGAGCGGTCGACCTTGGTCGGATCCTTGCCGGAGAACGCGCCGCCGCCATGCGGAGCCGCACCACCGTAGGTGTCGACGATGATCTTGCGGCCGGTCAGGCCGGAGTCGCCATCGGGACCGCCGATGAAGAACTTGCCGGTCGGATTGATGTGCCAGATCGTCTTGCCGTTGATCCATTCCTTCGGCAGCGCCTCGCGGACATAGGGCTCGACGATGTCGCGGATCTGGCTCGAGGTGAGGTCCTCGACCAGATGCTGATGCGAAACCACGATCTCGCGGACGCCGACCGGCTTGCCGTTCTCGTACTGCACGGTGACCTGGCTCTTGGAGTCCGGACCGAGCACCTTCTCCTTGCCGGAGTGGCGCGCCTCGGAGATCAGCCGCAGGATCTTGTGGGCGTAGAAGATCGGCGCCGGCATCAGGTCCGGCGTCTCGTTGGTGGCGTAACCGAACATGATGCCCTGGTCGCCGGCACCCTCTTCCTTGACCTCGCCCGGCTGCAGCGCGTCGACGCCCTGCGCGATGTCGGCCGACTGCGGATGCAGCAGGATCTCGATGTCGCAGGTCTTCCAGTGGAAGCCGTCCTGCTCGTAGCCGATGTCCTTGATCGCACCGCGAACCACGCTCTCGATCTGGTCGTTGGTGACCGAGCTGGGCCCGCGCGTTTCGCCGGCGATCACCACCTTGTTGGTGGTCGCGAGCGTTTCGCACGCCGCACGGATCTGCCACGGGTCGATGCCCGCTTTCGGTCCCTCGCGGTAGAACAGATCGACGATCTCATCCGAGATACGATCGCAGACCTTGTCCGGATGGCCTTCCGAGACCGACTCGCTGGTGAAGAGATAAGACGCGCGCATCAAGCAAACCCCTTGTTTCGTCGAAGTCCGACGTTGGTTGGTGAATATGTCCCCGGAATGTCAGTCTCGTCGCCGCGAGATGACGTAGGATTCGTCGTAGAACCACAGCCCGTTGTGTTTGCGGAGAACTTCGCGCGTGGCCTCGAGAGCTCGTCCGTTTTCGGTCGTTTCGATCAACCGCTCATCTTCGATCTGCGCGACATACACCGCGGCATTCCACGCTGCAAAGGCCGTCGAGGTTCCGATCGCACCGGTCACCTCATTGGGCAGCGCTTCCATATCATATCGGAAGATCGAGCGGTTATCGGCGTAGGCGTTGAAGTTCAACTCACGCCCGGCCGACCCCAACTCGTATTTCACCGCGCGCAGTATCTCATGACGGCTGACGGCGAAAGGATTTTCTCCGGGCCAGACGGCTTGAATCATTTCAAGCCCGGGATCGCTTCCGTGGGAGTGGATTCCTATCAACCGCCCTCCGCCGCGCAGCGCCCGGGCGAGCGGCGCGATGATCCGCTTGGCGCGGAAGTTCACCGAGGATTTGGCGCGGTAAGGCTGCGAGGCGATCACGAGATCGAAATTGGCTTCGGTCCGGCCCGCCCGGGGAATGATGGAATCGAGCAGGAAGCGGTGATCGTCCCGATACAGCACCAGCGCCACCGGCCGCTCATAGATCGGCATCGCGTTTCCCGGGCTGAGATTGGCCCGCCAGTTTTGTTCCAGGAACGGGCCGAGCTCGGCGATCTGGGCCTCGAAGTCACCCGAGGAGGCTCCACGCAGCGCCACTTCATGCCAGATCATGCTGGCAGCCGCCGCGGAGTTCTTCGGCGTCAGCCAGGGCGCCTCGGCGTAATACATGTTGGTGAACACGAAGACGCTGGCCGGGTGCTCGAACAGTCGGTCGGGGACCTTGTCGAGGGTGAGGCGGACGTCCTCCAGGCTCAGTTCCTTGCCGGCGACGTAGAACGGCATATGTGGGAAGCGGCCATGCATGGCGCGCAGGACCCGCGCCAGCACGGTGCCGTCGCCCATCCCGGCATCGAACACCCGCAACGCCGGCGGCCGCGGGTGGATGGCGGCCAGTTCCAGCGCCACCCGGTCGGCAATCACCCGCTTCTCGCTGCAGGTGTGCACGAACAGCAGATAGCGCTGGCGATTCTCGAAAAAGCGGAAATTACCCCTCGGATCGCGCTTTTCCGGCGGAACCACGAGGCCGCGGGGCGGTGCCACGCCGCCTGGCGTCGAGGTCGCGATGAAGCCATTGATGCGATCGAGGGTGTCGATGGTGATGCGCTTGCCTTCGCGCAGCCGGTGCACCAGCTTGCCGTCGTTGACGGCACGGCGACCGAACGTCGTCTCCGCTATATCGGAACGGCGGCAGAAATCCGTGATCTGGCTAAGGATTTCGTCGTTCTTCATGGCGCCTGTAGTGGGCAGCGGCGAGTGGGACAAAAGTGGGCAGAAGTTGTGTGCAGCGGCGTCTTACCATCATTTTCCCACCAGTTGAACCCCCTCTGCGGCCCGATCACCAAACAGTCATGGATTTCCCCCTGGACCCTCTCTTGGACCGCCCCGCACCCCCTGGATGACCGATGCGCCGCCTGCTCCTGATCCCCTGCCTGCTTGCCGCCATCCTGTGGTCGGCGCCCTGCCTCGCCCAGACGCGTTCGCAGCTCGGCCCGCTCTGCACGACCGACACCACACCCGCCGATCAGATGATCGACGCCTGCACCAAGATCATCGCGCTGAAGGTGTTTTCCGGCGAGAAGCTCGCGACGATCCATTTCTGGCGCGCGGTCGGCTGGAACAAGAAGGGCAACTACGCGCAGGTGATCGCTGACGCCACAGAAGCGCTGCGTCTGAAGCCCAGCACCGCCGTCTACAATTTGCGCGGCTCGGCCTATTACGACAAAGGCGAGTACGACATCGCAATCGCCGACTTCAACGATGCGCTGCGCATGGGGCCGCCGAGCGGCATCATCTTTCACAACCGCGGCAACGCCTATCGCGGCAAGGGCGACTACGCCAAGGCGATTGCCGATTACGACGCTGCGATCAAGGCCGGTCCGAAGTCGGCCTTCTCCTACCAGAACCGCGGTGCGTCGAAGCAGGCGCTCGGCGATCTCGACGGCGCGCTCGCCGACATCAACGAGGCCGTCAGGATCGACCCGTCGCTGCCACAGCCGCTGATCAGCCGCGCCGTGATCTGGCGCGCCAAGGGCGACATCGCGCGCGCGATCGCGGACACGACGGAAGCAATCCGGCTCGCGAAGGCGAAAGCACCCGCCAACATCATGACGCCGCCGGGCAGCGTGCTGATCTCGGCCTATACCCAGCGCGGCCTCGCCTATGAAGCGAAAGGCGATGCTGCGCACGCCAAGGAAGATTACGCCTCGGTGCTTGAGGGCGTCGCCTCCGACGCCGGCAGCAAGGCCAACCAGGCCACCGCGAAGGTGCGGCTCGCGCTGCTCAAGGAGGCCGATGCCACACCGCGCAAAACCGCGGCGGCGCCCGCTGCCGAGAGCAGCTCTGCTCCTGCACCACCGGCGCCCGCCGCAGCAACACCGGCCGCCCCCGCGGCACGCGTGCAGGCCGCAGCAACCGGCCGGCGCGTCGCGCTGGTGATCGGCAACGGCGCCTATGCGCATGTGAAGGCGCTGCCCAATCCGCCGAACGACGCCCGCGCCATCGCCAGGAGCCTGCGCGACATCGGCTTCACCGTCTCGGAAGGTCTCGATCTCGATCGCGGCGCGATGCAGACGACCATCCACGATTTCCTGCGCGAGGCGGCGCGGTCGCAGATCGCGGTGGTCTACTACGCAGGTCACGGCGTGCAGATCGATGGCCGCAACTACCTCGTGCCTGTTGATATCGAGTTCAAGGCGGGCGGACGCATGACGGACGCGATGGTCGATATGGATACGATCATGGCCGGCCTCGACGACCAGATCCGCACCAACATCCTCATCCTCGATGCCTGCCGCAACAATCCGATGGCGCCGCAGGTGGCCTCCGCGGGCCCGAGCCGCGGCATCGAGGCCGGCTCCGGCCTTGCCGCGCCCACCTCGCTCGGATCAGGCTCGACGCTCGGCGCCGGCACGCTGATCGCATTCGCCACTGCACCTGGCCAGGTCGCGCTCGACGGCGAAGGCGCCAACAGCCCGTTCTCCGCTGCACTGTCGCGTCATGTCGGTACGCCCAGGCTCGAGGTGCAGCAGATGCTGACGCGGGTCCGCGCCGAGGTTGTTGCCGCGACCAAGGGCAAGCAGGTGCCGTGGTCGAATTCCTCGCTGCTCGGCGAGGTCTATCTGGCGGAGCAGTGACGCGCAGCTCTCTCCACGTCATTGCGAGCGCAGCGAAGCAATCCATGCCTCCAAGCAGGGAAAGATGGATTGCTTCGTCGCTTCGCTCCTCGCAATGACGGAGGAAGCCGTCCTATTTTCCCCACACCTCGTTGGCGACCTCGACGGCGAGCCGCAGCTTGGCCCACTGCTCTTCCTCGGAGAGGATGTTGCCCTCCTCGGTCGAGGCAAAGCCGCATTGCGGCGACAGCGCGAGCTGCTCAAGCGGGGCGAACTTCGCCGCCTCCTCCAGCCGCCGCTTGATCGCATCCTTGCTCTCGAGCTCGCCGAACTTCGAGGTGATGACGCCGACCACCACGACCTTGTTGCCCTTGGGCAGGAAGCGCAGCGGCTCGAAGCCGCCTGCACGGTCGGAATCATATTCGAGGAAGTAGCCGTCGTAATTCGTGCCGGCCAGCATGGTCTCGGCGACCGGCTCGTAACCGCCCGAGGAAATCCAGGTCGAGCGGAAATTGCCGCGGCAGACATGGGTGGAGATCACCATGTCGGATGGACGATCCGCGATCGCGTAATTGATGACGCGGGCATAGATCTCTTGCAGGCCATCGGGGTTGTCGCCGCGCTCGCGCGCCTTCTGCAACTCCTCCTGCGAGCACAGATAGGCCCACACCGTGTCATCGAATTGCAGGTAACGGCAGCCGGCGTCGTAGAACGCCTTCACCGCCTTGCGGTAGGTCTTGCCGAGATCCTGGAAGAACTCCTCGAGGTCGGGATACACCTCCTTCGAGATCAGCTTGCGGCCGCCACGGAAATGCAGCACGGCCGGCGACGGAATCGTCATCTTCGGCGTGACATGGGCCTGGTCGGCATATTTCTTCAGGAACCTGAAGTGATCGAGCATCGGGTGATGATCGGAGAAATCCAGCTTGCCGATCACCCTGATGGCGTCGTGCCGGGTCTGCACGCCCGCGAACTGGATGCCCATGTCCGGGTGGAACAGCTCGCAGCCGGTCAGATGGCTGAGGAAATCGAAGTGCCACCAGGAGCGGCGGAACTCGCCGTCAGTCGCAAGCTTCAGGCCGACCGAGGCCTGCTTGTGCACGACCTTCTCGATCTCCATGTCTTCGACCTTGCGCAGTTCGTCGGCCGAGATCTCGCCCTTCTCCAGCCTGGCGCGCGCTCCTTGATCTTCGGCGGCCGCAACAGGCTGCCGACCTCGTCGGCGCGGAACGGAGGCTTGGTTCGCTGCATGGTCAACTCCCTGAGGTCGTCAGTGTTTTTTGGCCCCGGAGACGCCGAGATGGCGCTCGAGGACGGAGGGATCGGATTTCAGCGCGCTGCTCGCGGCGTCGTGCACGATCATGCCGCGCTCCAATATCACAACGCGGTCGGCGAGCCCCAGAATCTTTTGCGCGTTCTGCTCGACGATGATCGAGCAGATGCCACCGGCCCGCGTGATGGTTCCGATCGCCCTTAACAGTTCTTCAACGATGATCGGCGCGAGGCCTTCGGTCGGCTCGTCAAGCAGCAGCACTTTCGGGTTCAATGTCAGCGCGCGGCCGATCGCCAGCATCTGCTGCTCGCCGCCGGACAGCTGGTTGCCGAAATTGCCGCGCCGCTCCTTCAGCCGCGGAAACATCTCGTACACCCGCTCGACCGTCCACGGCCCGGGCTGCGCCACCGCGGTCATGTTCTCTTCCACCGTCAGCGAGCGGAAGATGTTGCGCTCCTGCGGCACCCAACCGATCCCGGCGCGGGCGCGCTGATCCGGCCGCATCGCCGTGATGTCGCGGCCCGCGAGTGCGATGCTGCCGCCGAACCTTCTGATGATACCGACGATCGAGTTGATCAGCGTGGTCTTGCCGGTGCCGTTGCGGCCGAGCAGCGCGAGCACCTGGCCCTCGGCAAGCGCCAGCGACATATCCGGCAGCACCACCGCCTCACCGTAGCCCGCACGCAGGCCCTTGATGGAGAGGAGATCAGGCATCGGCCGCCTCGCCGAGATAGACCGCCCTCACCTGCGCATCGCGCGCGACGTCGTCGGGCGCGCCCTCCGTGAGCAGGCCGCCATTGACCAGCACCGAGATGCGATCGGCAAACGAGAACACGAGGTCCATGTCGTGCTCGATCAAGAGCACGGTGACGTCGCGCGGCAATGCCGCGACCGCCGCCAGGATATCGTGGCGCTCGCTCTCGGGTACGCCGGCGGCGGGCTCGTCGAGCAGCAGCACGCGCGGCTTGGCGGCGATCGCCACCGCGATCTCGAGCAGCCGCTGCTTGCCGTAGGGCAATGTCGAGGTGAGCTCGGTCATCACGTCGAGCAGATGGAAGCGCGACAGGATCTCGGCGATCTCGGCATTGACGTCATCACGCGTTCCCATCCGCCGCCACCAGTCGCCGCCGCGACCCATCCGTTCGGAGACCGCAAGCCCGATGGTTTCGAGCGGGGTCAAATCGGCATAGAGCTGGTTGATCTGGAAAGTGCGCGACAGCCCGCGCAGCACCCGTCTGTGCACGGAGAGGCCGGTGATGTCGTGGCCTTCGAGCAGGATGCGCCCGCTGTTCGGTGTCAGCACGCCGGTGAGCTGATTGATGACGGTGGTCTTGCCCGCGCCGTTCGGCCCGATCAGCGCATGGCGGGCGCCCTGCATCACCTTCAGCGAGAGATCGCGGGTGACGCGAAGGCCGCCGAAGGATTTTTCGAGATTGCGGGTTTCCAGCGCGATCGTCATGACGCGTCGCTCTCCGGTACGGCGACAGCAGCCTTGCGGCCGGCGAGCTGGCGGATGATCAGGTTCGGCACGAACAACACAAAGCGATGGATGCGCGCACGGCCGACCATCACGATCACGACCAGCACGAGGCCGATCCAGAACAGCCAGTATTGCGGGGTGATGCTCTGAAACAGCTCCTGCAGCATCTTGAACACGACCGCGCCGATCAGGCCGCCATAGAGATAGCCGGTACCGCCGATCACGAGCACCAGCATCAGGTCGGCGGAGCGCTCGAATGAGAACACGTCGAGCGAGGCCAGTGCCGTGGTCTGGGTGAACAGCGCGCCGGCGATCCCGGCATAGAATGCAGCAAGCGTATAGATCGCGATCAGCCGGCGGTTGACCGGCACGCCGATCGCGGCCGCGCGCAGCGGATTGTTTTTGATTGCGCGCAGCGACAGGCCGAACGGCGAATGCACGACGCGTCGCGCAAGCAGAAACAGAATGAACAGCACGACCAGCGAGTAGAACAACCCTGTCCTGCCGAACATGTCGAAGGCGAACAGCCCGAGGATCGGCTGCATCTCGATGCCCTGCAGGCCGTCGGTGCCGCCGGTGATATCAGAGAAACGTTCGGCGAGCGCTTCCAGCAGCAACGCGATGCCGAGCGTCACCATCAGCCGCGTCAGATCGACGCCGCGGATGACCAGGAAGCTGGTCAGGAAGCCGAGCACGGCCGCGACGAGACCGGCGGCGACCAGCGCGATGACGGGCTCGTTGATGATGCCATGCAGCGCCAGCAGCCCGGCCGAATAGGCGCCGACGCCGAAGAACGCCGCATGGCCGAGCGAGACGATACCGGCATAGCCGAGGATCAGGTCGAGCGACAGCGCGAACAGGCCGAGCCGCACGATGTCGGTCATGATCAGATAGCGCGACGGGAACAGGAACGCACAGGCGAGCGCCAGCACCCAGAACGCAACTTCGCTGATCCGCCAGCGCGCAATGGCCATCGCATGAGTGGAGACGTCGGACAGCGCGGTCATATCAGCCTCACCGCGCCGCGGTACGGCCGAACAGGCCGTTGGGACGCCAGAGCAGGATCACGATCATGACCGTGTAGATCACGAAGGGGCCGACCTTCGGCACGTAATATTTGCCGGCGACGTCGGCGATGCCGAGCAGCAGCGATGCGAGGAACGGGCCGGTGATCGAGGAAGAGCCGCCGACGGTGACCACGATCAGGAAGTAGATCATGAACTTCAGCGGAAAATACGGATCGAGCCCAAGGATCTCCGCACTCAGCGCGCCGCCGAGACCGGCGAGACCGCAACCGAAGGCAAAGGTGAAGGCGAACACCTGCGGCACGTTGATGCCGAGCCCGATCGCCGCGCGCGGATCGTCCACGGCGGCGCGCAGGCGGCTGCCGAACCGCGTTTTCGCCAGGATCAGTTGCAGCGCCAGCGTCAGCAGGCCACAGATCACGACGATCATCAGCCGGTAACGCCCGATGCCGACGCCGAACAGGTCGATCTGCCCCTCCAGCGCTGCCGGCAGCTTGATGAAGACCCGCGACGATCCCATGATGTAGTCGACCGCCGCGACTGACATGAACACCAAACCGATCGAGAACAGCACCTGATCGAGATGGCTGCGGCTATAGAGGTGGCGATACAGCGTGCGCTCCAGCGCGATGCCGATCACCGCACTCCCGACAAAAGCGAGCGGCAGCGCAGCGAAGAACGGCCAACCGGAATTGTTGACCAGCACGGCGCAGATATAGCCGCCGGCCATCGCGAAGGCGCCGTGCGCGAGATTGACGAAGTTCATCAGCCCGAGCGTCACCGCAAGCCCGCAGGCCAGCACGAACAGCAGCATGCCGTAGGCGACACCGTCGAACAGGTTGGTGAGGATAGAGGCCATCGGGGTCAGTTTAGCCTTGAGGACGCAGCAAGAACTACACCGCGATTGTCAAAAATTCATCGTCATGGCCGGGCTTGTCCCGGCCATCCACGTCCTCCAGTTCGCCGGAAGAAAGACGTGGATGCCCGGCACGAGGCCGGGCATGACGTGGTGAGACCGGGGCGCACGCCGCGGAACGACGTCGCTGACGACACGCTATTTCTTGGTTTTGCCGGAATCCTTGACGGCCTCGAAGGTTGCGAACTCGACATTGTAGAGCTCGCCGTCGACCTTCTCGACCTTGCGGATATAGATGTTCTGCACGATGTCGCGGGTTTCCGGATCGATCGAGATCGGGCCGCGCGGGCTCTCCCACTTCATGCCCTTCATCGCCTCGATCAGCTTGTCGCCATCGGTCGCGCCGCCCGTCTTCTTCAGCGCCTCGTAGATCAGATGGATGCCGTCATAGCCGCTGACCGCCATGAAGCCGGGGCGGTTGCCGAACGCCTTCTTGTAGGCAGCGACGAAATCCTTGTTCACCTGCGACGGATGCGCCGCGGAATAGAGATGCGCGGTCACCGCACCGAGCGCGGCCTCGCCCATGTTGTTGAGCAGATCGTCGTCCATGACGTCGCCGGGCCCGATCACCTTCATGCCGCTCTTGTCGAGCCCGCGTTCGGCAAATTGCTTCATGAAGTTGCCGCCCTGCCCCGCCGGCACGAACACGAACATCGCGTCGGGCTTGGCATCCTTCATGCGCTGCAGGAACGGTGCGAAGTCGGGATTGGCGAGCGGGACCTTGACCTCTTCCACGATCTCGCCGCCGCCGGCGGTGAAATGCTGCTTGAAGAAGGTCAGCGCGTCATTGCCCGGCGCGTAGTCGGAGGTCAGCGTCGCGACCTTCTTGATGCCGTTCTTGACCGCCCAGTCGCCGATGATGGTGGAGGACTGCGCCAACGTGAAACTGGTGCGCACAATGTAGGGCGAGCGCTCGGTGATGATCGAGGTGCCGGCCGCCATCACGACTTCCGGGATCTTCGCCTCGGTGGCGAGCTTCGCGGCCGCAAGCGCGGCCGGCGTCACGCCGAAGCCGGCGATGAAATTGACCTTGTCGTTGACGATCAGTTCCTGCGCGAGCCGCTTGGTGTTGTCGGGCACCGC
This sequence comes from Bradyrhizobium oropedii, assembly GCF_020889685.1. Lineage (GTDB taxonomy): Bacteria > Pseudomonadota > Alphaproteobacteria > Rhizobiales > Xanthobacteraceae > Bradyrhizobium > Bradyrhizobium oropedii. The sequence continues at coordinate 40,387 of NZ_JACMYO010000057.1, forward strand.
GGCGTCGTCCTTCAGGATGATCTCGATCTTCTTGCCGGCGACGGTGTCGCCCTTCTGCTGCATATAGAGCTTGATGGCATTATCGATCTGCTTGCCGGTCGACGCCTGGCCGCCGGTCATCGGCAGGATCAGGCCGATCTTGACGGCGTCTTCCGCCCGCGCCGGCATACTGGCGCACAATCCCGGAAGCACGGCCGAAGCGGCGCCCCACAGCAACATCTTGCGACGATTGAACATCGACATCCCCTCCCCCTTCCAATCTTCTGCGTCGAGCCGAGTCCCCCGGCCCTTGCCTAACCCTAACCCAAGCATGTCGCGGCCAAGCCGCAACGCGACAAGGCGTCTCCCCGTGCCCGCTGTCAATCGGACGATGGACGTGTGTCGCGCGCGACGCGATCGGGCCCAGCTGAAGAAACAGTATCAGGATACCAAGATCGCTCCGCGAAATTCAATGCCCACCGCGAGAGCCGGTCACGTGCACGCCAATGTCTTCGCGGGCTCAATTCAATTGTACGATCGTACAAAGAAAGCCGCGATGTCAACAAACAAGCACAATTGCAGCCGAACGGTCGCGCCCGCGATCATCATCCATAAAGACCAGGGCTGTATCCTGTTTCCCATGCCGATCTTCCCGCGCCCCATCCCTGTCCTGACTGCCCTCGCGCTCGCGGCCTGCGCGCTCGGGGGATGCAGTTCCGTGAACCAGAAGCTCTCGGCCGGGATGGCCGACACCATTCCAGCCTGGGCCGGCGGCCTGCCCGCAGACGCGCCGCCGCGGGCGGGTACTCCCGAATACGACAAGTTCATGCAGGAGCGGGAACGCAAGCGTTTGATGCCTGCGGCGGAGCGTGGTGATGACGGCAAGCCGGCGGCGCCGGCGCAGAACGCTGCCCACTGACAGCCTAGCCGGGCGAATCCTCGCTGAGGATTTCGCCGCGGTAGCCGAACTCCACCATGTGCACGGTGACGTAGTCATCGCCGATGAACGCCACGCCGTAGGACTCCGGCAGATCGGCGACGGTCAGCACTTCAGCGAACACGGGATAGCTGGCATGGTTCGTTCCTCGCAGCGAGGTCGTGGGGACGCCCGCAACCGAACCGCTCAGCACCATGTGGCAGTGACCGAAGAAGATGTGTCGGATCTTGCTCCGGTGCCTCGCGACGATCGACCGGAACGCGGCGTCATCGAGCAAGCCAATCCGGTCCACGGGGGCGATATGCGTCGGGAATGGATTGTGGTGCATGAACAGGAAGAACGGGCCTTCATGCTCCGATAGCTGCCGCTCCAGCCAGGCCTGCCGCGTCCGGCAGAAGCTGCCGGCGGCCATCTGCGGCTCGTAAGTGTCGAGGAGCAGGCAGCGGCCGAACGAGGTGTCGTGAACGCCCTGCGCGAACCCGTCCGCGTCGGCGCATTCGGGAAATGCGCTGAGAAACGTCTCGCGATGGTCATGGTTGCCGATGCAGAGCCGCACCGGGATCGGAAATCCGTTCAGGCGTTCGCGCAGCAGATGATAGTCCGCGAGGTCACCGAGATCGGAAAGATCACCCGAGATCACCATCAGCTCGGCGTCGCGATGATCGGCACGCACCTGATCGAGCGCGCGCTCGCAGGGGATCACGACCAAAGATCTCCCTCCCGGCCGTCGTCAGATGGATGTCGCTCATGTGGATGAGTTTCATGCAGCACCTCGATGCAAGGCGACACCATAGTCGCCGAAGCGCAACAGCCGGGTGAACCGCGGATCAGTCCACGAACACCACGGTCTTGCGCCCGTTGAGGATGACACGGTCGGCGAGATGGTAGCGGATCGCGCGCGCCAATACGCGACGCTCGATATCGCGGCCCTTGCGCACGAGATCGTCGGGCGTATCGCGATGGCTGATGCGCTCGACGTCCTGGTCGATGATCGGTCCTTCATCGAGATCGCTGGTGACGTAATGCGCGGTGGCGCCGATCAGCTTGACGCCGCGCTCATGGGCCTGGTGATAGGGCTTGGCGCCCTTGAAGCCCGGCAGGAAGGAATGATGGATGTTGATGCAGCGACCGGACAGCCGCGCCGACATCTCGTCCGACAGGATTTGCATGTAGCGGGCCAGCACGACGAGGTCGGTCTTTGTGTCCTGTGCCAGCTTCCACACCGCGTCTTCCTGCTGCCGCTTGGTCTCCTTCGTGACCGGCAGATGATGGAACGGGATGTCACCGAAATCGAGCGAGCCGTAGGTCTCGCGTGTATGGTTGGAAACGATCGCGGTCGGGATCATCTCGAGCTCGCCGGTGCGCCAGCGATAGAGAATGTCGACCAGGCAGTGATCGGACTTCGACACCAGCAGCATCACCCGGCGGCGGCTGGCGCGGTCGCGCATCTGCCAATCCATGCCAAAGCGCTCGGCGATCGCGGCAAACCCGGTCTGCAGCGCGGGCAGCCCGACCGCGAGGTCGGCCGCGGTGAACACCACACGCATGAAGAATTTGCCAGTCTCGACATCATTGAATTGCTGGGCGTCCAGAATGTTCTGGCCGTTATGCGCGAGGAAGGTCGAAACCGCCGAGACGATCCCCGGCCGGTCAGGACAGGACAGGGTCAGAACGAATTGATGGTCGGGCATGCCAATTGACCAAAGCTTGAGCAGAAACGTGGAACAGTCATTTTCGGCCCTCGTCTACACCGCAGGCGGCCTTGCGCCAATCCCGCCGGAGGGTTCAAATCGAACAAATGACGGCAATATGAATTAAGGACCACCATGGCTGACCGGTTGAACGGCTACCGCATCCTGATCCTCGAAACGCGCGAGGAAGCGCAGTTTTCCCGCCTGCTCGCCGAGCAGGGCGCCGAGGTGCTGCAATGCCCGATGTTCACGATCCATGATGCGCCGGATCCGGCACCAATCGAGGCCTGGATTCACCGCGCCATCGAGCGGCCGCTCGACGACCTCGTGCTGATGACGGGTGAAGGCCTGCGCCGGCTGATGAAGGCTGTGCGACGGATCGGGGTCGAGGCGGAGTTTGTCACGAGCCTCGGCAAGACGCGCAAATTCGCCCGCGGACCGAAGCCCGGCCGGGCGCTGCGCGAGATCGCCCTGGAGCCGCAGGTAACGACCGAGAAGCCGACCACGGAAGGCGTCGCCGAGATGCTGTCGAAGCTCGACCTGAGCGGCCATCGGCTGGGCTTGCAACTCTATCCGGACAAGGATCACACCACCCTGATCGGCGCGATCAAGGCGCAGGGCGCGGAGGTCGATTCGGTGCTGCCCTATGTCTATGACGCGCAGGCTGCCGATGCCAACATCGTCACCGCGATCGAGGAGATGGCGCGTGGCCGTATCGACGCCATCGCATTGACGAGCTCCGGCCAGGTTCGCCGCCTGCTCGAGGTGGCCGAGAAGCATCGATGCGCGGCGGAATTGCGCGAGGGCTTGCAGCAGACCCCGATTGCCTCCGTCGGGCCTGTGGTGTCGGACGAGTTGAAGGCCTACGGCCTGCGCGCCGACATCTACCCGGCGAACGATGCCTTCTTCATGAAGCCGCTGATCTCGGCGATGGCGACTGCGCTGTCGAAGGCGCCGCCGCGCGCGGCAGCGCGCTAACATCCACCACCGTCATTGCGAGCGCAGCGAAGCAATCCATCTCACCGCTTGTGGACAAAATGGATTGCTTCGTCGCTTCAGCGCAAAATTGCTTTGCAATTTTGTCGCGAGCTCCTCGCAATGACGATTGAGAGAGCTGCGCCCTACTCCGCTGCCTGCTTGGTCTCGTTCAGATAGGCCCGGTACGCGAGGGCGATCCCATCCTCGAGCGAGGTGGTGGCACGCCAGCCGAGCTTGGCCAGCCGGCCGACGTCGAGCAGCTTGCGCGGCGTGCCGTCCGGGCGCGAGGTGTCGAAGCTGATCTCACCGAGATAACCGACAGTAGCGGCAACGACGCGGGCGAATTCGGCGATGGTGATATCCTCACCGGTACCGATGTTGACCAATTCGGGCGAGGAATAGGTCTTCATCAGATGAATGCAGGCGTCGGCGAGATCGTCGACATAGAGGAATTCGCGGCGCGGCGTGCCGGTGCCCCACACCACGACATTGCCGGTGCCCGAGACCTTCGCCTCGTGAAAGCGGCGGATCAGAGCCGCGACGACGTGGCTGTATTCGGGATGATAATTGTCGCCGGGACCGTAGAGATTGGTCGGCATCACGCTGATGAAATCGGCGCCATACTGGCTGCGATAGGCCTCGGCCATCTTGATGCCGGCGATCTTGGCGATGGCATAGGGCTCGTTGGTCGGCTCCAGCGGGCCGGTCAGCATCGAATCCTCGCGCAGCGGCTGCGGCGCCAGGCGCGGATAGATGCAGGACGAGCCGAAGAACATCAGCTTCTCGCAACCATTGGCGTGCGCCGCCTGGATCACATTGGTCGAGATCGCCAGATTGTCGTAGAGGAATTCCGCCCGCAGCGTGTTGTTGGCGACGATGCCGCCGACCTTGGCCGCAGCGAGGAACACGGCCTGCGGCCGCTTCGCGGCAAACCAGGCGTTGACCGCGGCCTGGTCGCGCAGATCGACCTCGCTCCGCGACACCGTCAGCAGATCGGCCTGTTCGCGTGCCAGCCGGCGCACCAGCGCCGAG
>NZ_JACMYO010000058.1 GCF_020889685.1 Bradyrhizobium oropedii
CGCGCTCGGAAACTCGGCATTGGTCGGCTTGCCCGTGGGCATCGACGGCGGCAGCGCCGCAACCAAACCGGCGGCCGACGGCTGGGCGCCGACCGGCACGTTCCAGGCCGCCGCGTAGCGCGTGATCAGGTTCTCGTAGGTCCGCTCGTTCATGTTGGCGATGATCTGGTGGTTGTCGCCGAGCGAGCGGAACGCAGGGCACGCGGTCGGTGTGCAATGGTCACGCGCCATCAGCGCATAGGCGACGAGGCCGTACCGGTCATGCTCGATGGCGCGGCGCAGCGCCTGCAACTCGGTGGTCGAATTGCGCTCCGCGGCGGCGAGGTCGCCCAGTGCGGTCAGCCGCGAAATCTGTGCCGCGGCGTAGCTCACCGCCGCAGCGGCGGTATCCGATGAACCGAACAGTACCTTTTCGCAGGCATTGAGAACGGCATCTCCGGCGAGGTCGTCGACACAGGCCAGCGCCGGCACGGTCTGGCCAGTCAATTGCGCCGTCCGCGTCTCGGCCGGCGAGGCCTGCCCGCCCGGCCCGAAGCCGCGGATCGTCGCAGCAACCGCAACCGCGATCGACAGCAGCGTAATGACGGTCAGCGCCCCGTTGGCGACGGATTTTTCCGCACGCAGCAGCGTGACGAGAACGACAATCCCAAAAAATCCTGCCGCGGCCAGCGTCAGCCACATCGGGAAGGTCGGTGAGCGCCAGATCTGATCCAGCGAGGAAGCCCAATTCATGCGCGATGTCCCTCAACGCAGCGTAAGCACAATCGGCGGCGGCGAACGCCGCCATCCCGACGTCCAACCTTCAGCACAATGGGTCTGCGAACAGGGCCTTTTGACGGCGACAGCGCGGAACCCGCTTCAGCCACCGGCTTGCGCACAACTCCTCAGGACAGCGCGAGCTGGCTCTCCTTGGCCACCCGTTCGAAAGCTTCGGTCGAGCTCTTGATGCGATATTGGCAGTCATCACCGTCGGTCGGCAGCAGGCGGATCACCTGATAGGTACCGCTCGCAGCGGGGCGCGCCACGTTGCTGGCCGTGAAATAGACGACTTCGCCAATCGAGTACTTATGCTTCAACGCCCTCTCCATTTTCTTAGAGATTGCTGGCCGAGCTGACAGTCCCGATAGCTCTGGCCGGCATTTTGAGAACCCTGCGGCAAGCTAGCACATCGCACCGCCCCAAATCCAGCAAGATTGGGGCATGGCCAAGGTACAATTTTTGCAGGTTTTTCAGGGCGATAGGCAGCAATTTACGTGCCAGCCGGAAATTGCCCGCGGACCCCGGTGGGAACCCGGTTCCACCTGCTCAGGCGGTATGCGGCAGCTTGCCGTTGGGGCTCGCGCCATCGACCGCAGCCGGAAGCTGCTGGGCGAGCACCTTGGAGAGCTGGTCGACCGGAATATTGAACCTGGCGGCGAGCTGCCTGACCGTGTCGCTGCCCAGCACCTGCTGGAGCTGCTCGGCCGTGATCGGCAGGTTCTGGCCGGTGCCGATCCAGGATTTGACCTGATCGCCGAGCCCGGCCTGCTCGAGCTTGGCAACGATCGCGGACAAGCCGCCCTGCCCGCCATTGCCCATCACCTCGCCGAGCACAGCGGGAATCACCGCCGCGCCGAGCTGGCCAAGCATGCCCTTCAGCTCGGGTGAATTCTCCAGGGAATCCAGAATACCCATGGTCTAAGTCCTTTCACGACTTGCAAAACCGGCTTTTCGGATTCGACGCTTTCGGCCCCGCGACGTCAAGCTGCGATCTTTTCGGGCCCTGTCACAAATCGGAAGCGCAAGAACCGTCAGACCTCCTCGAATCGGGCGATCCGCAGCGTCTCGGCAACGCCGTCGCGGGTCCATTCCTGGAACGCCGGAAGCTGCATCATGGCATCGACATAATGCTGCGCCTCGGCCCTCACCGGGATCGCGTAGGTGCGGAAGCGATGCACCACGGGAGCGTACATCGCGTCCGCGCCGGAGAAGGTGCCGAAGAGGAACGGGCCCTGCTTGCCGTAACGCGCGTAGCATTCGGCCCAGATATCCTCGATCCGCGCCACATTGGCCCGCGCATCGTCCGACAGTGCGATGGCGCCGATCGGCCGGTGCAGGTTCATGCCGCATTCGCTTCGCAGCGGCACGAAGCCCGAGTGCATCTCCGCCGAGATCGCGCGCGCATGTGCACGCGCGGCGCGATCCGAGGGCCACAGCTTGGCCTCGGGAAACTTCTCGGCGAGGTATTCGATGATCGCAAGCGAATCCCACACCGTGACGTCGCCGTCGATCAGCGTCGGCACCTTGCCCGCCTTGCTGAAAGAGAGGATGCGATCCTTGTCGGCCTGATCGGTATAGAGCGGAACGAAGATTTCCTCGAACGGGATGTTGTTGGCGCGCAGCGCCAGCCAGGGCCGCATCGACCATGACGAATAGTTCTTGTTGCCGATGACGAGCTTGAGCATGGTCCGGGAATCCTGTTGTCACGCCAGTTTGCCATAGTGCATTGCACGCGTTCAACCTGTACATGACGCAGGATGCGGCGCGGACCGGCAGCCGCGCGTTCACGAAGGAAGGCACCATGACCGGCTATTGGGTCGACATCCTGGCCGTCGGCTTCTTTGCGCTGGAGTGGCTGGTCTACGCCATCACGCTGGAGCACACCGCCTATGGGCGCGACAGCCTGTCGGCGCGCATGCATGTCTACCGCGAAATCTGGGTGAGGAATCTGCTCAACCGCGATGCGCGGATGGTCGACATGCAGATCATGGCCAGCTTGCAGAACGGCACCGCATTCTTTGCCTCCACCAGCCTGATCGCGATTGGTGGCGCACTGGCGCTGCTGCGCGCCACCAATGACGCGCTCGCCGTGCTCGGTGCGCTGCCGGTCAACCTCACGCCCTCGCCTGCTCTGTGGGAGGTCAAGTGCATCGGGTTGATCCTGATCTTCATCTACACCTTCTTCAAATTCGCCTGGGCCTATCGCCTATTCAACTATGTCGCGATCCTGTTCGGCGCGATGCCGCCGGCCGGCCAGCGCGACACGCCGGAGGCTGAGGCCCATGTCATCCGCACCACCCGGCTGTTCGAGACCGCGGGCCGGCACTTCAACCGCGGTCAGCGCGCGTTCTTCTTCGCGCTCGGCTATCTCGGCTGGTTCGTCAGCCCCTGGGTGCTGTTCATCACCACCGCCGCCGTCGTGATCGTGATCTGGCGCCGGCAGTTCGCCTCGAACGCCTGGCAGGCGATGGGAAGCTGACGCTCGTTCTGGCTCACGACGCGAAATCGCGCGGGCTGAAATCGAGATCGAGCACCTTCCATTCGCCGTAGCGGTCCCGCGGCAGCATTGCATAGGGCTGGCAGGCCTGCAGCGCCTCGGTCGCGCTTTTCAGCAGCAGCGGCCCCTTTTGCGATGCGGTGGCCTCGATCAACAGCGGCGGCGAGGCGAGCTTGCCGTCGGGCTTCAGGAACACCCGGAGCTTGATCCTGACATCGTCGCTCGTGCTCACCGTCGCCGGGAGTTTCATGCAGGTCTTCAGGTGGCGTCGGAATTCGGCGGCCACGCTGGAGCCGACATCGGCCTGTTCGGTGGCCGCGGCGTCGAAGTTGTCCTTGCCGGGACCGGGACCGGACGGCGCGTCGGCGGGCGGCTTCACGGAGATGTCGGGCGGCAGGCCGAGCATGACATTGTATTTGACGGAAAGATCAGGCTCGGGCTTCGCGTAGGCGGGCTGTGACGGCGCCGGTTGCTGCTCCACCGGCTGGGGCATCGGCGGCGTCTGAGGTGCTGGCGTTGCCGGCGGCGGTTCAGCCGCGGCATGTTGCGGAGCCGGGCTCGGCTTGGGCGTCGGGGGCGTCGCCTGCTTCTGCTGAGGCTCCGGCGCGGTCTGCTGCGGCTTCGGTGCCGGTGCCCGCGCCGACGATTCGGGCTTGGCTGCGTCCACCGGCTTGTCGAGCGACGGCAGCTGCAGCTCGGGGGTCGGCGACGGGCTCGGCACCGGATCAGGCTCGGTCTTGATCTCGGTCTTGGCGACCTCCTGCGGCGTCACGATCTCGACCGGCACCGTGTCAGCGGCGACGGGATCGAACTGATGGACCTCCGAATACAGGAAAATCAGCGCGAGCAGCATCAGGTGCACGAACACCGACGCCATCAGATCCGCGTTTGGCCGAAACTTCATCCCACTCGATCACGTCGTGATGCTCCCCTGCCCGGCACCATAGCGGGCAATCTGGAGCGGCCTCAATCCCATTCTACCTGAAGCCGGATCGGTCCGGCTGTGATGGCCGATCCGCAACAGTCCGTTATCACATGGGATCACCGTCCGGTGACGCGCAAAGGATGGGTCCGCCGTCCATCGCAACCATTTAAGCTTCGCGCCAGGGGGAAACGACGCGCGGGCGAAACTGCGGTGACAGGTGGTGACCGTCACCGCAACGCCTCAATAGCACGCGCGATTGCGTGACCGGCAGGGGCGGTTGTTGGTTTGCCCGGCGGTTTGCCCGGCCTTCTTGGCACCGGCCTTCGGCGGATTCTGCTGCGCATACGCATCGGATACGAACAGCGGCGTGGTGATGGCGCCGGCGAACAGAATGCTCAACGCGAGGACTATGATTCTCATACAAATCTCCCTTTAAAAAATATGGCCGGAAAACCGAACGAGGGCTCGGCCGCCATAAGGCGAACGGATACGGAAATCGAAGTCAAGGTATTTTGAACCGGCTGCAGCCAGAGATAGCATTTGTGGGCTCGAAACCTCAGCCGGCTGCCGCGCCGCCCATCGCGGAAATCTCGCGCATGTCCTGATCCGACAGCTCGAAATCGAAGATGTCGATATTTTCCTGGAGACGCTCGAGCTTCGAGGTGCGCGGGATCGCGGCCACATTCTGTTGCACCAGCCAGCGCAGGCAGACCTGGGCAGCCGTCTTGCGATAGCGGTCGCCGATCCGCGCCAGCGCACGGTCGCCCTTCACCCGCCCCTTCGCGATCGGGCCGTAGGCGACGAACGCCATGCCTTGGCGTGCGCAGGCCTCGATCACATCGGCCTGGTCCAGATAAGGATGGTACTCGACCTGGTCACAGGCGAGCGGCTCGGGACACGTCGCCACCGCCTCCTCGATCAGTGCGACGCTGAAGTTCGAGACGCCGATGTGCCGCGCCAGTCCCGCCTGCCTGACCCGCGCCAGCGCACCGAGCGTCTCGGCGAGCGGCACCTGCGGATTGGGCCAGTGCAGCAGCAACAGATCAACCTCGGTCATGCGCAGCCGCGCCAAGCTCTCCTTCGCGGACCGTTCGAGATCCTTCGCCATGAAGTGCGTGGTCCAGACCTTGGTGGTGACGAACACATCGTCGCGCTTGACGCCGGATGCGCGCAGCCCCTCGCCCACCTCGCGCTCATTGTCGTAAATCTGCGCGGTGTCGACGTGCCGGTAACCGAGCCGCAGCGCCTGCTCGACGATACGAGCGCAGGTCCGCCCGCGCAGTTCCCATGTGCCGAGGCCGATCGCTGGGATTTTGGCACCGTTGCCTTCGACGACATTCATGCGGCCATTATGCGCGCATGACGAAGACCTGCCAACTCACGTATCGGTTCCGCAACGGACGATGGCGACGGCTCACCGCTCGGGCTGGTAGCCGTCGGTCAACGTTTTCAGGAAGGCGATGATGTCGGCTTCATCCTTCGCCGTCATCGCGGGCGTGTCGCCCGGATGGCGCTCGAAGGGCGGATCGCTGACGTCGACATTGCCGTGATATTTCTCCGGCAGATCGTCGTATTTCCGCACCGTTCCGTTGGCCGCGCGCGGGTACACCTTATCCGGATTGGTATCGCGGAAGTTATAGAAATCGAGCACCTGCTCAAGGCTCGTGAAGACGCCATTGTGGAAGAATACGCGGCGCGTTGCCGTATTGCGCAAGCTCGGCGTCAGAAACATCCCGCAATATTGCGTCTGCTCGGCAACATCGGTGCGATACGGGCCGCAAACCCCGAGATCGAAATAATCGGGATCGCGATTGTTGCCGAGTGCGGCGTTGCGTGGCGCGCCGAGCGCCTCATACTGGTGGTCGGTGAACAGCGGCGGCAGGCCGTCACGGGTCGGCGCCGACGTATGGCAGCCGCCGCAATTGGCCTTGTCCGGATCGTTGAACAATTGCAGGCCGCGCAGCTCGCTCTCGCTCAGCCGCGCCTTGCCTTCGAGCCAGTAGTCGAACTTGCTGTTGTAGGGATGGAAGCTCGGCTCCTCCACTTGATAGCGCGCGACCGCGAACATCGCTTCCGAGATCAGCAGCCGCGTATTGTCGAAAACGCCGGCGCCGAACAGTTCGGCAAAGCGCGGCGCATAGCTCGCCTGACGCAGCTTCTGCGCCACCACCTCGACGCTGCCGCCGTCCATCTCATTGGGATCGAGCAGCGGGAAGATCGCCTGGTCCTGCAGCGTATCGGCGCGACCGTCCCAGAACAGTCCGCCCTGCGGCACGATGTTGACCGCAGACGCAGCCGTGCCGGTCGCGACCTTCCTGGCGCGCGCGGCCTGCTGGCCTGCTGCGGCCAGTTGCGCGAAGTCGACGACGGTGTCGTCCTCGTCCTTCTCGGGCCCGATGCTGAAATTCGGCTGGCGCTCGTGATAGGTCAGGCCCGGCACCGCGCGCGTCCCTTGTCGGGATTGCGCGGGTCCGCCGAGCATCACCGCCGCATCATTGGGCGGACCGTAGGCGAGGTCGGGGCTATGACAGGAGGCGCACGACAAGGCGCCCGACGAGGACAGCGACGCGTCGAAGAATATCTTCTGGCCGAGCTGGGCCATGCCGGACAGCGGAGCGACCGGCGGACGCCGGAGCTGCACCGGGTTCGGATTGGTCCCCGGGAGCCCTTGCGTCTCGACAGCCGCAACGGCGCCGGCCATGCAGAGCAGGCCGGCGCCGAGAAGCCACAACATGCGGCCGTTCATATGTCGTCCAGTTATCCCAGAGCGCTAGTGATGGTGATGATCGTCAGACGGGCTGACGATAACCGTGCCGGCCGTCGGATCGAGGAACAGCTTGTTCTGCCGATCGTCATCGTCGCGATCGTGACCATGGTCGAAGTCGAACAGGTCCACGATCGATTCGACGCTGGCGTCAAACGAGCCGCCGCCGAGACGCTGGCCGTGCAGCCAGTTGTCTTCGATGAAGCGCACGACCGACGCCTGCGAGATGCGGGTGTGGCTGACGAAGTTCTTCTTGGCGAAGGGCGAGATCACCAGGAACGGGGTGCGCGTGCCGGGTCCGCAGCGGCCGTTCACCGGCTGGCCATTGAGGCCCTTCGGTTGCGTCTGCTTGCCGATACCGAGGCCGCACTGGCCGGGACCGTTGACCTGATCGGCGGTCGGATCATACGAAGCGCTGGTCGGCGCAATGTACTGGTGGTCGTACCAGCCGTCGGAGTCGTCATAGGTGATGATGACAGCGGTCTCGCCCCACTCCTTCTGCTTCTGCAGGAAGTTGATCAGCTCGACATTGCCCGCCTGCTCGTCGAGCGGATCGGAGTTGCCGGGATGACCGTCCTGATAGGCCGGCATCTTGATGTAGGAGACGGCCGGGAAGTTGCCGGCTTTCACCGACGCGTAGAAATCCTCGAGGTCGTAGGCGTGATTGGCCGGATCGACCGTCTTGCCGCCGGGAACGTAGGTGTGGCCGATCGCGTCGACCGAGCTCGGCCGCGCATGGGTCGGGTTCGCGGTCGACTTGTAGTACTGGAACCAGGCGTGGTGCGGGATGTAGTCCACGATGGTGCCGTTGACGTTGCTCGAGAAGGTGCTGCGGGCACAGTTGGTGGTGCCGTTGGTGTTCTTGAGCGTCAGATCGAAGCCGCCCATGAAGCTGCCCCAGCTGATGTGCTCGGCATTGAGCAGGTCGCCGATGTTCTTGCTGGTCATCAGGACCTGGCTGGTCGCGCTCGAGCAGGAGTCATAAGCGGGGTCGGTGTCGCCGATCAGCGTCAGGCCGCCCTGGCCATCGGCGATCGAGGCTGACGTGCCGATGATGTTCTGCGCGCCGTTGGTCTGGCCGGAGATCACCTCGAGCGCGCCGGGCGTCGACGGACCAAAGGTGTCGGTCCAGTTATTGTCGCTCATCGCGAAGTTCTGGGCGTAATTCCAGAACGCGGTGACGGTGTTGCCGTCGAAATAGCCCATCACCTGCCCGTTGTTGCCGAAGGCGCCGACGCCGCCGGCGGTGCCGCGACCCGTGAATTTCGGGAACAGATCTTCCTTGCCGTTGTCAACCGCCTGCTGCTCGGGCGTGTAGGCGTGGTTCTGCGAGCGCGTGTTGGCCTGGGTGCGGTCGAGGCGGAACGGATTGGTCGCACCCGTGCCGTTGGCCGGATTGAGGTTCGGGTTGTTGGTCAGCAGATTGGCGTTGGCGAGGTTGTTGACCTTCGGCGTATGCGGCTTCGCAGTGAACGGAATCGAGCCGGTCGGGTTGGCGGCGTTCGGATACGTTGCAAAATAATGATCGAACGAGCGGTTCTCGTTGAAGATGACGACGAGATGCTTGATCGGCGTTGCGGTGTGGATGTGGTGCGGATGATGATCATCGCCGCGATTGTCGTCCTGAGCCGCGGCGCCGTACATAACCGCAGTCGCGGCGATCAGACAGACTCCGACCGTCGAAAGAAATTTGGCTTTCACCGTAGTGCCCCTTGATTTTACAGATTTGTGACGTCGACCTGCGACAAGTTAGTCACCGCGGGTGACAGGTCTGTGTCAGTCTTGTGCAATCACCAATCAACGCGGCGACGAATGGCGTGCGCGTTTGTGCATCGGTTGCAACAGAGATCGAGCCGATCAACTCGCGTGCACACGCGGCTGTTCGATCGCTTCATGTGCGAGGCGCGGAGTCCGTTTCGGCCGGTGAGACGCGAAGATCAACGGAATCGCTTGCGTGACGACGATTGCCGGCAGCCGTGCGACCAACTGGCTCGCCAATCGAAGCCGCCGCTGCCTGCCGTCAAAATGATTCCGTGCTCGACGCGGTGCGGCGGTCTGTGAAGCTAGCCCTTCATTCCCGTGATCGAGGCGCTGACCGCCCGTGGATCGCGCTGCGGCCAGCGGCCGCTCTCCACCTGCGCAAGAAAATCTCCGACGATCCGGTTGTATTCGTCGGGCTCCTCGATGTTGATGGCATGGCCGCAGTTCGGCAGCACCGCAAGCGCGGCCGACGGGATGCTCTGCTTCATCAGGATGCCCGGCAACAGACACGGCCAGTCCTCGTCACCGGTGATGATCAGCGTCGGCACATTGATGCGCTTCATCTCTCGACCAGCGTGTAGAGCGAGGGCCGCTCCTTCTGCACGCCCTGCTGGGTGTTGGCCGATCCGACCGCCGAATGCTCGGCCAGCATGCGCTTGAACTCGGCGTGACCGCGCGGATCCTTGTTCTCGTACTGCACGCGCGTCGGCCCGTATGCGTACCGCTCGGCGAAGGTCGGCATGCCTTCTTTAAGGATCATGCCCGCGATCACGTCGGCCTCGGCGCGAAACGTCTCGCGCTTGTCGAGCTCAGCGCCATAGCCGCAGCCGCCGATGCACAGCGACAGCGCCCGCGTCGGGTGGCGCAATCCGAAATGCAACGTCGCAAAGCCGCCCATCGACAGGCCGACGATATGCGCCTTCGGCGCACCGATGTGATCGAGCACCGCCAGGATGTCGTCAGCGGCACGCGCCTGCGAATAGGACGAGACCTGCTCCGGCACATCGGACGGCGGAAAGCCGCGCGCATTGTAGGCAATGGTCCGGAAGCGCTTGCCGAAGTGCCGCATCTGCGCCTCGTAGCTGCGCAAATCGCCGGCGAACTCATGGACCAGGATCACCGGATGGCCCGATCCGGTCTCCTCGAAATAGAGCCGCACACCATCATCTGTTGTCGCGTAGGGCATGGTGGTCTCCAGCCTTCTTGCTTTGCGGTTACTTCCTTGGCGTGTTACGGGACCGTCGCCCCTACCGGAGGTTTGGCGCGCGGCAGATATGTGCCGTGCTCCTTGCTGCCGACAAGGGCGCCGTCGTCGACGACCACCTTGCCGCGCACCATGGTCAGCACCGGCCAGCCCGTGACCTCGAGCCCTTCATAGGGCGTGTAGTCCGAGCCGTCATGGATCAGTTCGTGGCGGATCGTCACCTTGCGCTTCGGATCCCACAGCGCGATGTCGGCATCGGAGCCGACCGCGATCGTGCCCTTGCGTGGATAGAGACCGTAGATCTTGGCGTGGTTGGTAGCGCTGAACGCGACGAAGCTGTTGAGGTCGATACGCCCCTTCACCACGCCTTCGGAGAACAGGATCGGCAGCCGCGTCGCCACGCCGGGGATTCCGTTCGGCACCCAGCGGAAGCTGGTGCGGCCCTTCGGCGCGAGCTTTCCCTTCGGATCGTCGTAGCGAAACGGGCAGTGGTCCGACGAGAACACCGAGAACACTTTCTGCTGCAAGCCTTCCCAGCACGCCTGCTGGCTGGCGACGTCGCGCGGCGGCGGCGAGCAGACGTATTTCGCGCCTTCCATGTTGAGCTGATCGAGATCCTTCTCGGTCAGCATCAGATATTGCGGACAGGTTTCGCCCATCACCCGCAAGCCCCGCTGCTGGGCGCGCCGGATTTCGTCCATCGCCTCGCGGTTCGAGACATGCACGATCATGATCGGCACGTCGACAAGCTCCGACAGCGAGATGGCGCGATGGGTGGCCTCGCGCTCGACCGGGATCGGTCGCGAGGTGGCATGGAAGCGCGGCGCGGTGTTGCCGGCGCGTTCCAGCCGGTCGGTGAGGAAGCGGATCGCATCGAAGTTCTCCGCATGCACCATCAGCATGGCGCCGGTCTCGCGCGCGACCGACATGGTCTCGAGCAGTTCGCGATCCGACAGCGCCAGCCCCTCATAGGTCATGAAGACCTTCAGCGAGGTGTAACCGTCTTCGACCAGCGCCGGCAGCTCCTGGCCCAAGACATGCTCGGTCGGATCGGTGACGATCAGATGGAAGGCGACGTCGACATGGCATTCGCCTTCGGCCAGCGAATGATAGTGCTTCAGCGCCTCGCGCAGCGTCTGACCCTTCTCCTGCAGGCAGAACGGCAGCACGGTGGTGTTGCCGCCGAACGCCGCCGAGCGGGTGCCGCTGGCAAAGCCATCGGCCATCACGATGCCGTCGCCCGACGGCTGGGCAAAATGGACGTGGCTGTCGATGCCGCCGGGCAGCACCAGCCGGTCGGTGGCGTCGATGATGATAGCCGCATCGCCGAGATCGTGACCGAGCGCGGTGATCTTGCCGTCACGGATTCCGACGTCGCAGGCAAAGGTGTCGGCAGCGGTGACCACGGTGCCGCCGCGGATGATGGTGTCGAAGGACATCAGGCGGTCTCCCCTTTCGATGAACGATGTTCGATGATTGCGGCAAGCGGCTCGGCGAGCCCGATCGTCGGCTTCGGATCGGGACGGCGGAAGGTACCGGCCACCGCCTTGCGCGGCTTCAGCACGGCAAGCGTCTCCGCCTGGCGCACGGCAGCCGCGACCGGATCGACCACGGGCACCGGAATCCGGTCGCGGACCTTTGCCGCGAGCCCGGCGAGCGGCGCGCCTGACAGAATGACGACGTCGGCGCCGTCCTGCGCGACCGCCTGGTTGGCGAGCGCGACCAGCAGTTCCTCCTTCTCGGCCTGTACGTCGGAGATCGACTGGAAGCTGCCATCGAGCGTGCGGATGCCGGCGCAGCGCGTGCTCAGCCCATGCATCGCGACGCATTCCTCGTACCAGGGCGCCAGCGCGCCGGCGAAGGTCACGATCGAGAACCGCCGGCCGAGCATGCAGGCGGTGAGCATCGCGGCTTCGGCCAATCCCACGACGGGATATGCGAATAGCTCGCGCGCGCCGAACAGGCCGGGATCGCCGAACGCGGCGATGATGGCGGCATCGATGCCGGGGCCGGCCTCGGCCAGCATCTCGAGCGCGATCGCGCCGCCGATCTGCGCCTCGGCGCGGGTCGCGATATAGGGCACGCCGCGCGCCGCCGTGACTGGCACGAGCTCGGTGTCGGCCGACGCCACCTTGCTGCCGGCGGCATGGAGCAGATCGGTCACACCAGCCGTCGTGTTGGGATTGAGCAGCAGGATCTTCATGACGCAACGTTCCTCGCCTTGCGGCCGCGCGGCTTCGCAGCTGCGCCCGGCCCTCCAGCCTCATCTCCCTTGCCATCCAGCGTCTCGGCCACGATCTCGCCGGTGCGGCGCACATGGTGGGCCAGCACCTGCCCCGCCCGCGCCGCATCGCGCGCCCGCAGCGCGACGAGAATCTCCTGGTGTTCACGCACCGATTCATCCCAGCGCCCGAGCACCGACAGCGCAAAGAAGCGCGCGCGCTCGGCCCGCGCCAGCAGCGCCTCGTGCGTCGCCTTCAGCACCGCGTTGCGCGCAAAGCCGACGATTGCCGAATGGATCAGCTGGTTGGTCTGGAAATAATCGCGCAGCTCGCCGCGGCCGTGATGCCATTCGATCTTGTCCTGCAGCGCCTCGAGCCGTTCGAAATCGGCGTCCTCCATACGCAAGGCGGCGAGCTCGGCGGCGCAGCGCTCGATGCCGCTGACGGCCTCGAACAACTCGTTCAGCTCGGCGCGGCGGAACGGCGCGACCACGGCGCTGTGGTTGAGCCTGAGCTCGACCAGGCCTTCGCTCGCCAATTGCTTCAGCGCCTCGCGCAGCGGGGTTCGCGAAACGCCGAGCGCGTCGGACAGGTCCGCCTCCCCGAGCGATTGTCCGGGCGCCAACTCGCCACGCACGATCATGGTGCGCAGCCGCGCCGCCGCCTGCTCGTGCAGTCCGACCCGCGGCACGCGCAGCCGGCGCCGTTGCAGCGCCGTGATCGCGCGCTTGGGTTCCTTGCTACGCCTGGTCGCTTTGGCTTTGGTCTTGGCTTGGGTCTTGGCTTCAGTCACCGCTCGCCTTCATCGTTGTATTCGGAGATCGCGGTCGCTGCGCGCAGATCGGGGTTCGTGAACAGGCTGCCCCAGCCATGGACACGCGACGGATCGCAGTCCACAGCCGTGAGACACGCCCACAGCGTTACCGCGATCGAATCCAGCACCGGCACGCCAAATCCACGCTCCAGCCGCTCGGCGGCGCCCGCGCCGCGCATGTTGGTGCAGAGCACGACGGCGGCATCGCAGCCCTCGCGGACCACCTCCTCGACCAGCCGTGCGACCTCAGCCTCGCTGACCTCGGCAAAGGAGAAATTGTCCTGCAACGACAAATGCCGCTCGGCGAAGCAATGCAGCCCCTCCGAACTCCAGTTGGCGATGATCTTGTCCTGGACATCCTTGCGATAGGGCGTCACCAGGCCGATGCGTTTGGCACCGATCCGCCGCAGCAGGTCGCGATAGGCCAGCACCGTGGTGCAGGCCTTGATCCCGGTCGCGGCCGTAATCTGCTCGCACAGGCTCTCGTCGCGATCGAAGCCGAGCCAGCTGGCTGAAGTGCCGTTCCAGGCGATGACATCGACCTTGGCATGCGCCAGCAATTCTGCCGCACGCAGGATCTCGCTGGCGTCGAACTGGCGCAGCGCCGCCTCCGACAGCGCGATCTCCGTCACCTTGAAGCGCGAGTAATGCGCCGAGACGTCGCCGATCCCTGCCAGCATTGCGCAGGTGATCGGCTCGAGTGCGGTATTCGACGACGGCGTCAGCATGCCGAGCCGGACGAAACGTGTCATTCGCTGGCCTCATCAACCGGCCGAACCCATTTCGGATTCGGCCGCCTCCGTTTAGACCGGGAGCTTGCGGCTGTAATCGATCAGGGTCGAGCAGATCAACAGCGCAATGCCCGCGGCGGCGAAATACATCAGTGCCAGGAAGTACGAGCCGTTGGCCTGCACGATGAAGCCGACGATCAAGGGCGTCGTGACGCCGGCGATGTTGCCGCCGAGATTCATGCAACCGCCGAGGAAACCGGACTTGCCGCGGCCGGCCAGCGCCGACGGGATCGCCCAGTACATGCCGCACCAGCGCAGGAAGAACAGCGTCGTCGACAGCAGCACCACGACCGCGACCGCATTGGTGACGTAGGCGACGAGGAAGATCGAGACGGTCGCCATGATCGCAGCGATACCGAACAGCGTGCGGAACACGGTGTTGGGCGTCCCGCCCCGCGCCCGCCAGCCGTCGCCGATCCAGCCCCCGACCAGTTCGCCGACGAAGCCTGAGAAGAAAATGATGAAGGATGCGCCGCCGAGCGCCTTGATGTCGAAGCCGTGCACCTTGAACAGATAGGTCGGCATCCAGGTCAGCAGCCCGTAGAACGTGGTGTTGAAGAACATCCAGCCGAGGCACATGCACCAGACCGAGCGGAAGCGGAAATACGCCACCCAGCTAGCGCCGGAGGACGGCGGCGTCGCCGCGTCCTCGATCGCATGCGCCTCCTCGAGATAGCGCGCCTCGGCTTCGTTGACCGACGGATGCTCGCGCGGCACGTTGCGGATGTAGTACCAGGCCCACAACCCGCACAGCATGGTTCCAACGCCGGCGATGACAAAGGCCACGCGCCAGGAGCTGAACGCCGCCATCAGCCACGCAATCACGATCGAGCCGAGCGCGGCGCCAAGCGGCGCACCGCCGTCCAGCAAGGTCGCGCCGCGGCCGCGCTCGGTCTGCGTCATCCAGATCGCGTTGAGCTTGCCGCCGGCCGGATAGATCGGCGCTTCGGACGCCCCGAGCCCGAGCCGGGTCAACAGCAGCAACATCCAGCTCGTCGACAATGCCGCCAGCGCCTGGAAGAAGCCCCAGAACAGCGTCGCTGTTGCGATCACGATGCGCGGCTTGAAGCGGTCGGCGAGCATGCCGCCCGGCACCTGCATCAGCGCGTAGGTCCAGAAGAACGAGCTCAGGATCAGGCCCTGCATCGCCGGATCGATATCGAACTCCTTGGCGATGACAGGCATTGCGACCGAGAGCGAGGCGCGATCGATATAGTTGATCGAGATCAGGAACAGCATCAGCAGGAAGATCTTCCAGCGCACGCCGCTCGGCTTCGCCGTATCTGCCATTGCGATGGTGGACACCTGATCGCTCATTGCTCGCTCCTCTGCCGGCAGATTGTTTTTTGCCCCTGGCGCGACCCTCGTCTTCGAAGGTCGCTGGCCTCTCCTGCCCCGCGAGAAGTCTGCTTCAACCCGGCCGACGCGACAAGCACATTTTGCATGTTGCATGCAATTTATTTCATCATATTGATATCGCTAGATATTCAATCATAGCTGCATTGATTTTGGTCAGCCCGTGATGAGGGATTGGGCGTCAGGTCACCCGCTCGGGGCTGGCAATTTCAGGGAATGGGGCCCCGCGATGCCGCTCTATCGATCGCAGCAGCGGTGGTTCGCTTATTCCAAAATGAGTCGGTCCGCGCTCCCGTTGGGAGCGCGGACCTGTCGTGAAGCTGCAGATGCGGAATCGCTTGTCAGCGGCGGATGAAGGCTGCCACCACCGCGCTGGACGTCGCGCAAATCGCGACGACGAGGAACACCAGCGACGTCTGGTTATGTTTGTCCATGACATGGCCGATGATGGGCTCGCCGAGACCTGCGAACAGATAGGCAAAGGAGTTCATCACCCCGGTTGCGGTCCCTGCCCGCTTGTGGCCGACCAGATCCGGGCACAGCGCCCAGAACGAGGATTGCGGGCCGTACGTGAAGAAGCCGCACAGGAACAGCACCGTCATCCCGAGATAAATCTCTGAGGTCGGGATCGCGTACATGCACAGCGCGGTGACCGCGGCGAGCACCATGTAGAGCACGATGGCGAGGTAGCGGCGCGAGCCGAACACCTTGTCCGAGACCCAGCCATTGCTGAATGCGCCGACCGCCATGCCGACCGGCAGCGCGATGCTGATCCAGCGCGGATCGATCGCCGACGTCGCACCGGCCTTGGCCCAGTTGCTGCCGAGGAAGTGCACCGGCACCCACACCAGCAGGCCGTAGCGCGCCGCGTTCTGGAAGCCGATCGAGACGCCGGCGACCAGCAGGCGCCAGTTCGACAGCACCGCCTTGTAGCGCGCGAGCGAGCCCTCGTTGGCGTCGACCGCGGCTTCGGTTGCGGCGACCCCATCGGCCTCGTCATGCGGCGAGGCAAAGCCCATGTCCTCGGGCTTCTCGCGCGCCATCAGATAGAACGCGATGCCGCCGAGCAGCAGCAGCACCACCGGGATGCGGAAGATCCAGCGCCAGTCGAGCTGGAAATAGCCGACCACCACCAGCGAGGTGACGAACGACAGCACCGAGGCGAGACCGGCCGCGAATGTGTAGAGCCCGTAGACCGTGCCGCGCTCGTGCCGGCCCCACCAGTTCGAAAGCAACCGGCTGCCCGGCGCCCATCCCATCGACTGGAAATAGCCGTTGATGCCCC
Source organism: Bradyrhizobium oropedii (assembly GCF_020889685.1). Lineage (GTDB taxonomy): Bacteria > Pseudomonadota > Alphaproteobacteria > Rhizobiales > Xanthobacteraceae > Bradyrhizobium > Bradyrhizobium oropedii. The sequence goes on from NZ_JACMYO010000058.1 coordinate 16,379, forward strand.
AGAACGCGGTGAGGCTGACGATCCCGGTCGAAAGACTGGTGGCCCAGTTCATGATGAAGGAGAGGATCGCGCCCGCGCTCATCACGCGGCGGCCGCCGAACTTGTCGCCGAGATTGCCGTTGATGGCCTGCCCGACCGCGTAGCACCACAAGAGCGCCGCGCTGGCCCAGCCCAGCGCCTCCTTGGTGACGCCGAACTCGGCCTGGATGCCGGGAATGGCGAAGCCGAAGGTTTGCCGCCCGGTGTAGAAGAACAGATAGCAGAACATCGCCGCGAACAGCATCCGCCACTGCGCGCGGCGGAACGATGTCGCAAGCTCCGGATTCTGGACTCCGACCGAGCCGACGCTCGACGGACTGAACGTGATCGACATTGAGGCCTCCCCTTTGTTTGGTTGATCGCAGTCGGCCGCCGCGTTGTTCTTGTTCTCGCGTACGGCCCTCGTTCGGACGACGCGCTTCGCTACACCGGCCAGGGCAGCGAATAGGTCTTGACGTTGGTGAAGCTCTTGATCGCCTCCTGCACGCCTTCCTTGTAGCCAAGGCCGGAATCCTTGATCCCGCCGAACGGCGACATCTCGATCCGGTAGCCCGGCACTTCCCACACGTTGACGGTGCCGACATCGAGCTCGTTGACGAACCGCGTGATGTAGTCGAGCCGATTGGTGCAGACGCCGGACGACAGGCCGAACGCGGTCGAATTCGAGATCCGGATCACGCTCTCGATGTCGTTGGGTACGCGGATGATCGGGATCACAGGCCCGAAGGTCTCCTGCATCACCAGCTCACTGGTGTAGGGAATCCGGTCGACCACCGTTGGCGGATACAGCGCTCCGTTGCGGCCGTTGCCGTGCAGCAGCTCGGCGCCGTCGGCGACGGCAGCGTTGACGCGGCGCTCGAATTCCTTCGCCGCCCCCTCATGGATCACCGTGCCGACGTCGACCGTCGGATCCATCGGATCGCCGCACTTCAGGGTGCGCGCCTTCTTCAGGACGAGCGCCGCAAAATCGTCGGCAACCGCCTCGACGCAGAGGATGCGCTTGACCGCCGTGCAGCGCTGGCCGGAATTCTTGGTCGCGCCGGTGACCGCAAGCTCCGCCGCCTTCTCCAGATCGGCATCCTCCATCACGATCAGGGGGTCGTTGCCGCCGAGCTCGAGCACCAGGCGCTTGTAGCCGGCCTTGGTGGCAATGTGCTTGCCGACCCTGACCGAGCCGGTGAAGGTCACAAGATCAGCGTCCGGGTCGATGATCATCGCGTCACCCATCGAATGCGGATTACCGGTGACTACCGACAGCATCTCGGGCGGCAACCCGGCCTCGTACAGCACGTCGGCAAGCGCGAGCGCGGTCAGCGGCGTCAGTTCGGTCGGCTTCAGCACCACGCGGTTGTTGGTGGCGATCGCGGGGGCGATCTTGTGGCTCACCATGTTGAGCGGATGGTTGAACGGCGTGATCGCCGAGATCGCGCCGAGCAACGGCGTGCGCGTCGTGAAGATCTTGCGCGCCTTGCCTTGCGGGCTGATATCGCAGGAGAACGTCTCGCCATCGTCCTGGATCGCGAGCTGGCCGGCAAAGGAGTAGACGTCGTAGGCGCGGCCCGCCTCGTAGAGCGAGTCCTTCCAGCACAGGCCGGACTCGGCGGTGATCAGCCGCGCGAACTCCTCCTTGCGGCCCGCCAAAATCTCAGCGGTGCGGAGCAGGATACGCTGGCGCTCGTAGCGCGTCAGCTTCGGCTTGAACGCCGCCGCTTTGGCAAAGGCGCTGCGCACATGTTCCGGCCGCGCCGCGGGAACCGTGCCCACCACCTTGTTGGTGTAGGGATTGAAGACCTCGACATGCTCGTCGGTGTCGACGAGTGTGCCTGCGATGCGCATCTGCTCATGGCGAACGGCCGGGCCCTGGATGTTCATGGTGGTGTCCTGGAGTCCCGTTGTCACTGGATGCGGTTGAGCGCGACGTCGAAGGCGTCGAAATTGCGCAGGGCGTGACCGGCCGGCAGCGCGATCTTGCGGTTGGCGATCAACGGCACCCGCTCCTCGGTCAGCCCGCCATGCGAGCGCAGCGGCTCGGTCAGCCCCGACAGATCGTGCCGGGATTCGCTGGTGCCGAGCACCTTGTGCTTGGTCGAGATCACGACGATGTCGCCGATCCGGTCCGGCGGCAGCTCGAACCTGGCGCAGGCATCCTTGCGCGGCAGCGCCACCTCGATGCCCTTGATGTCGCGTAACCGCGTCAGCAGCGTGCCGACATCGGCGCCTTCGGGCGTGTAGATCGTCGCGAACGAGCCGAGTGAGCCATGATGGGCGACATAGGGATCGGTGATCGGCAGGATCACGCGTGCGGCGCCCTTCCCCGTCCAGTCGTCCATCACGTCCTGGAGGTAGATCACGTCGGGCTTGCCGTCCGGCAAAAACTTGTCGTTCATGCCGTGGTCGGCGGTCGCCACGATGTTGCAGCCGAGCGCATCGAGCTGAGCCAGATAGCCGTCGATCATGGCGTAGAAGTCGTTGGCGACCTTGGTGCCGAGCCCGACCTTGTGCTGGATGTAGTCGGTGGTCGACAGATACATCAGATCCGGACGGTGCCGCTCGACCAGCTTGACGCCGGCAGCGAACACGAAACGCGACAGATCGGCCGAGTAGACCTCGGGCAGCGGCAGGCCGACGAAGTCGAGCACATTGTCGATGCCGTTATTGGCCTTGGTCGCCTGATCGGCTTTCTCCGACGAGAACGCGATGGCGCGGCCGCTCGCATAGTCGAGCCCATAGGCCAGCAAGGTGCGCAGCTTGTCCTTGGCGGTGACGGCGGCAACCTTGTAGCCGGCGTCATGGACACCGGCCAGAATGGTCGGCGCGCGCAGGAATTTCGGGTCGTTCATCATGACTTCGGCGCTGCTCGCCGTGTCGTAGAAATAATTGCCGGCGATGCCATGCACCGCGGGCGGCCGTCCGGTGATGATCGAGAGGTTGTTCGGGTTGGTGAAGCTCGGGATCACGCTCGCGGCATGGACATGCGCGCCCTCCTTCATGAAGCGAGCGAAGGTCGGCGCAACGCCGGCCTCGATCGCCCGCTCGATATAGCCGGGCTCCGAACCGTCGAGGCAGATCACGACCGTCGGCCGCGTCGGCGCATCGTAGCGGCGTCCGTTGACGGTGATGGTTTTGCGATTGTCTTGCATGATATCTCTCCTTGTCACCTGGCCGCCGTCAAGCGCTCGCCGCGCTCGGCATCCGCAGCGTCTGCGCTGCCTCGATCAGCCGTTCCTTCGAGCCTAAGAAGTTGCGGCCGCGCTCACCCTCGAGCGAGTCCGCGATCAGCGCATGCCATTCCGCGCGCTCGATCCTGTAGGCGGCCGGATTGCAGGAGATGCCGAGCCGCGCCATGAAGTCCTCGAGATCGTCGGCCGCCCGCGCCAGGTCGGCGCCGAAGATCTGCTTCAGGCTGTCCTCGCAGAGACCGCCCGCCCCTTTGACGCTGCGCAGCACCATCGGCAGCGAGAACGAGCAGGCAATGCCGTGCTGCACGCCGTGCCGCAGCGTGATCGGGTAGGACAGCGAATGCGCGATCGCCGTCTTGGTGTTGGAGAACGCCAGCCCCGCGAACAGTGCCGCCTGCGCCATGCGGCTGCGCAGCTCGAGATTGCCGAGATCATTGGCGAGCTTCGGCAGCACGTCGAGAACACCGCGCGCCGCGGCGACCGCGTGATTGGCCGACACCGGGTTGTTGTTGACGTTCCAGATGCTCTCCAGCGCATGCGACAGCGCGTCGAGCCCGGTGCTGATGGTCAGCAACTGCGGCTTGCCGAGCATCAGGCGCGGATCGATCACCGCATGGGTCGGATACAGCGACGGGCGCGCCAGCGAGTATTTCTTGCCGTTGGCCTCATCCCAGACCGTGCCCCAGCACGTCACCTCGCTGCCGGTGCCCGCGGTGGTCGGCACCGCGATGATCGGAATCGCCGAGAGGCGTTCGGCGCCCTGCTGCGTCTCCAGGTAGGCTTTCACGGTCGCGAAGTCGCCGCCGGCGGCCGCGAACACTTTTGCCGAGTCGATCACCGAGCCGCCGCCGAGCGCGATGATCACCTCGGGCTGCTTCGCGAGCCCGGCAAAGCGCGCGGTCTGCTCGGTGAGCAGCCGGTAGTCCGGATTGGGCGCGACGTCGCGGATCGTCAGGACCGACGGCCCCGCCGCGGCGCGCACCCGCCGCTCGAGCTCGGCGAAAGCCGGCTCGCCATAGGTCACGAGCACATAGGCGCGCTTGCCGATCAGCGCCGGCAGCTTGTCGAAGGCGTCGGCTCCGAATTCGATCTTCACCGGGTTGGAATAAGTCCAGGCCATCCACGCGTCCTCCGTTTGGCGCGAAGGTACGTCGTCGGCTGCTATTGACAAATTCATTCTACGGATGCGCTCTATTGATTATGTCAATAGTGTTCAGCCAGCTGCGCGCCTTCCACGCGGTCGCCGCCCATGGCGGCTTCACCGCGGCCTCCCGCGTGCTCAATGTCGGCCAGCCGACGTTGACCATCCAGGTCAAGGAGCTGGAGGAGAGCTACGGCGTCGAACTGTTGATCCGGAAGCCGCGGCACACCGAGCTCACCGAAGCCGGCGCCGCACTGTTCGAGATCACCCGTGGCATCATGACGTTCTGCGACGAGGCGCATGAACTATTGGCCGCGCATGGCAAGGCCACCAAGGGCCATCTGCGGGTGGCGACCGTCGGACCGTTTCATGCCACCGAGATCATCGCGGCCTTCAAGCGCGATCACCCCGAGGTGCAGATCTCGACCCTGCTCGGCAATTCCGAACGCACCTTCCGCCACATCGTCGACTTCGAGGCCGACGTCGCGATCCTGGCGGAAGTGCCGGAAGATCCGCGCGTCACCATGATCCCCTACCGCACCCACCGCGTGATCGTGTTCGTCAACCGCGATCATCCCTGGTTCAAGCGAAAGTCGGTCAGGCTGCGCGAGTTGGCCGATCAGCCGATCGTGCTGCGCGAGCGCGGCTCGACCACGCGGCGCGCCTTCGAGGCGACGATGCAGGCCGAGGGCATCAGGATCGAGCCGGTGTTCGAGATCGAGAGCCGCGAAGGCGTGTGGAAGGCGGTCGAGCGCGGGCTTGGCATCAGCGTCGTCGCCGACTTCGAATTCGTGCCGCATCCCAATCTGCGCGCGCTCGAGATCAGCGACCGCACCATCAAGACCCAGTACAGCATCGCCCATCACAGCGGCCGCGGCCATTCCCCGATGATCAAGGCGTTCGTCGATACGGTTCGGCGGATGAAGGGTGGCGATACTATCGCGAAGAGGCTTTCTCGGCCTTGAGTGTGAAGAGCGCTACGAGCGCTGCCAAACTTAAAGCCGATGTGACCGCAAGCGTGTAGCCGCCGAGCGGTGAAATCAGAAACCCGAATGCCAGCGGCGCGATCGCTTGAGACAGCCGCGACGGCGCGCCGAGCAGTCCAAGGCGATAGCCGTAATCCTTTGGACCGAATATCGCCAACGGCAGCGTGCCCCGCGCGATCGTCAGGATCCCGTTCCCTGCGCCGTGCAACAGCGCGAAGACTCCGGCGAAGCCGCCGCCGAACAAGCCGATCACGCAGGCGCCCAGCGGGTGCGTGATACAGGCAAGTCGTGCCGACCAGAGCGGATGGAACCGTTTCAGGAGGCTCGCTTCGACAATGCGCGCCGCCACCTGCGCCGGGCCGATCAACGCGCCCGCCGCGATCGCCTGCGCTTGCGTCGCGCCGAGCGACTCAAGAATTCGCGGCAAGTGAACGGCCATCGCCGAGGTGACGCTCCAGGCGGCCGCGAAGGCAAAGGCCAGCAACACCATCGCACGGTCGATCGGAACATGCGGCTTTGGCGTGTCGGCTGCGACCCGATGCTCTCTCTTCAATTTGGGGATCAGGAAGCCGTTGAGGGGCAGGCAAATCAGGATGTGCGCGGCCGCCCAGCCGAAGCAAGTCCAGCGCCAGCCGATCGTTGCCAGTCCCCACGCGCTGAGCGGCCAACCGATCGTGCTGGCAAAGCCCGCGATCAGGGTAATGCCGGTGATGGAGCGGCGGGCCGTGTCGCCGTAGATGCGCCCGAGCGCTGCGAAAGCTGCGTCATACAGACCAAGGCCCATGCCAACGCCGAGCAAAAGCCAGCTCACCGCCATTAGCACACCACCGTGCGAAAGCCCGAGCAGGATCAGACCGGACGCCAGAATGAGGTTGGAGGCGCAGAGCACCTCACGCCCACCTATCCGGTCGATCTGGCGGCCAACGCGCGGGCCCAGCAGTCCTGAGATCACCAGCGCCATCGAGAACGCGGCGAACAGCCAGTTCGTCGAGATGCCGAGGTCGCGCGCAATCGGGTCCGCGAGAATGGCCGGCAGATAATAGCTCGAGGCCCATGCAAGGGTTTGCGTGGTGCCAAGCGCGACAATCAGGACGTTATCCGCATGGCGACTCATCCGGCGTGCGCACCCGGCGTCTTGGACGAAACCACCTCTCCGTCTTCCTTGACGAATTGGCCGATGTCGGCCACGGCGAGCAGATCAAGCACGGCCTCGGATGGCCTGCACAGTTTCACGCCCTTTGGCGAGACCACGATCGGCCGGTTGATCAAGATCGGATGCGTCATCATGAAATCGATCAACTCGTCGTCGCTCCACTTTGGATTGGCAAGATCGAGCGCAGCATACGGCGTGCCCTTCTCGCGAAGCAGCGCGCGCGGTGTCATACCCATGGCGGAGATCAGCGAGATCAGCGTGTCGCGCGAAGGAGGAGTCTCGAGATACTCGACGATCTCGGGCTCCTCCCCGCTCTGGCGGATCATGGCCAAAGTGTTGCGCGACGTGCCGCAATCGGGATTGTGATAGATCGTGATCGTCATCGGACTGCTTCCTTGGTCATTTCAGGGGCCCGAAGGAGCCACGTCATGAATGCCGCCGCGACCACGGCGCCCAAAATTTCGGCGACGATGAATCCCGGCAGGTCCTGCGCCCGGATGCCGGAAAACGTATCGGTGAAGGATCGCGCGACGGCGACTGCCGGATTGGCGAAGGACGTCGACGCAGTGAACCAGTAGGCAGCCGTGATGTAGAGCCCGACCAGCCATGGAATTGCGGCCTCACGAAACCGCAGGCCACCGAGAATGGTTGCGATCAATCCGAACGCGGCAACGAATTCCGCAAACCACTGCGGAAATCCCGTCCTTGCCTTGGCAGAGAACTCCAATAGCGGCAGGCCGAACATGGCGTGCGCAACCACCGCGCCCAGGATTCCTCCGAGCACCTGTGCCGCGATGTACTGCGCGGCATGCGGCGGACGGAGTTCGCCCTTGAGCGTGAACACCAGCGTCACCGCCGGATTGAAGTGCGCGCCGGATATCGGTCCGAGGATAGTGATCAGCACCACCAGAATGGCGCCGGTCGGAAGCGTGTTGCCGAGCAGCGCCAACGCGACGTCCTTGGTCAAGGTCTCGGCCATGATGCCTGAGCCGACGACGGTTGCGACCAGAAGCAAGGTCCCGAGGCATTCGGCCGCAAGGCGTCGCGGCAGGTCGAACTCGCGCATCAGGCACGCGCCTTCTTCTTGACCGTGGAGGGCTTGCACTGGGCATCAGCGAGCGCCGGCGCGCAGATTTCCGGATGGCCCGCGCAGCAATCCTTCATCAGGAATGCGATGAGATCGCTCAAGCCGGTGAAGTCCGCCGAGTAGATGATCGAGCGCGCCTCGCGACGCGGCACGATCATGCCGGCATGTTCGAGGTCCTTCAGGTGGAAGGACACGTTGGATGGCGACACCGCGACTGCCTCGGCGATCGCCCCCGCCGCCATTCCATCGGGACCGGCCTGCACCAGCAACCGCACAATCCGCAGCCGCGTTTCCTGCGATAGCGCGGCAAAGGCGGTTCGGGCTTGACGCTCCTCCATCTTTCGATAATCCTATGATTCAACAATCATTGAAATGAGGATAGCAGTCATGGACACGCTTGCCAATACCCGATCGATCGTCGGCGCCCTGCTCCCGGTAGACGAGCTCTCGTCAGCTGCGCTCCTTTCCAGCCTCGAAGCACACAGGGAGAAGCCGCTGGTCTTCAGCTACGACGGCCGGGACGTCCGCCCGAGCTACCACGTGACAGAGGTCAAGACCGGGTCGTTCAGAGGGCTCGATTGCGGTGCGAACCCCGAGAGCTGGAGCGAGACCTTCATTCAGCTCTGGGACATCGAGGAGGAACACCGCGGCCACATGCCCGCCGGGAAGTTTCTCGCGATCATCCGCAAGGTCGATGAGGCTGTCGGCTTCGATCCACAAGCCAAGCTGACCTTCGAGGTGAGCGACGGTATTCGACCGATGCAGATCTATCGCGCGGAGCGCATGGACGCCGGCGACACCGCGATCCGCGTCTATCTCTCGGCACGTCCGTCGAGCTGCAAGCCGCGAGACCGATGGCTGCAGGAACAGCAATCCTGCTGTGCCCCGAAAGCCAAGCAGCCGTGCTGCGGCTGATTGCTGCCGAGCGTATCGGCCGCGGTCCACGTGGCCAGAGTCAGCACGCGATTTGAGAAATTTGCGGCTGTCAGCCGTGTCGGCTGGCACCGTTCAAAATGACGCGAAGCCCGCGATATGGCGATGGCCGAGCCGCAGCGACGATGCCTGCGCAGGTGCGGCCGCGCAACTCCCATGCGCCGAGCCCGATCGCGGGGATCGCCATTGCCTTCCGTGACGTCCACGCGCCCGTCATGGGCACGCGAACCCGTGCCTCCCAACTCAACTCTGCGTGGTACCGCGCACGACGATTCGTTCTGCGGCGCAGGCACGTCGAACATCATCTTCTCATTCCGCGCACGACTTCGCCGACGCTCCCCACGCAATCGCGTCATGCGCAGGAAAACCCGCCCCGGCCGCCTGTGTCGCGCCTTCAAATATGCATTTTCTGTGGCAACGACCGAAGCCGACTGCTATGGCCGATGTGGGGTTGCCTGCGTAGCAGGATTTTTTTCGATTTGGGGCCGGGCGATCGTCTTCGCCCATGCAGTGATTTCAAAAAATGCTTTCTTCAAAAATGCGTTCCGCATTTGGAATCGTTTCGGCAATCGGCAACCGCACAAGATACGTTCAGGCGTCGCTCAAATGGCTCCTTGTGGCGCTCTTTCAACTCGCTCTCATATCGCCTTCCTTCGCGATATCTGCCGGTTGCAGTCAGATCAACGCGACGTGGGGCGGCGGACTCTCGGTCGCATCGTCTGCGGAGCAATATCTGACATACAGCCTTTTGGCCGGTGAGAAGCTCACCTATTCGGCCACGACGTCGGGAGATACGAATCCACCCTCGAACCGTACCAGCGGTGCCGGATTCGCGCTCTACGGGCAGAACGGAAACACTGTCATTCTCGAGCAGTACGGAGCAGCAGGCAGCGAACTCAATCTCAACGGCAGTTACGTTCTTCCGCTGAATGATACTCAATTCATCGTCTATGCCTGGAGCACTGCAACTGGTTCTACCCAGGCGACCGTGACCTGCTCGGCTCCGCCGACCGTGACGGCGATATCGCCGACATCCGGGCCTCTGAGCGGCGGCAACTCGGTCGTGATCACGGGCACGAACTTCATCGGCACCACGGGCGCCGGCGGTGTGAAATTCGGCGCCACGAATGCGACGAGCTACACCGTCAATTCCGACACCCAGATCACCGCGTTCGCGCCGAGCGGTTCTGCGGGCACCGTCGATGTGACCGTCACGAATAGCGGGAATACGTCGGTGACTTCGGCCGCCGACCAGTATACTTACGTCGCGCCACCGACCGTCACCTCGATCTCGCCGACGGCGGGGCCGACAGCCGGTGGCACCACGGTGATCATTACCGGCACCAATCTGACGAGCGCGACGGGGGTCACATTCGGCGCATCGGCGGCGACGACCTTCACGGTCAATTCCGCAACCCGGATCACAGCGACCTCGCCTGCCGGCACCGGCACGGTCGACATCAGGGTGGCGACCGCAGGCGGCACGTCGCCGACGTCAGCCGCCGACCAGTTCACTTATGTCGCAGCTCCCACCGTTACCTCGATCTCTCCGACGTCGGGTCCGGGCGCTGGCGGCACGACCGTGACTATCACCGGCACCAACTTCTCGGGAGCCACGGCCGTGACCTTCGGGGCGACGTCCGCAGCCGGTTTCACCGTCTTGTCGCCCACCACGATCACAGCGACTTCGCCCGCAGGCGCGGGCACGGTCGATGTCAGGGTGGCTTCCGTGGGCGGAACGTCGGCAATATCGGCAGCCGACCAGTTCACGTATATTCAGTCCCCGACCGTCACTTCGCTTTCCCCCACCGCCGGCCCGACGGCCGGCGGCACCTCCGTGATCATCACCGGCACCAACTTCACGGGTGTAACGGCGGTGACCTTCGGCGGCACGGCCGCCGCGAGCTTCACCTTGAATTCCGCCACGTCGATCACCGCGACCTCACCGGCCGGTACCGGCACGGTCGATATCAGGGTCACGACCGCAGGCGGGACCTCGGCGACGACGGCAGCCGACCAGTTCACCTTCGTCGCGCCACCGACCGTCAGCTCGATTTCGCCGACAACGGGGCCACAGACGGCCGGCACAACGGTGATCATCACCGGCACCAATCTGTCGGGTGCGACGGCGGTGACGTTTGGCGCAACCGCTGCAACGGGCTTCACGGTCAATTCCGCGACCCAGATCACCGCAACGTCGCCCGCCGGCATCGGCACTGTCGACATCAGAGTGACGACAGTCGGTGGGACTTCGGCCACGTCAGCCGGCGACCAGTTCACTTATGTCGCAGCCCCCACCGTCACCTCGATCTCTCCGACGTCGGGTCCAGGCACCGGCGGCGCGACCGTGACCATCACCGGCACCAACTTCTCGGGAGCGACGGCCGTCACGTTCGGGGCGACGGCCGCGGTGGGTTTCACCGTCGTGTCTCCCACCACAATCACCGCGACCTCGCCCGCAGGCGCGGGCACGGTCGATATCAGGGTAACCACCCTCGGCGGCACCTCGGCCACGTCGGCCGCGGATCTGTTCACCTATATTCCGGGACCCGCGGTCACCTCGATCTCCCCGACGACAGGTTCTCAGACCGGCGGCACGACAGTCACCATCACCGGCTCCAATTTCACGGGTGTAACGGCGGTGACCTTCGGTGCCACAGCCGCGGCAAGCTTCACCTTCAACTCCGCGACATCGATCACCGCGACCTCGCCGGCCGGCACCGGCACGGTTGATATCAGGGTCACGACCGCGGGTGGCACCTCGGCAACCTCGGCCGCCGACCAGTTCACCTATATCGGGCCACCAACCGTTACCTCGATCTCGCCGACTGCGGGACCCTTGGCAGGTGGCACCACGGTCACCATCACTGGTTCGGGCTTCACGGGCACCACCGCTGTGACCTTCGGCGCAACGGCCGCCGCCAGCTTCACCGTCAATTCAGCGACCTCGATCACCGCGACATCGCCCGCTGGAACCGGCACCGTGGACATCCGCGTGACCACGATCGGCGGCACCTCGGCGATTTCGGCCGCCGATCGCTTCGCCTATGCAGCGGCTCCGACCGTGACGGCAGTCGCACCGCCGGCCGGGCCGGTTGCGGGCGGCGCCTCGGTGACGATCACCGGCACCGGCTTCACCGGTGCGATGGCGGTGACCTTCGGCGCCACCGCTGCGACCAGCTTTACGGTCAATTCCGCGACCTCGATCACCGCGGTCTCCCCTGCCGGAGCAGGTACCGTCGATATCAGGGTGACCAATCCGGTCGGGACCTCGGCCACCGCTGCGGCCGACCAGTTCACCTACACGGCGGCGCCGACGGTGACGTTGATCTCGCCGGCATCGGGACCGGCTCCCGGCGGTACGGCGGTGACCATCACCGGCACCGGCTTCACCGGTGCGACGGCGGTGACCTTCGGCGCCACGGCCGCGACCAGCTTCACGGTCAATTCCGCGACGTCGATCACCGCGACGGCGCCCGCCGGCTCAGCTGTCGTCGATATCAGGGTGACGACCGCAGGGGGAACGTCCGCAACCTCGGCCGCGGATCAGTTCAGCTACCTGGCGGCGCCCGTGATCACGTCGATCTCGCCGACAACAGGTCCTGCGGTGGGCGGCACCTCCGTAACCATCGCCGGATCAGGTTTCGGTGGAACGACGGGCGCCGGCGCAGTCAGGTTCGGTGCTGTGAACGCGGCCAGCTACACGGTCAATTCGGCGAACTCGATCACGGCCGTCTCGCCACCCGGTACGGGCACGGTGGACATCGTCGTGACCAACAATTCGCAGGCGTCCTCCGTCACGGCCGGCGGTCGCTTCACCTATCAATCGGCAACGACGCAGACCGCGCTGGCTTCATCACAGAATCCGAGCCAATTCGGGCAATCCGTGACGTTCACCGCAACCGTCACCGCGTCCGGCGGAACTCCCGCGGGCACGGTCACATTCGCCGACAGCGGCGCAACGATCGGCTCCGCGACCTTGTCGAGCGGCGTTGCGACCCTCGCCGTCTCGACGCTTGCGATCGGCAGCCATACGATCACCGCGAGCTACGGCGGCAGCACCACGTTTGCGTCCAGCAACTCACCGTCGCTTGCGCAGACGGTCAACGTGCCGATCGACAGCGTGCGATTGCGGGCGCTTCAGCTCAACGTCACCAAGATGGTGGCGCAGACATCGGGCCAGGCGATATCAGGCGCAATCGATGACGCAATCGCCGACAGCTTCAACGATGGCGGCGCCTTCATGACACCGGGCAACGGACGCATCCGGTTCAATTTCTCTGCCGATCCGCGCGATGGCGATGGGGCCGAGCCAGCAACGACCACACCTGGTTTCGCCAGCAGCGCGTTTGGCGCTGACGGACGCCGCGACGCATCGTCGTTCGGTGGAGCGCGCCGCAGCGGCCCGCGGGTCGACGATGCCTTTGCGGCGATCGCTCAACAGATGCCGAAGAAAGCGCCTCCGAAATGGCAGGAGGAGAAGCAGTGGCTGCTCTGGGCCGACGTGCGCAGCGCGGGCATCGACCGCTGGGGCACGACGAACGCCAATGGCGTGGCGCAGACCTCGCAGGCTTCGCTCTACGGCCAGCAGGTCAATGCGTTGATGGGCCTGACCTACAAAGCGACGCCGACCCTGGCAATCGGCGTCGTGGGCGGCTGGGAAACCTTCAGCTACACCGAGCAGGACATCAACGGAAAGCTCAAGGGCGATGGCTGGACCACCGGCACCTATCTCGGCTGGAAGATCCTGCCGACGCTGCGTTACGACGCGGCCGTCACCTACTCCGGCATCGGATACAATGGCATCGCCGGCACCGCGCAGGGCAATTTCACCGGCGAGCGCTGGATGTTCGCGACCGGCCTGACCGGCACGTACAAGACCGCCGGCTTCCTGATCGAGCCGTCCGCGAGGCTCTATGCGCTCAGGGAGCATCAGAACAGCTACGTCGACTCCCTCGGGACCCAGCAAGGCACCCACGACTTCATGAGCGGACGCGCCTCGGGGGGCGTGAAGGCCGCCTACCCGGTCCCGTGGCTGGACAGTGGCATCGTGCTCACGCCGTTCGCCGGGCTCTACGGCGACTATTACTTCAACAAGGAAGATAGCGGCGCGATCCTTGCCGCAGGTAGCCTCCCGCTCGCATCGACACCCCTGCTGCAAGGATGGTCGGCGCGTGCGACCGGCGGTCTCGCCGCGCGCTTCCCCGGCGGAGCCGGTGTCGCGATCGGCGGAGAATTCGGCGGCCTTGGCAGCAACACCCAGATCTGGACGTTGAGCGCGAAAGCAAATGTGCCGTTCTGATATCTGCGCGGAACTTCTCAGACGAGCATTGCCTGCTGTCGCGAAGCAACTGCGCGATGCGAGCTCAATTGCGCACGAAGTACAGTAGCGTTCTCGGCGTCAACCGGTAGGCCGGCGAACTGTTCGACACGAAGCTGCCGTTGCGGCAGCATCGAAATAGTCCCGTTCATCACCAAACGCCGTGATTATGGGTCCGGGCTCTCGCCGGGACGACGGCAGGAATGTGGCGCGTTGGCGCGATGACGGCGAAGAACGCCCTACCGGCTCAAGTCGCCGTCGGCTCGCTCGACAGCGCGGCGAACACCATCTCCGGCGAATGCGCGATCACCGCGAGCAGCGCGCGGGCGGGTCCACGCGGCGCGCGCTTGCCCTGCTCCCAGTTCCGGATGGTTTCGACGGGCACGCCGAGCTTCGCGGCGAATTCGAGCTGGGTGAGCCTGGCCCGGCGGCGCAAATCACGCACGACGAGATCGCGTACTGCCGGCTGCGCGGCCACGGGCTGCATCGCTGCCTCGGCCGGGTGTGCAGGCACCAGCAGGATTTCCTGCCCGTCGCGCAGTTCGACGATCCGTCCGTCCGCCTTGAGCCGCAACCGCTGCATGATGGCCCCCATGATGGCCCTTTGGAGATAGGAGCATCATCCGCCAACCCCGTTAAGGCGCGATTAACGATAAACCGGCCCTCAGGCGCCGGCCTATTTCAGCCCGAACCACAGCGTGGCGATGCCGAGGAACGAGAAGAAGCCGACCACGTCGGTGACGGTCGTGACGAAGGTGCCGGAGGCGACCGCCGGGTCGGCTCGCACCCGTTCCAGCACCATCGGGATCAGGATGCCGCCGAGCGCGCCGGCGACCAGATTGCAGATGATCGCGAGCCCGATCACGATGCCGAGGCCCGGGATCTTGAACCAGGCCACCGCGGCGATGCCGGTGATGACGGCAAACGCAATGCCGTTGACCAGCCCGACCATGGTCTCGCGCAGCACCACGCGCATCGCGTTGAACGCACCGAGCTCGCGGGTGGCGAGCGCACGCACCGCGACCGTCATGGTCTGGGTCGCGGCATTGCCGCCCTGGCTCGCCACGATCGGCGCCAGCACCGCGAGCGCCACCATCTTCTCGAGCTGGCCCTCGAACAGGCCGAGCACCGACGAAGCCAGGAACGCGGTCGCGAGATTGACCAGCAGCCAGTTGAAGCGGCCGCGGGCGATGGTCCAGACCGTGTCGGACAGCTCTTCGGGATGGGTGACGCCGCCGAGCGCCTTCAAGTCCTCGTCGGCCTCCTCCTCGATCACGTCGACGACGTCGTCATGGTGATCACGCCGACCAGCCGGTCGGTGGTGTCGACTACGGGAGCCGCGACCAGATTGTACTTGCCGAATATGCGGGCGACCTCTTCCTGGTCCTCCAGCGCGGAGACCCGGCGGCGGTCCTCGTCGATCAGGTCCTTGACCGGAACCGGGCGGCGCGCGCGCAGCAGCACGTCGAGCGGCATCGCGCCGAGCAGGTGCCGGTCTGCATCGACCACATAGATCTCGTAGAAGCGCTCCGGCAGATCGGGCGTGTCGCGCATGTAGTCGATCGCCTGCCCGACGTTCCAATCCGGCGGCACCGCGATGAACTCGGTCTGCATCCGTCGGCCGGCGGAATTCTCCGGATACAGCAGGCTGCGCTCGATGTCCTCGCGCTCGGCCGCCGGCAGCTTCTCCAGGATCTCTTCCTGGTCCTCCTCGTCGAGGCTCTCGAGGAGCTCGACGGCGTCGTCGGATTCGAGCTCGCGGACGCCCTCTGCAACGGTCTCCGGCTCGAGTTCCTCGAGGATCTCCTCGCGGACCGTTTCGTCGACCTCGTTGAGTGCCGAAAAATCGAAATCAGCGCCCGTGATCTCGACCAGCGTGACCCGGTCGTCCGGCTCCAGCGCCGCGATCAGGTCGCCGAGATCCGCCTCGTGCAGTTCCGCGACCACCTCACACAGCAGCGGCCGGTCGGCGGCGTGGATGGCCCGGGTGATCTCCGCGACGAATTCGCCGCGGAGCTGGCCCTCCTCGTCCCGCATCGACATCCGGGCCTGCGGGGCTGCCCCGGCGGGTTCGGCAATGTCGATATTCTCGGCCATGCCGTGTTTCGCCGGTTTGACAGGAGGGGAAAATCTGGTCTGATTGATGCGGAACGGATTACCTAATCGGTGGGGCCCAGTGCAATGAGAAAGATGTCGAGCGCACCGCGACCGATCCTGAAGATTGTCGCGGCGCTGATCGCGCTCGCACCTTGCGGGCTGATCGGCTCGGCGCACGCGGCCGAGTGCTCGCGCAACGACGCGCTCGGCACCTCACGTGTGCTCGAGGTCGACCCTGCGACCTATCCGCGCGTCGGACTGAAGAGCTTTCCGCAGACCCTGCCGCTCAGGGATGGCGAGGTTGTGCTGACCTTCGACGACGGGCCGACACCTGGCGTCACCGACAAGGTGCTGACGGCGCTGGCAACCGAATGCGTGCAGGCCACCTTCTTCATGGTCGGCCGCAACGCGGCGGACCATCCCGATATGGTCCGCAAGATCGCGCGGCTCGGCCACAGCATCGGCTATCACAGCTGGGACCATCCGCATCTCAACAAAATGCCGACGGATCTGGCCGAGGCGAACATCAATCGGGGGATCGAAGCGGTCCAGACGGCCTTGCGCGGCACAGCGAGCACGGTCCCGAGCACGCCGTTCTTCCGGTTCCCCTATTTCGAGTCGACGCCCGCGCTGCTCGATCGTCTGGAAAAGCGCGGTATCGCGGTGTTCGGAGCCGATTTCTGGGCCAGCGATTGGAACAAGATGACCCCCGAGGAGGAACTCAAGCTGCTTACCGGTCGGCTCGAAGGCCACCGCAACGGAATTATCCTGCTGCATGATCCGCAAATGCGGACAGCCCAGATGCTGCCGGCCTTTCTAAGGTATCTGCGCGAGCATAATTATCACGTCGTCCACATCGTCCCGGCAGCGATGAAAACCGTGTCCGACCGGACACATTGAACCCGGGCCCCGAGCTGGATTACAGACTGTTAAGGCGGCGTTCATGGCGCCGCACCTAAGGATTCGTCAGTGCGTTTGGAATGCGGCCGAGATTTGATGATTGCAAACGTCCTGGTGATGATCCGGAAGCGGTCGCGGACCGTGATCGGCGCGGCGCTGCTGGGCTGCGGCTTGATGACGCCGTACGCTGCCCTCGCCGCGGATTGCCCGAACCCCAACGCACTCGGCACCTCGCGCACCCTCGTCGTCGATCCCACGGAGCATCCGCGGATCGGCACCATGCAGTATCCGGAGACCCTGCCGCTCGCCGACCATGAAGTGGTGCTGACCTTCGACGACGGGCCGCTGCCGAAATACAGCAACCAGGTGCTGGCCATTCTTGCAAGCCAGTGCGTCAAGGCCACCTTCTTCACCATCGGCTCCCAAGCCCGGTTCAATCCGGAGGGCGTGCGCAAGCTGATCGCGGCCGGACATACCGTCGGCACGCACAGCCAGAACCATCCGTTGACGATGAACAAGATGCCGCTCGAGCGGGTGCGGCAGGAAGTCGACGACGGCATCGCCTCGACGCTTGCAGCGCTCAATGGCGACAAGAGCAAGCTGGCGCCGTTCTTCCGGATTCCCGGCCTGATGCGCGCCGAGATCCCGGAAGCTTATCTGGCGTCGCAGGGCATCCAGGTCTGGAGCGCCGACTTCCCGGCCGACGACTGGCGCCACGTTTCGCCGCAACGGGTCTACGATCTCGCGATCCAGCGCATCGAGGCCAAGCGCAAGGGCATCCTGCTGCTGCACGACATCCAGCCGCGCACCGTCGCGGCGCTGCCGCGTATCCTCAACACGCTGAAGGAGCGTGGCTATCGCATCGTGCATGTTGTGCCCGCGACGGCCGACCGCCCGGCGACGCCGACCGAGCCGCAGCAATGGCTCATGCACCCGCCGACCGAGACGGTGGCGACCACGCGCTGGCCGAAGATTCCGAACTTCGTCTTCACCGCGACGCGGACGCTGCCCGCGCCGGTCTTTGCCGACATGGACTGGCGCGATGCCGACATCCTCGACCACGCGCAGCACGCCCGCGTCGCTGTGCCGGTCCACACGCCGTGGCCACAGCCGCAGCTCACGCTGCTCGCGCCGGTCTCGACATTGCCGATTCCCGCGGCCGACGTGTTTCACGTTCCCGAAGCACTGGACCTGACCCTGCTCGCGGCTCGCTCGGCCGCCAGTCGCCGCCTCGCGCAGCGCGCAACCGGTCCAGCCGTCGGTGCGCCGCGTGCGCAGGCGATCTCCGCGCGGCAGGCCAGGCATCCGAAGCAGGCCGCGCATCAGATCCCCGCTGCGGGTCACGGCAGGATCCACGGCGCGCCCATGCGTGTCGCACCGCCGGCTGCGAGCAATGCTTCGGTTCGCGTCGCCAAGCGCACGCCACGCGCCGAAGCCTCGGCCGCCGGCAAGCGCGTGCCTGACTAGCGCGCGATCTAGCTGGCCACGATCTTGGCGACGCAGAGCAGGATCACCAGCGCCAGGAAGAAGATATCGATATAGGATTTGATCTCGCCGGCGTGCCTGAGCGCGGTGACATCACCGACAATCTGCTTGCGCGAGGCCGCCGCATTGGGCCCCTCGCCGGCCGCCGCGGCCAACCGCCGCGTCTCGCCCTCCAGGCGCTCGATGCGCTGGAAGAAATAGAACGAGCGCAACCCGGAGAAGGCATGCATCGCCGCATAGACGAGAATCAGGATCGCCACCGTCGCGCGCTGCTCGTATTTCTCCAGAAGGTTCAGCGTGAAATAGACCAGCCCCAGGAACACGAAGTTGGAGAGGACACGGTAGGCGTAGCTGGCAAAGATCATCAGGCGCTCCGGGTGGGCAGGCTTGGGCCGCGCGATCGGAAGGTGCAGCGGCCCTCCGGCCGGCAGCGCCGAACCAGCCAGGCCATGCATCCGCGAATCTATCCGACGGGTGTTACAGGACCGCATCGGCCGGCACCTCCACCAACCGCTCCAGATCTGGGGCCGACCGTCACGCAGGCCGGCACAGCCGCGAGCGGCTATACTTCGAAAAGTTCAGCGATTTCAAGGATCAGCTGAGGTGTGGTGCGCTCGGAGGGACTCGAACCCCCACGGTGTTACCCACTGCCACCTCAAGGCAGCGCGTCTACCAATTCCGCCACGAGCGCTAGGATGCCGGATGGAACCCTAAGGCGCCGCCGCATCGACGGGGCCATGTAACAAATCATGCATGCAGGGACAAGGCGATTAATGCGCGAATTAACTGCGAACGCCGGGAGATTTCGGCAGCATCTGCTTGACCTCGACCGCAATCCGGTTGCGGTCGACCAGAACCACGCCGCTGGCGACCGGCAGGTTGTTGGCGAGGATCTTGACCTCGTCGGCCTCGGTGGCATCCAGTTCGATGATGGCGCCGCGGGACAGCCGCATGACCTGGTGAATCGGCATGGTGGTGGTACCGAGAACCACCATGAGATCGACGCTGACTTTATCGAGCGTGGGCACTTCTGAACCGCCGAACGGGAACTAAATTGTGGGTTCACCTGACCACGTTAGGGTTAGCTAATGGTTAACGACCGCCAAAGCCTCGATTTGACGACCTTTGCGCGCCCTTCGGGCGGCGAAGCGGTCGAATGGCGGATTGCGGACCGCCCGGTGCCCTACCCCGATTCTCTCACAGCGATGGACGCGCGGGTGGCGGCGATTGCCGACGGATCGGCACCTGAACTGGTGTGGCTGCTCGAGCATCCGCCGCTCTATACCTCCGGCACCAGCGGCAAGGCCGACGACTTGCTCGATCCGCGGTTTCCGACCTTCCAGAGCGGCCGCGGCGGCCAGATCACCTATCATGGCCCGGGCCAGCGCGTGGCCTATGTGATGCTCGACCTCAAGCGGCGGCGGCCGGATGTGCGCGCCTATGTCGCCTCGCTGGAAGAATGGATCATCCGCACCCTCGCCGCCTTCAACGTCCGCGGCGAGCGCCGCGAGGATCGCGTCGGGGTCTGGGTGCGTCGCCCGGACAAAGGGCAAGGCTACGAGGACAAGATCGCAGCGATCGGCGTGCGGCTGCGCCGCTGGGTCTCGTTCCACGGCATCGCGATCAATGTCGAGCCGGATCTTTCGCACTTCCAGGCGATCGTGCCCTGCGGCGTGGTCGATCCGCGCTACGGCGTCACCTCGCTGGTCGATCTCGGATTACCGGTCACAATGGCCGATGTCGACATCGCACTCCGGCAGGCATTTGCCGAGGTGTTCGGCGACACCGCAGCGCGCCTGCCGGAAGCGACCGGCTAGACGTCACGCCGCCTTTTGCGGCGCGACGTCGAGCTTGCCGGCGATGTAGCGGCGCTCCTGGGTCAGGCCGCCGAAGCCGTAGGCATCGCCCTTCACCTCGTCGACATGAGCGTAGCTCTCGGTGTGGAGCGGCCCGAGCAGTTCGCCCATCCGCTTGAACAGCGCGGCGAGATAGGCCGCCTTCTCATCTTTGGTGTTGGTGCCCTCGGTGACGTGGATGTCGAGCCAGTAGCTCGCGAGCCCCTGCTCGGCGAGCGACTTGCCGCCCGCGAACCAGTCGGCGGCGTCAGCGGACTTCACGATGATCGCGGTGACCTTGGGATCCTTGTGCAGGATCTTTGCGGTCAGGTCCGACACCGCGGCGGCGATGTCGGACTTCAGCGACGATGGCTGGCGCGAGGTCGCGTAGGTGACGGTGATGAGCGGCATGATCGGTCTCCTTGAATTCGGTTGGCGCGGGTCAATCGCGCCTCCTCTAGCTAGACCTTCACGCATCATCTTGGTATCTTATCTATATGGATAGTAATGATAATGATTATTGATCATGACGACCACGCTCGACATCGATACCGTGCAGGCCTTCCTCCTCGTCGCCGAGTTGCAGGGCTTCACCCGCGCCGCCGAAGCGCTCGGCACCACGCAGGCCGCGATCAGCATGAAATTGCAGCGGCTCGAAACCGTGCTCAGCAAGCGGCTGGTCGAGCGTTCGCCGCGGGCGGTGCGGCTGACCGCCGACGGCGCGGCCTTCCTGCACCACGCCCGCGCACTGATCGAGGTGCATGACCGCGCGCTATCAGGCGAGAAACCGGCGCGACAGCAGCTCACGCTCGGGATCAGCGATCACGCCGCAGGCCCGGAGCTGGTGCCGCTGCTGGAGCGGTTGCACGCGATGGCCTCCCAACTTGCACTCGCCGTGACCATCGGTTTCTCGCGCGAGATGCTCGATGCCTACGATGCCGGCGAACTCGACGCCGTGATCGTGCGCCAGGAAGGCAGCCGGCGCGGCGGTGAAAAACTGGCTGAAGACGAATTCGGCTGGTTCGCCGCCAAGCGCTTCGTCTGGCCGCGCGGCAACGCTTTGCCGCTGGCAACCCTCGCGCCACCCTGCGGCGTACGCGCCCTGGCCGTGCGCGCGCTCGACAAGGCCGGCATTGCGTGGACCGAAAGCTTCATCGGCGGCGGTGTCACCGCGGTGGTATCAGCCGCGCTCGCGGGCCTTGCGGTTGCCCCCCTCGTCCGCCGCATCGCGCCGCCAGGCCTGATCGACATCGGCCCCGCGCACAAGCTGCCGCGGCTCGGTACGTCAAAGGTGACGCTGCATTCAAAGGTCAGCGATCCTGCAAAGCTGGCGGCGTTGCGGACGCTGGCTGCGACATTTCGGAGCGTGGCGTCTGCGGCCTAACGCGAACGACCATGCGGGCTCAGGAGGCATATTCGCCGGCCTCCAGCTCTTGCACGACAAACCAGTAGGTCAGACCTGCGACGAATCCGGCTATGGCGAACAGACAACCAAGTCCCGATGTCCAGACTGCCGGAGATCGCAGCAGCAAGCTGATGCTCAACGCACCGATCACGGTGCCTGCGCAGCCGAAGAACACGGCCGACCCGATCAGAAGCTCTTCGCCCAGCCAGATGACGATCGCGGCGGGAACAGCGGTCAAAAAACAGGTGACGACGAAAACCAGGAATGAGGGAAGCAGAAGCGCGACGATGCCTCCCAGCAATCTCGTTATATCGCCACCGGACATGATCATCAGAAGGGTCTGGGCAACACCGGAAAGAACCGCGGTCGCGGCGCCACAGCCCGCCAACCAACCTCCGAAAGCGCGCGAACAGGTGCTGGACATCGTGCCCTCCTCTAAAGGATCGCCTCGAATGCGCTACGCAGGGTCTCGTGCCGGAACACAAAGCCGTTGCTCAAGGCCTTGTTCGGCAGCACGCGCTGGCCGCCGAGCAGCAGCTCGTTGGCGAAGTCGCCGCCCGCCGCGCGGAGCAGCGCGGCAGGCACGCGGAAGATCGCCGGCCGGTGCAGGCGCCGCCCCAGCTCCTCGGTAAACTTTGTGTTGGTCACCGGGATCGGTGCAGTCGCGTTGATCGGCCCGGAGAGCTCGGGCCTCGCGATCACATGCGCGATCAGGCGCACCAGATCGTCGCGCTCGATCCATGACATCCACTGCTTGCCTGAGCCGAGCGGGCCGCCGAGACCGAATTCGAAGGGCGTCAGCATCCGCGTAATGAAACCGCCGTCGGTGCCGACCACGAGACCGATCCGCAAATACGCCACGCGCACGCCGTGATCGGCAGCGGGCTTGGCCGCATTCTCCCAGGCCTCGCACAGCTCATGACTGAAGCAGGCGTGGGATTTTGCGGACTCCGTCAGCACCTGGTCCTGCCAGAGACCGTACCAGCCGATCGCGGAGCCGCTCACCAGCACCGACGGCTTGCGTCCCAGCCGCGCGATCAGCCTGACGACCTCGGCCGTCATCTCGACACGCGAGGCGACGATCTTGCGGCGCTTGGCTTCAGTCCAGAGACCGTTGCCGATCGGCTCGCCCGCAAGATTGACGATGGCGTCGATCACTGAGTCAGCGGGCAACTGGTCGAGGCTGGTGATCAGCGTCACCGGCGGCGGCAGCATCTCGGTCTTCGCCGGATTGCGGATCAGCACAATCACCTGATGGCCCGATGCCGTGAGGCTGGCAACAAGGCGACTGCCGATGAAACCGGTCGCGCCGGTCACCAGCACGGTCTGCCGCGCCGGCAATTTCTCGACCAGCGTCGCAGCCGGCACGCTGGCCATCCGTCCCAGCCGCCTGGCGGCGGCAAAATCGCGCGCGCCGAACAGCGCGGCACCGAACGCCGCAGCGGTTGCGAACAGGCTTAGGAGACCCGCATAGGCCGGTACAACGGCCGTCGGCAGCATGGCCCAACCGATCAGGATCGGCACCAGCAGCACGAGGATAGCGCCGTAGTTGATCGCGAGCAGAGTATGATTGATCCGCTCGCTCGGCGGCAGCTTTCGGCTCAGATCCTCCTCGACGAAATCCATCAGCGTGATGACGACCTCGACGACCAGCACGACCATGATGGTGATCGCGATAATGCCGTGCACCTCCAGCCAGCCGAGCACGAGGAACAGCAGCGCATAAAGCATGTTCCGCACGCTGTGCAGCTGAAGCTCATGGCGCTGCGACGGGCGCCAGGCCAGCCGCTCGGTGAACTCGTGGTGATAGAAGGTGTCGAACGCGCCCATCGCGATCTGGATGGCGACCAAGATCCAAAGCAGCGGTGTCATGACGAGGCCTCCCTGAACACGGCAGACTGACGGATTAGCCGGCCGAAACGCGGGTGGATGATCTCCAGCGTGAAGCGGAAGTCGCCGCAGCCGAGATCGGAATGGGTCACGGTGAGGTCGCCGGGCGTGAGCCATTCGGGCAGCGGCAGGCGAAACGGACCGAGCTGCAGCGAATAGCCGACGCTGTGAAACACCAGCGCCTCATGCTCCACCGCGATCCGCAGCGCCATGCTGACGCCGAAGCCGACATATTCCTCGAGCCCGGTCGGACCGGCGAAACGCTTGGCGGAATGGATCACCTGCGGGAAGCCGTCGCGGCGCGCGCAGATGCGGGTCCATATCTGGCCGCCGCTCGCGGCATCCTCGGTGACCGTGACGATCATCGGCACGCCGGTCTCGCTGCCGGTCGGGAGCGGCCCGCCGATCAGCCGCGCGGCCTGTGCCAGCCACCAGCCGGCGCGGCTGCTCGCGGCTTCCTCGACCTCGCCGACATAGACGACGGTGTTGCCGTCCTCGAACCGCTTCGAGAAGCGCCGCCAGATTGCGACCGGCAAGCGGCCCCAATCCTCATTCGATAACAATGCGCGGAAGCGATGATCGTCGAGCATTTTGGTATCGGAAGCCGGCGCTGTCTTTAAGGTGGATATCCTTGCTGACGTCATCGCACACTCCCGTTACGCCGCCGCCCCTATTTGGCTCTGCCTGTCGGCAGGAAACTCACGATCTTCTCGCCAAGCTTGATCAGCGCGACCAGGCGCGGCCGCGGCACGTTCAGCATCTGCGTGTACCAGCGGTCGACCAGCTCGGTGAATGTCAGCATCTCCTTCAGCCGCTTGCTGGCGAGCGAGCTGATGGCCGGATCGTCAGCCGCGTCGGAGACGCAGGCGCGCAGCGCTGCAAGCGCCGGATCGATCTCGCGCTCCTTGCGCCCGGCCGCGATCTTGGCTGCGACCTCCCAGATGTCGGTCTCGGCCTCGAAGTGGTCGCGACGATCGCCAAGGATCGGCACCCGCCGGATCAACCCCCAGGACAGCAGCTCCTTGATCGAGTTGGAGACGTTGGAGCGCGCCATGCCGAGCGTGTCGGCAATGTCCTCCGCCGTCATCGGCGCCTCCGCGAGATAAAGCAGCCCGTGGATCTGGCTGACCGAGCGGTTAACGCCCCACTGGTCGCCCATGTCGCCCCAATGCAGGATGAAGCGCTCGACGGCGGCGGGAAGTTTTTTCTTGGCGGTTATTTCTGTCATAACAGAAATATCAGACCGTTCGGAGTGAAAGTCAAGGGTCATCGATGCCGCCAGGGACGCCGCGCGACGCAGCGTGCCCCTCTCGCCTGCGTGACCCCAGCGAAGGTGATCATCACAGATGACGAATTTTCCTTTGTCGCGACCGACGTCTTCGTCCAAGCTGATCCGGGTGGACGATTTTTCGGCCGGATCGCGGGCTGTCGACAATGAGCCAGCTTCACGGCCAACAAGGAGCTTGCGATGCCCGCGTCCGACAAGGAGTTCGTTGGGTCCATTCCAGAACTTTACGACCGGCTCCTCGTGCCGATGATTTTTGAACCCTACGCACGCGATCTCGCACAACGCGCCAAGGCCATTGGCCCGCGCGACCTGCTTGAGACGGCCGCGGGCACCGGTGCCGTGACCCGCGCGCTGTCGGCAGCGCTCGGCCGTGACACCCGCATCGTGGCGACCGACCTGAATGAACCGATGCTCGAACGGGCGAAATCGCGGATGCCGGACGCGGCTGATATCAGGTGGCGGCAGGCCGACGCGCTCAACCTGCCGTTCGACAATGCGAGCTTCGATGTCGTCGCCTGCCAGTTCGGCGCGATGTTCTTCCCCGACAAGCCCAAGGGTTATTCGGAGGCTCGCCGTGTCCTGAAGCCGGGCGGCCGTTTCCTGTTCAGCATGTGGGATCGCATCGAAGAGAACGAGTTTGCCGACGTGGTGACCCAGGCATTGGCAGAGGTCTTCCCGGCCGATCCGCCGCGATTCCTGGCGCGCACGCCCCATGGCCACTACGCGGCAGACCCGATCCGGGCCGATCTTTTGGCCGCGGGCTTCAGCAAGATCGAGATCGACACCGTCCGGGAGCAAAGCCGGGCGAACGCGCCGCACGATCCGGCGATCGGTTTTTGCCAGGGCTCACCGCTGCGCGGCGAGATCGAGGCGCGTGGCGGGATCGGCCTCGACGCTGCGACCGAGCACGCCGCATCGGCGCTCGCGCGGCGCTTCGGCAAGGGCGCGATCGAAGGCCGCATTCAGGCGCTGGTGATCACGGCTGTTGCGTGACCGCGCGTCATACCGTCGGCAGGACCGAGAACCGCTCCCCTGCCCGTCGCAGGTTCAGAAGATCGGAATTGCCTGATACGGCGTGCACGGCATCGACCCGCGCCGAGAACGGTCCGCGGCCGCAGGCCGCGATCATGTCATCGACGACGGCCTCGGAGCCGGCGAACACCGCCTCGACGCTGCCGTCGCGGCGGTTACGGACCCAGCCTTCGAGGCGGCGTGAGGTCGCCTGCTCGTCGACCCAGGCGCGATAGCCGACGCCCTGGACGCGGCCATTGACCGTGACATGGCGGATCACGCCGCTCATTTCTTCAGGCCGAGGAATTCGCCGCTGCGCGCCCTGGTCTCCGCCTCGCGCATCACGCGGCTGGTCAGTTCGAGGGACGCGATACCCTTGAGGTTCTTCGGCGAGGTGCCGTCGCGCAGCGCCTTCAGCGTCTCGTAGACGGCCTGGGTTGCGGCCGCGAACGGCGCGTGGCCCTGCAACGCGATCCTGACGCGCTGGCTTGCCAGATAGTCCAGCGCGGTCATCTCCTCCGGCGCCCCGCCGAGCACGATCGGCAGCGTCGTCGCCGCCGAAATCGCCTCCAGTTCACCGCGCGACTTGATGCCGGTGAAGAACAGCCCGTCGACGCCGACCACCTCATAGGCCCGCGCGCGTGCGATCGCGTCGTCAAGATTCGTAATCGAGACGGCACCGGTCCGGCCCAGGATGACAAGCGTCGGATCGCTGCGGCCATCAAGCGCCGCCTTCATCTTGCCGACGCCCTCCTCCAGCGAGATCAGCTGGGTCTTCGGCTGGCCGAACGCCTGCGGCAGCAGCGTGTCCTCGATGGTGAGGCCGGCGGCGCCGGCAGCTTCCACTTCCTGGACGGTGCGGCGGACATTGAGCGCGTTGCCGTAACCGTGATCGGCATCGACGAGCACCGGAAGGGTCGACGCACGCGACATGCGGCGTATCTGCTCGGCGAATTCGGTCAGCGTGATCAGCGCAATGTCGGGATCGCCGAGCACGGCGAGCGAGGCCACCGAGCCGCCGAACATGCCTAGCTCGAAGCCAAGGTCCTCCGCAATCCGGATCGAGGTCGCATCGTAGACCGAGCCCGGGCGAATGCAAATTGATCCGTTGAGAATCGATCGCAGGGCTTCGCGGCGTTTGCGGAAGGCCATGGTGCTGTCTCCATCCGCGTCATTGCGAGAAGCGAAGCGACGAAGCAATCCATCTGTCGTCATGTGCGGTTAGATGGATTGCTTCACTTGCGCTCGCAAGGACGGTGCTAAGCGAACTCCAGGATCAGCGCATCGACCGCGAGCGTGGCGCCGGCGGCGGCGTGGATCTTCTTCACCGTGCCGTCACGCTCGGCGCGCAGCACGTTCTGCATCTTCATGGCTTCCACGACCGCGAGGGTCTCGCCGGCCTTGACCTCCTGGCCCTCGGTCACCGCGATCGACACCACGAGACCGGGCATCGGACACAGCAATTTCTTGCCGGTGTCGGCGGCCGAGACCACCGGCATCAGCTGCGCCGAGGTTGCCTCGGTCTCGGTGAAGACATAGACCGGGACCTCAAAACCCTGATGCGCCAGGCGGAAGCCGTTGTTGATCGCCCGCACCTGCACGGCGACGAAGTTGCCGTCGATGGTGCCCTGCCAGACCGGCTCGCCTGGCACCCAGCTCGACACCAGATTGTGCGGATTGCCGGGCAGCCCGTCGGCGCCAATGAAGCGCACGGTAATGGCATCGCCCTCACGCGCGACATCGAGCGCGACTTCGGCGCGCTCGAGCCACACCGCGCGGCGGCGCTCGCGCAGCACGACGCGGCCGCCCATCTGGCCCGAAATCTGCCGCTTGCGCTCGCCCAGCACGTGATCGATGGCAGCCCCCACTGCCGCGAGCCTCCGCGCGATCTCGCCTTCAGGCGCACGCGCGGAAAATCCCTTGGGGAATTCCTCGGCGATGAAGCCGGTCGAGAGCCGGCCCTCGCGCCAACGCGGATGGTTCATCAACGCCGACAGGAACGGAATGTTGTGCCTGATGCCGTCGACATAGAAAGCGTCGAGCGCAGTCGCCTGCGCCTCGATCGCGGCTGCGCGCGACGGCGCGTGGGTGACGAGCTTGGCGATCATCGGATCGTAATAGATCGAGATCTCGCCGCCCTCCTGCACGCCGGTGTCGTTACGAACAGTGATGCCGTCGTGGCTGGCTTCGGCCGGCGGACGGTATTTCACCAGGCGCCCGATCGACGGCAGGAAATTGCGGAACGGATCCTCGGCATAGACACGCGATTCCACCGCCCAGCCGGTCAGCGTCACGTCCTTCTGCGCGATCGCGAGCTTCTCGCCGGCAGCGACGCGGATCATCTGCTCGACGAGGTCGACGCCGGTGATCAGCTCGGTGACGGGATGCTCGACCTGCAGACGGGTGTTCATCTCCAGGAAGTAGAAGCTCTTGTCCTGGCCGGCGACGAATTCGACGGTGCCCGCCGAATCGTAATTCACGGCCTTGGCTAGCGCGACGGCCTGCTCGCCCATCTTACGGCGGGTCTGCTCGTCAAGCAGCGGCGACGGCGCCT
>NZ_JACMYO010000059.1 GCF_020889685.1 Bradyrhizobium oropedii
CAGCCGCTCGCCGGCCTTGAGCGAGCCACGCTCGCCGAGCGCGTAGAGCGCGGTGAGGTAGTTGGTGCGGAAGGCGGCGGCGGCCTCCATCGACAGTCCGTCGGGCATGATCTCGACGGCGGCTGGCGGCACCACGATATACTCGGCCAACGCGCCCGAGCGTGCCGCGCCCATCACCCGCATGCCCGGCGCGATGCCGGTGACGTCGCCTGCGACCTCATCGACCACGCCGGCGAATTCCGCACCGGGCGTGAAGGGCAGGGCATCCTTGGTCTGGTAGCGGCCCTCGACTTTCAGGCCATCGACGAAGCCGATGCTCGCGGCATGGACGCGGACGCGGATCTGTCCGGGGCCCGGTTCGGGGGTAGAGATCTGCTTCAGCCCGATCTGATCGATGGGCGCATATTGCTCGACGACGACCGCCTTCATCCTGTCCTGCTCGCTTGTTCGTTTCCTCTGGTCGAACCTATCTCATGTCCGTTGTTCTACGGGGAGGCTTTTTGCGCATGCAGCGACGGCGTCCCATGCGGAAATCCAGCATCTTCAACGACATCGCGAGAAGACCGGCGTTTACCCGTTGTTATCCCTACCAAATTCGGTAACGCGTCCTTAATGGCATTAACGATAGGGTTTTTCCACGCGGCCCGCCTTGGGCTGCGCGCCGTCCAGGACAGGCGGGTTGCGTTCGCGTTGGAGTTTCTCATGGATATCATGACAGGCGCCGGGCTGTTGGCTGGCATCATCGTCATTTCGGTGATGATGTTCATGGGCGGCGATCTGCACATGTTCATCTCCGAGCACGCCATGATCATCATCTTTGGCGGCTCGATCGCGGCGACGATGATCCGCTTTCCGCTCGGCGTGATGCTGCATGGCCTGCCGCTCGGCGCCAAATTCGCTTTCACCATGAGCCGGCTGTCGGCGCGCGACCTCGTCGACGAACTCGCCCGCATCGCCGAGATCGCCCGCAAGCAGGGCCCGGTCGGCCTGGAGAAGGTCGAGACCGACGAGCCGTTCCTCGCCAAGGGCATCCGCTATGTCGCCGACGGCTACGACCTCGAATTCATCCGCGACAACATGGAGCGCGACCGCGACAATTTCCTGATGCACCTCGACGAGGGCAGCAAGATCTACCGCGCGATCGGCGACTGTGCGCCGGCGTTCGGCATGATCGGCACGCTGATCGGCATGGTGCAGATGTTCGCCAACATGACCGACCCATCCAAGCTCGGCCCGTTCATGGCAACCGCGCTGCTCGCGACCTTGTACGGCGCGCTGGTCGCCAACCTGTTCTGCCTGCCGATCGCCGACAAGCTGCACGGCAAGCTGCTCGACGAGGAAACCAACCGCACGCTAATCATCGACGGCATCCTGATGATCCGCGACTCCAAGAGCCCCGCGCTGGTGCGCGAGATGCTGCTGGCCTATCTGCCGGAGAAGCATCGCCACGAGGAAGGCGAGCCGGTCCCGGCCTGACCGGTCGGTGGGTTCGGGAAACGCAGCCGGAAAAACGCGACAATGGCCAAGAAAAAGCGCGGCGACGCCCATGGTGGAGGTCACGGCTGGTTCGTGACCTTCGCCGACCTGATGGGTCTGATGATGAGCTTCTTCGTGATGCTCGTCGCGTTCTCCACCATGGACAACAACAAGCTGAAGATCGTCGCCGGTTCGATGCGCGACGCGTTCGGCGTGCAGACCAATGTGCGCTATTCCGGGATCGTCGAGTCCGACGGCCTGCCGACCCGGCCCAAGCTGAAGAATGTCGAGCACATCTCGCCGGAAGAGTCCTCCGCCAATCCGACGCCGGACGAGAAGGAGCGCAGCCAGATCAACGGCGCGCGGCTGAAGATCGACCGCGAATTCGCGCTCGCCTCCGCCTCGCTGCGGCAGGCGCTGCAGGACATGCCGGAGCTGACCGAAATCTCCAAGAACATCATGTTCGAGGAGACCAAGGAGGGGCTCAACCTCGAGATCGTCGACCAGGACGGCCGCTCGATGTTCGCCGACGGCTCCAGGGAGCCTTATGAGCGCACCCGCCGGCTGATCCAGAAGCTCGCCGCGCCACTGAAGGCGACGCCGCTCAGGATCGCGATCGTGGGGCATACAGCCGCAGGCTTCGTGCCGGCGCGCAGCGATTACGACGCCTTCGACCTGTCCGCGGACCGCGCCAATGCGGTGCGACAGATCCTGGAGCGGGAAGGGCTACCGCCGTCGCATGTCTTCGCGGTTTCCGGCAAGGCTGACGGCCAGCCGCTGTTTCCCGACGATCCGACGCTGCCGGCGAACCGTCGCGTGACCATCACGTTGATGCGGGAAAATCCGCCCCTGCCGCCGGACCTGAAGCCGTAGCCTCGAAATACCATGCTACCGTCGAGCTGGTTGTTGGTTGGTTGACAGGCGGGGCGGAAGCGTCGATAGCCGCGCGGATCAAAATCAACCGATCGGGCGTTCCAACCTTCGCCATGGCTGCCAGCGTCTCATCCACCGAAGCCCGGGATGCTCAAGCAACAGGCCAGGGCACCTCAAGCTTCTGGGCCCTGACGCTGGGCAGCATCGGGGTGGTGTTCGGCGATATCGGAACTTCGCCGCTCTACGCATTCCGCGAGGCGGTCGGCGGCGCCGCGCACGGCCAGCCGGTCACCCGCATCATGGTGCTCGGCGTGCTCAGCCTGATCCTGTGGGCGCTGTTCACCGTCGTCACCGCGAAATACGTGCTGCTGCTGCTGCGCGCCGACAACAATGGCGAGGGCGGCACGCTGTCGCTGATGGCGCTCGGTCAGCGCGCGCTTGGACGGCGCAGTTGGCCGCTGCTCGCGCTCGGCGTGGTTGGCGCCTCGATGTTCATCGGCGATTCCATGATCACGCCGGCGATCTCGGTGCTGTCGGCGGTCGAAGGCCTCAAGCTCGCCACGCCGCATCTCGAGCACTATGTGGTGCCGCTGACGATCCTGATCCTGGTTGCGCTGTTCGCGGTGCAGCGCTCCGGCACCGCGCGCGTCGCCTCGGCGTTCGGGCCTGTCATGGTGGTGTGGTTCGCCTCGCTCGCGGTGATGGGGGTGGTCCACATCATGGACGATCCGTCGGTGCTGGCGGCGATCAATCCCTATTACGCGCTCCAGTTCCTGCTGACCCACGGCACCGTCGGCCTGGTGACCTTGGGCGCCGTGTTCCTCGCGGTGACCGGCGGCGAGGCGCTGTATGCCGATCTCGGGCATTTCGGCCGCAAGCCGATCCAGTCCGGCTGGCTGTTCTTCGTGCTGCCCTCGCTGCTGCTCAACTATTTCGGGCAGGGCGCGCTGGTGCTGTCCGATCCGGCGGCGATCGAGAACTCGTTCTACCGGATGGTGCCGGACGTATTGCTGCTGCCGCTGGTCGGGCTCGCCACCGCCGCGACCGTGATCGCAAGCCAGGCGGTCATCACCGGCGCCTATTCGCTGATCAGCCAGGCGGTGCAGCTCGGACTGCTGCCGCGCTTCGAGGTCCGCTACACCTCGGAGACCCATGCCGGGCAGATCTATCTGCCGCGGGTCAACCGGCTGCTGTTGATCGGCGTGCTGCTGCTGGTGCTGCTGTTCCGCACCTCGAGCGGGCTCGCCTCGGCCTACGGCATCGCGGTCTCGACCACCATGGTCGCCGACGGCATCATGGGCTTCATCGTGATCTGGAAGCTGTGGAACTGGCGCGTGGTGTCGGCAGCCGCCTTGATCCTGCCATTCGTGATCGTCGACATGACCTTCTTCAGCGCCAACCTGCTGAAGCTGTTCGAGGGCGCCTGGGTGCCGCTGCTGTTCGGCGTCGTGATGGCGACGATGATCTGGACCTGGCGCCGTGGCGCCGCGATCCTCATCGCCAAGACCCGCCGCATCGAGGTTCCGCTGCGCGACCTGATCCGCAGTCTGGAGAAGCGGCCGCCGCACATCGTCAAGGGCACCGCGGTGTTCCTGACCAGCGACCCGAGCTTCGTGCCGACCGCGCTGCTGCACAATCTCAAGCACAACAAGGTGCTGCACGAGCACAACGTGATCCTGACCATCGAAACCGCACCGACGCCGCGCGTCGATGTGTCGGAGCGCGTCAATATGGAGAAGGTCAGCGACAAGTTCACCGCAGTGCGGCTGCGCTTCGGCTACATGGAATCGCCGAACGTGCCGAAGGCGCTGGCGGTCGTCCGCAAGCTCGGCTGGCAGTTCGACATCATGGCGACCTCGTTCTTCGTGTCGCGGCGGTCGCTGAAGCCGTCCGCCCAGTCGGGCATGCCGCAGTGGCAGGACCATCTGTTCATCGCGATGAGCCGGTCCGCCAACGATGCGACCGACTATTTCCAGATCCCGACAGGGAGGGTGGTTGAAGTGGGTACTCAGGTAACTATCTGAACCGGCAGCGAATTCCGGCATTGAAAAGCCGTGATCTATGCGCGATACGCATAGTGGAGGCCTGAATCCGTGCTAACCTATGCATTCCTGCCGGGAGTATAGGCCTGCGTTCCGGCATTGTTGCAGTGCGGCAGAAGACAGAGGCGCAGCTTCCCATGTCATCCGAGAGTGCGATCACCGCGGCGGAAGCGCCGGCGGCAAACGGCCATGGCGAGGCGCATTCGACCGCCACCTTCAAGGCGCTGCTGCTCGGCAGCATCGGCGTCGTCTATGGCGACATCGGCACCAGCCCGCTCTACGCGCTGCGTGAAGCCGTTGTCGCTGCTGCCGGCGGCGAGGGCGCCGTAACTGCGCATGCAGTGCTCGGCGTGCTCTCGCTGATCCTGTGGGCGCTGATTGTCGTCGTCACGCTGAAATACGTCGTGATCCTGCTCCGTGCCGACAACAATGGCGAAGGCGGCACGCTGGCGCTGATGGCGCTGGCGCAGCGCGCTGCCACCAAGGGGGCCGGCGCGATCGTGCTGCTCGGCATCATCAGCGGCGCGCTGTTCTACGGCGACGCGGTCATCACGCCGGCGCTCTCGGTGCTGTCGGCGATCGAAGGCATCAAGCTCGTCACGTCGACCTTCGATCCCTATGTCGTCCCGCTCACGGTGGTGATCCTGGTCTTCCTGTTCGCCGTGCAGTCGCGCGGCACGGCGCGCGTCGCGGCCTTCTTCGGGCCGGTGATGTGCGTTTGGTTCGCGGTGATCGCAGTTGCGGCGCTGCCGCAGATCGCGCGGCATCCCGAGGTGTTCCTCGCATTCAACCCGGTGCTTGCGGTGTCGTTCATGCTGCATCACGGCGTGATCGGCTTCATCACGCTCGGTGCCGTGTTCCTCGCCGTGACCGGCGCGGAGGCGCTCTATGCCGACCTCGGCCATTTCGGCAAGCGCCCGATCCAGACCGCGTGGATGTTCATCGTGCTGCCGTCGCTGGCGCTGAACTATCTCGGCCAGGGCGCGCTCTTGATCGGCGATCCCAAGGGCATCGAGAACCCGTTCTTCCTGATGTTCCCGGACTGGGCGCTGATCCCCATGGTCGCGCTCGCGACCTTGGCGACTGTGATCGCGAGCCAGGCCGTGATCACCGGCGCCTATTCGCTGACGCGGCAGGCAATCCAGCTCGGCCTGATGCCGCGGTTCGAGATCCGTCATACTTCGGAAGCGCATTCCGGGCAGATTTATATGCCGCGCATCAACCGGCTCCTGTTCATCGCGGTGATCGTGCTGGTGCTGATGTTCCGCTCGTCGAGCGCGCTGGCGTCGGCCTACGGCATCTCGGTCACAGGCACCATGGTGGTGACGGCGATGATGGGCTTTGTGGTGATCTGGAAGGTCTGGCGCTGGTCGCCGATCGCCGCCGCCGCGCTGGTCGCGCCGTTCCTGTTCCTCGACATCACGTTCCTGGCTGCCAATTTGCTCAAGGTGTTCGAGGGCGGCTGGGTGCCGCTCGCGCTTGGCGGCGCCATGATCGTGGTGATGTACACTTGGCGGCGCGGCAGCCGGCTGCTGTTCGAGAAGTCGCGCAAGCTGGAATTCCCGCTCGCCGATCTCGTCGCGATGCTGGAGAAGCGGCCGCCGCAGCGTGTGTCCGGCACCGCGGTGTTCCTGACCAGCGATCCCGTCAGCGCGCCGACCGCGCTGATGCACAGCCTCAAGCACTACAAGGTGCTGCACGAGAAGAACGTCATCCTGACCATCGAGACCGCGCCGACGCCGCGCATCGATCCGTCCGAGCGGGTTCGGATGGAGCAGCTGACCGAAACCTTCTCCAAGGTGACGCTGAAGTTCGGCTTCATGGAGCAGCCGAACGTGCCGAAGACGCTGGCGATCGCGCGCAAGCTCGGCTGGCAGTTCGACATCATGTCGACCTCATTCTTCCTGTCCCGCCGCGCGCTGAAGCCGGCGGCGCATTCGGGCATGCCGAGCTGGCAGGACCATCTGTTCATCGCGCTGAGCCGCTCGTCGAACGATGCCACCGACTATTTCCAGATTCCGACCGGGCGGGTGGTCGAGGTCGGCACCCAGGTCACGATTTAGGGCGTACGACCTACCGTTTCTGCGCGGCATCTAACCCGTTTCGGACGCTTGATTTTCTTGCCGCGAGAGGCGACTTTGCGCCCGGAACGGCGAGCCGCGCGATGCTCGCCAATTGATAGTCGGGAGGATATTTCCGTGGCGGACCACAAGGTGGAAGATTTGTTTCCGGACGAGGTGTCGAAGGGCATGGCGGAAGGCCGCTATCTCCTGGTCGACGTCCGCGAGCCCAATGAGGTCGCAGTCGAAGCCTATCCCGATGGCGTCGTGGTGCCGCTGTCGACCTTCGACCCGGCCGCTATCCCCGATCCGAGAGGAAAGCAGGTGGTGTTCGCCTGCCGCTCCGGCAAGCGCTCGGTGACGGCCTCGCTGGCCGCCCAGGCTGCGGGCCTGCCCTATGACAAGCATTTGGCGGGCGGCATCATCGGCTGGAAGGCTGCGGGACTGCCGACCAAGACGGGCGGCTGATCCCTGACATGACCTCCATGAACAAGGTCTTCGCGGACCTTCCCGTCACCATCTTCGAGGCGATGTCGCAGGCCGCGCGCGACAACAACGCCATTAATCTCGGACAGGGCTTTCCCGACGATCCCGGACCGGAGGACATCCGCCGCGCCGTCGCGGATGCTTCCATCAACGGCTACAACCAGTATCCGTCGATGATGGGCATTCCGGAGCTCCGTCAGGCGATCGCATCGCATTACGGCCACTGGCACGGGCTCAAGCTCGATCCGATGACGGAGGTGATGGTCACCTCCGGCGGCACCGAGGCGCTGACCTCCTCGATCCTCTCCGTGGTCGAACCGGGCGACGAAGTCGTGTGCTTCCAGCCGGTCTATGATTCCTATCTGCCGATCATCCGCCAGGCCGGCGGCATCCCGCGGCTGTTGCGGCTCGAGCCGCCGGAGTGGCGGCTGAACGAGGAGATGCTGCGCAGCGTCTTCAACCACAAGACCAAGGCGGTGCTGTTCAACAATCCGCTCAACCCGGCCGCGGTGGTCTATCCGCGCGAGGACCTCGAACTGCTGGCGCGGTATTGCCAGGAGTTCGACGTGGTCGCGATCTGCGACGAGGTTTGGGAACACGTCGTGTTCGACGGCCGCGAGCACATCCCGCTGATCACGATTCCGGGGATGCGCGATCGCACCATCAAGGTCGGCAGCGCCGGCAAGATCTTCTCGCTGACGGGCTGGAAGATCGGCTTCGTCTGCGCCGCGCCGCCGCTGCTGCGCGTGGCTGCGAAGGTGCATCAGTTCCTCACCTTCACGACGGCGCCCAATCTGCAGGCCGCGGTTGCGTACGGCCTCGGCAAGCCGGACGATTATTTCCTCGATATGCGCAAGGACATGGCGCGAAGCCGCGACCGTCTCACCAAGGGGCTCGAGAGCATCGGCTTTCCGGTGCTGAAGTCGCAGGGGACGTATTTCCTCACCGTTGATCTATCGCCGCTCGGCCTCAACGAGACCGATGCTGAGTTCTGCTGGCGAATTGTGCAGGATTACAAGGTTGCGGCTATTCCGGTGTCGGCGTTTTACGAGCAGGATGCTGTGACGTCCGTCGTGCGTTTCTGTTTCGCCAAGAAAGACTCGACGCTCGACACCGCGCTGGAGCGGCTGTCGGACGCGGTTCACCGCCGCAAGAGGTAGGGCCAGGATGCGAGAGCAGCACCGTCGTCTCGTCACCATCGTCGGCGCGGTCGCAACGCTCCTGCTGTTCTCGGCCTCCGCCGGCGCCGAGGATCGTACGGTCAACTTCTACAATTGGTCGAACTACATGGCGCCGGGAGTCCTCGAGGACTTCACCAAGGAAACCGGCATCAAGGTCGTCTACGATACGTTCGACGCCAACGAGACGCTGGAGACCCGGCTGCTCGCGGGCAAGTCCGGTTACGACGTCGTGGTGCCGACCGGTTATTTCCTGCAGCGCCAGATCACCGCGAAGGTGTTCCTGAAGCTCGACAAGTCGAAGCTGCCGAACCTCGCCAATGCCTGGCCGGTGGTGACGGAGCAACTCGCGACCTACGATCCGGGCAACAACTACGGCGCCAACTACATGTGGGGCACCACCGGCATCGGCTACAACGTCAAGATGGCGGAGAAGATCCTCGGACCTGACGCGAAGATCGACAGCTGGGACATGGTGTTCAAGCCGGAGAACCTCGCCAAATTCAAGGATTGCGGCATCCACATGCTGGATTCCGCCGACGACATCCTGCCGGCGGCGCTGAGCTATCTCGGTCTCGATCCGAACTCGACCAGGCAGGCCGACCTCGAGAAGGCCGCCGATCTCGTCACCAAGATCCGGCCCTATGTGCGCAAATTCCATTCGTCCGAATATCTCAGCGCGCTGGCTTCGGGCGAGATCTGCTTCGTGGTCGGATGGTCGGGCGACATCATGCAGGCCCGCAGCCGGGCGGCGGAAGCCAAGACCGGCGTCGAGATCGGGTACACGATCCCGAAGGAGGGCGCGCAGATGTTCTTCGACAATCTCGCAATCCCCGCCGATGCCAAGAACGTCGCTGAGGCCTATGAGCTGATCAACTACCTCTATCGTCCCGACGTCGCGGCGAAGAACTCGAACTTCCTGTCTTACGCCAACGGCAATCTGGCGAGCCAGAAGCTGATCGACCCCAAGATCTTCGACGACAGGAACATCTATCCCGACGCGGCGATGCAGAAGAAGCTATTCGTGATCACGGCGCGCGATCCGGCGACGCAGCGGATCATCAATCGGCTGTGGACGCGGGTGAAGACCGGGAAGTGACATTCTCGTCGCAGTAGCGTGCCGTCATTGCGAGGAGCGTCAGCGACGAAGCAATCCATGGTTCCGCAAGTGGCGAGATGGATTGCTTCGCTTCGCTCGCAATGACGAATGACAGTCTCCGCCTACCGCCAGCGCCGGTGCAGCCAGAGCCACTGATCCGGATACTCGCGGACCCAGCCCTCGACGATGTCGGTGATCGCCTGCGTCGTGCCCTGGATATCGACTTGGCCGGATGCGTCGAACACCGGCTTCACTTCCTCGGTGACCTCGCCGCGGAAACGGCCATCGGGCAGGCGGATGATCCGCGTGCCGTGGATCGGGCAATCGATCTGCCGGCGCAGGCGGGCTAGCAGCGGGTTCGCGGTGGTCTTGCGGCCGAAGAAGGTGACGGGGACGCCGTTGGTCAAATACTGGTCGACCAGCATCGCGACGTGCTGGCCGTTCTTCAGCGCCTGCGCCAGCTTGAGCGGCGCGTCGCGGCCGGCCGGGACCAGCGTACCCAAATTGACGGCGCGGATGCGTTCGATGGCGCGGTCGGCTGCTTCGATGTTCGGCCGCCGGAACAGGATCGTGGCGTCGAGGCCATGCGCGGCGGCAGCAATAGGCGAGAGCTCCCAGTTGCCGAGATGTGCGGCGAAGAACAGTGCCGGCTTGCCGTCGTCACGCAATTGGTCGAACAGCTGCTTGCTGCGCGCTGAGAATTCGACGCGGCCCGGCTTGTCGGGATTCCGGGGATCATGGTCCCAGATGCGGTCGATATGCGCGAATTCGGCGCCGATCCGTCCGAGGTTGTGCCAGACGCCAGTCAGGATCTCTTCGATTTCCTGCGGCGACTTCTCCGGGAAGGCGGCCGTGAGGTTCTCGCGGCCGATGCGATCCTCACGCAACCGGCGGCCGATGAAATGCGCGGCGTGGCCGAAGAATCGTGCGGTCTTCTCCGGATCGAAATAGCGCGTCGTGCGCAGCAGCCCAGTCGTCAACGCGCCAATGGCGACGTTGGTCACGGGCTTTGCTGCGTCACGCAGGCGCGCCCGGGTGCGAAGGAGCAGGCGTTTCATCGGACGAGGCGAGGCGTGGATCAGGCCGGTTCGCGCGTCAGGATCAGCGAGGCGTTTTGCCCGCCGAACCCGAACGAGTTCGACATCACGGCGGTCACCTTGGCGTCGCGCGCCTTGTTGCCGACCACGTCGAACGGGATCGCGGGATCCGGCACCTCGTAATTGATCGTCGGCGGAATCCGCTGATGCTCGAGCGTGAGCAGCGAGAAGATCGCCTCGACCGCGCCGGCGGCCGAGATGGTGTGGCCGACCATCGACTTGTTCGACGACACCGGAATGTTTTTGGTGTGCTCGCCGAACACGGCCGCGGTCGCAAGATATTCCATCTTGTCGTTTTCCGGGGTCGAGGTGCCGTGCGCGTTGATGTGATCGATTTGCTCGGGCTCCATGCCGGCGTCGGCAAGCGTCTTGCGCACGCAGCCGATCGCCGGCTTGCCGTCGGGGGCCGAGCGGGTGCGGTGGAAGGAGTCGGTCAGCTCGCCGCAGCCCGCGACGACGCCGAGGATGCGCGCGCCACGCGCGATCGCGGCGTCGTAGCTCTCCAGCACCAGCGCGCCGGCGCCTTCGGCCATCACGAAGCCGTCGCGGTTCTTCGAGAACGGCTTTGAGGCGCCCTGCGGCGGATCATTCTGGGTGGAAAGGGCCGACAGCAGCGAGAATCGCACCATGGCTTCCGGATTGACCGAGCCGTCGGTGGCGATGCACAGCGTTGCATCGGTTTCGCCACGGCGGATCGCCTCGACGCCGAGCTGGATCGCGGTCGCGCCGGATGCGCAAGCCGTCGAGAGCGAAATCGGCGATCCCTTGGTGCCGAAAGTTTCGGCGAGGCTGAGCGCGACCGAACCGAACGTGAAGCGCCGGTGGAAGTGCGCAAACTTCCCGCCGCTGCAGGTCGCCAGATATTCGATGATGCCAAAGTCCTTGGTCGGAACGTCGCGCGCGACTTCGAGCCGCTGCGGCCATTCGGTCTCGATCGGCGCGACCGCCAGGAACAGCGGGCCGGGGAAGTCGCCCTTGCTGCCGATGCCGGATTGCTCCAGTGCCTCTTCGGCGGCGATTTCCGCGAGGCGCTGCGACAGGCTGGTCGACGAGAACGGATCGACGGTGACGAAATCGACGGCGCCGGCCATCGTCGTCTTCATGCTATCGAGCGGAAAGCGCGTGACGGTCTTGATGCCGGACTCGCCTGCGCTGAGGCGTTTCCAATTGTCGGTCTTGCCGCCGCCGAGCGACGTCACGATTCCCATGCCGGTCACGACAACGATCGGTCGGCCGAATTTATCGCGTGGTGCTGTCATGGTGTCCCCGTCGGTGCTTGCGCCGAATTACTTGACGGCCTCGACCAGTGCCATGCCTTCGCCCTGCCAGTGGCCGACCCCCAACACGACAATCTGGGTTGGCGCTTCGGTCTTTTCAACCTCCAGCCCGGTCGGGTCGTTGGCCGGATAAAGCGCGCCGCGCGAGATCGACAGCGCGGCCAGCGCGAGCCCGAGCGGGAACTGCGCCTCCATGGTGTGCCCAAAGGTCGTTCCGGTGGCGCGCACGGCAAGGCCGGGGTGCTGACCGAGGAATTCGCGCTCTTCGGCGGTCGCAGGCTCCGCGCCGGTCGCACCCGTGATCAGCATGGTATTGGCATCGTTGACACCAAGCTGCGGCCACATCGCCTGCAGCGATTGCGTCACTGCGCCGGGCTGCTTGCGCTTGGCCAGATCGGCGACCACCTTGGTCAGCTTGGCGTACGGCTTCGCGCCGCGTGCCTCGGCATGCTCGCGCGATTCCATCACCAGGAAGGCGCCGGCGGAGCCGATCGCGAAGCCCGGGTTGTTCCTGCGGGCCCAGACCGACGTATGTTGATCCTTGAGGGCGAAGTCGCCGAACGAATAGAGCATCAGCAGGTCGCCGCGATCGCCATTATGGGCCGCGCCGACCAGGGCGATGTCGCTCTGTCCGGCCCCGATGCGCGCGACGGCGATCCGCGCGGCGTCGATGCTCGCGGCTTCCTCGCCCATGAAGGTGCGCGACGTCCCGCACACGCCGTGGACGATCGCGATATTGCCGGCGAGCAGGTTGGAGAGCTGCGCCAGGAACAGCGTCGGGCGCAGCTCGTTCATCAGCTTTTCATTGAGCAGCGCAGGGGGCAGCTTGCCCTGCGCGTCGGCGTTCATGATCGCCAGGTCGACATTGAGGTCACGCTCGCCGCCACCGGCTGCGATGATCATGTCCATCCGCGACAGGATTTCCTGATTGCCTTTGACGCCAGCGGAATCGAGCGCCAGCCCGGCAGCATAGGTGCCGATCCGCTGCCACATCTCCATCTGACGCTGATCGCCCTTCTTCGGGATCTGGGCGTCGAAGCTGACGGGGGCGATCGGATGGATCACGTAGGGCGCGAGGCGCTTCTCGTCGGCATTGACGCGCTTGGCGCCGAGCGCATCCCAATGCGTATCCAGCCCCTCGCCGAGCGAGGAGAGCAGGCCTACGCCGGTGATCCAGACTTCCTTCTCAGCCATTACTAATTGCCTGCAGCGGAAACCCGATCTTGTTGGCCATCGCGTCCATGTGCACACGCAAGTCCGGGCTGGGAAAGGGGATATGACGGAAGGTCAGCTCAGCGTTGCATTTGAGCTCCTTGCCGACGCGGACCTTCGCCGAGGTCACGGTGAAGCCTGAACCTTCGTGCTCGATCTTGGCTTCGATCGTCAGCGTCG
This sequence comes from Bradyrhizobium oropedii, assembly GCF_020889685.1. Classification (GTDB taxonomy): domain Bacteria; phylum Pseudomonadota; class Alphaproteobacteria; order Rhizobiales; family Xanthobacteraceae; genus Bradyrhizobium; species Bradyrhizobium oropedii. The sequence continues at coordinate 12,981 of NZ_JACMYO010000059.1, forward strand.
ATCCGGGGCTGACGAAGCCACGCATCTTGGCTTCCTTGACCATGGCGAGGAAAGGCATGCGCTCGAACTTGGTCAGACCGAGGATCAGCCAGCCGGAGCTCTGGGCCATCGCTTCGGTGAGCAGCACGCCGGGCATGATCGGGTAGCCCGGGAAGTGCCCCGTGAACACCGAATGGCTGTCCGGCGGGACGTCCGCCTCGACGACAATGGTCCTTGCGTCGAGGTTGAGGTCGACGATCCGATCGATCAGCTGAAAAGTTTCAAGCTGCATGATGGGCGATTACGAGCCCGAGCCCGTGCCCGCGTTCTTGGCCGCAACCAACTCGTCGATGCGGTCGGCGAGATTCTGCAGCACGAAGTACTGCTCCGTCGTGGCCTTGCCGTCGTTGACCTCCTGGGTCCACTTCTCGAGCGGCATCTTGATCCCGAATGCCTTGTCGATGGCAAAGGCGATGTCGAGGAAGTCGAGGCTGTCGATCCCGAGATCGTCGATCGCGTGGCTCTCCGGCTTGATCGTATCGCGCGGGATGTCGCAGGTCTCCGCGATAATGTTGGCGATCTGCTCGAATGTGGAGGACATCATTAAGCCTTTGATATATTGAAGGTAATTCCGGATCGACGTGGAGGAGGCGGGCGCGTTGCCCCGGAATTCCCTATTGCTGCTGCCGGAGTCGTGTGCCCGTATATCGGAGCAGGGCCGTTAGTTCAATGGAGCTTGGCCGGCCTGGCAAGGACGGTTTTTGGGCACGGTTCCGGTGAGCCTAGCTGCGCGGCATCACCGTAATCTTCGCGCAATCTCGGCGACCCATCAGCACGCAATCCTGGGTCTTGCGCAAATCGGCGATGCTCATGGCGAGCCAGATACCGATCGCGGTGAGTGCCACCGTGAAGGCGAAGGCGGCGATGTTGGCGAGCATGCGCTGGCGGAAATCGTCCGGCTCCTCGCGCGGCTTCTCATAGCGAGAGAGGTCGTTGGCGACGGAAACAGGAGCGACGGAAGCCGGGCGGGTCGAACGGACCGGCTCCTCGCGCTTGCCTGGCGGCTGCGCTGAGGTACGCGGCCGGAATTTGAGCACCACGTGCTCGTCATCCGAGGAAATTGGCCGCTGCGTCTTCACTGTTGTCAGTCCGGTCGCGTCGCCGTTCATGTGTAGCACGTTCGCTGCACTTCACACCTAGAATCTTGATGCGCGCAGAGGTAGTATTTATCCCTCGATGGTCTCGTGGAACCGACTGTAGTCGATCCTGAGGCGGCCGTCGTCTGTCGCCTGCAGGATCTCGGCATAGCGATGGCCGAAGCGGACGTCGGAATGTTCGTAGGATTTTCGCGCATGCACAGTTTGCGCTGCAACGTCGTCATAGCCCGACACGATGAGGCCGAGACCGGCATTGACGGCTTCCAGGTCTGCGGCGTCGAGGCCGTAGAGCGGGCTGTCCTGGTCGATCACATGAAACAGGGTCCAGCTTAGAGCCAGCGCCGGGCTTTCGCTGCGCGAGAGCGGCAGTTCGTAGAACCGGCGATAGGGCATGCCTTCCTTGCTGACGCCGTTCTTGAACAGCCACAGCCGCGCGGTGGCATTGGCGATGATGTTGTGCCGCTCGTTGGCAAGGCGGATCATCAGCGTCGGCTGGCCTTCATGGTTCGAGATCACGGGATAGTCGGCGAACAGCAGCCGAGCGCTCGGCCGCGAGAAGCGCGCGAAGATCAGTCCGGTCATCAGCGACATCGAGAAGATGCCGGTGAAGAGCTCTATGGTGGCGATGAAGTGCCCGTAATGCGTCTGCGGGTGCATGTCGCCGTAGCCGGCGGTCGAAAGTGTTTCGATGCTGAAATAAAGGTAGTCGACGTATTGGCCGTCGGGCACGTTGGCGATCGGGTGATCACCGAGCCAATAGAGCAAGGCGAACGCGGCATTGAAGGCGATGAACACCAATGCTGCACCGCCAATAAAGGCGGGCCAGGATGCCGTCATGCAGCGATGGCTGATGTCTGCCCAGAAGCTGAGCTCTAACCCCTCGGTCACGACCTCCCGGTTGCCGAGGCGGATCGTGCGCGCCTTCGTTCGATCGCTTGCTCTCAAAGCCATTCCGCCGAACCAGCCCTTTCGTCTGCCTGTGGCATCATGTCATAATGGAACCCATTCCGGAGTGCCGGTCAAACGGGAGTACAATTCATGGCCCATACGCGCGAGCCTTACGTCAAACCGGTCCCGATCATGTCGTTGCGACCGACCCAGATGACGGTCGGCATGCACGAGGTGAAGGAGAAGCGGAAGCGTTGGCGCGAGCACAGCTCGAGCAAGAAGCGCGCCGAGCTGCTTGGCAAGCACATGATCCCGGTGGTCCATGGACCCGACGATCGCTACTACGTGGTCGATCACCATCACATGGCTCGGGCGCTGCACGAGGAGGGCGTCAAGGACATCCTGGTCACGGTGATCGGCGATCTCACGATGGTCGAGCGTGACGTGTTCTGGGGCGTGATGGACAACAAGCGCTGGGTCTATCCCTACAATTCCAAAGGCGAGCGCTGCCACTTCAGGGACATTCCGAAGTCGATCAAGGATCTCAAGGACGATCCGTTCCGCAGCCTTGCCGGCGAGATGCGCCGGGCCGGCGGCTTCGCCAAGGACACGACGCCGTTCAGCGAATTCCTGTGGGCCGATTTCCTGCGCCGCCACATCCCGCGCAAGACGGTAGAGAACAATTTCGCCAAGGCGCTGGAGAAGGGGCTGGCGCTGGGACGCAGCGGAGGAGCGGTCTATTTGCCCGGCTGGTGCGGGCCGGCGTCTGACGACTGACCGGGCGCTCGCTCCGGTTGGGGAGGATCTTCCTTGCCGCCGAGCACGTGGTGCAGCCACCGCTCGGTCCGCTTGCCGAAGGTTAGCAGCAGGAATGCCAGCACGAGCGCGGTGAGGACGATCGGCCAATGTCCGGCGCCGCAGACGATGCCGACGCATGCGGCGAAGAACGCGCATGCGGCGCTGGTCAGGCCATGGACGTGATAGCGGTCGCCCCGCCGGACGATCACGCCGGCGCCGAGAAAGCCGATCCCGGTCAGCACGCCCTGGATCACGCGGCTGACGGCATCGGTGAATTTCCCGGGATCGACCGCCTGCAAGGCAAGCAGCACGACGGTAGCCGTCGAAAGGCTGACGAGGCCGAGCGTCTTCAGGCCGATCGGCTTGCCGCGCAGGTCGCGGTCGAGCCCGATCGCGCTGCCGGCAAGGGTCGCCGCACCGAGACGCAGGACGATTTCGCTCCAGTCTGCCAAGATGTCCTCTACAAGCTGTCCTCTATTTCGGCTGCCGCCCGAGCATGTAGAACTCGGCGTTCGGCCGCATGCCGGTGACGTTCGCGAGCCGGTTCGAGAGCGCGAAGAACGCCGCGACGGCAGCGATGTCCCAGACGTCGTCGTCGCTGAAGCCATGGACGGCGAGCGCGGCGAAGTCCGCCTCAGCGACCTCCTCGGCCGCGCGGCTGACCTTCATGGCGAAGTCGAGCATCGCGCGCTGCCGCGGCGTGATGTCGGCCTTGCGATAATTGACCGCGATCTGGTCGGCGATCTCCGGATTCTTGGCGCGGATGCGCAGGATCGCGCCGTGGGCGATCACGCAATACTGGCACTGGTTGGCGGCGCTGGTCGCCACCACGATCATCTCGCGCTCGGCCTTGGAGAGGCCGGAGTCCTTCTCCATCAGCGCGTCGTGATAGGCAAAGAAGGCGCGAAATTCATCGGGGCGATAGGCCAGCGTGAGGAATACGTTCGGCACGAAGCCGGACTTCTCCTGCACCGCGAGGATGCGGGTGCGGATATCCTCGGGGAGCCTATCGAGAGCGGGCGTCGGGAAGCGCTTTGCGGTCGGCTGCGTCATGAGATGGTTCCGGCATGCCGCATCGATGCGGCGTCACGCGAAACCATAGTCGATGACGCCTTGGGCGCAAGGCGGATCGGCGCCTTGGCGGAATGATGCTAGCGCAGCGGCTTCTTCAGAAGCGAGAAGCGGTCCGGATCGAGGCCAAGCGACGGCTGCAGCATCGGGGCTTCGGCGGGCGCCATGGTGCGCGGCGGCGCCGGAGGGTTGAAATTGGCGTCACCGCTCGGGCTGTCGCGATGCGAGGTGGCGCCGCGCCAGCGCTCCAGCACGGCGCTGACGAAATGCATGTCATGGCCGGCGGTGACCGACGGCACCGTTGCGATGGTGGCCTCGCCGCGCGGCAGCTGGTGCGGCGGCACCTCCTTGAAGCGCAGCCGCGTCGGCAGCGCCACGCCTTCGCCGAATGCCAGCACTTCGCGGGTGCCGAGCGAGGGCACGAACGACAGCAAATTGGCGGCGGCATCCGACACCGCGGAGCGCAGCAGCGCCTGGTCGCGGTCGTTGGCAAGGCGCATCGTGAACAGCGTGTTGCATTGGGAGATGATGGTGGCGTCGAGCTCGGCCGGACGCTGGGTGATCAGGCCGAGATAGACGCCATATTTGCGGCCTTCCTTGGCGATGCGCGACACCGCCTTGCGGGTCGGTCCAAAGCCGATATTGCGGTCGGCGGAGGCGTAACGATGCGCCTCCTCGCAGACGAACAGCATCGGCGAGACGCCGTCGCTCCACAGCCCGAAATCGAACGCCATGCGGCACAAGACCGACACCACGGAATCGACGACTTCGACGGGGAAGCCGGCGAGCTGCATGATGGTCATCGGCTTGCCGTTGGCGGGGAGGCGGAACAGATGGCTGATCACCTCGGCCATGGTATCGCCGCCGACATTGGCATTGTCGAACATGAAGGCGTAGCGCGGATCGTTGCGCACCGCGTCGATGCGCGAGATCAGCTTGTGATAGATGATGCGCGAGGAGCGGTTCTCGAGCTTGCCCATGCGCTCGTCGATCAGCGAGATCAGGTCGACGAGGCGATAGGGCACCGGCGTATCGACGGTGTAGCCGACCTGCTTGGGATCGACGCGCTTCAGCCCGAGGCCGACCCGGTCGGAGTTCTGGTACTGGGTGTAGATGCCCTTCGCCATCGGGATCACTTCGGCGAGGATGTCGAGCTCTTCGGGCACGCCGGGCCGGCCGCCGAACAGCACGTCGACGACCTCTTCGAAGTTGAACAGCCAGAACGGCAGCTTCAGGTTTCGCGGGTTGAGCACCTGCGCGCGCTCGCCGAAGCAGCGGCCGTATTCGTTGTGCACGTCGAGCAGGAAGATGCGCAGGTTCGGCCGCGACTTCAGGATCTCGTTGAGCAGCAGCGACACGCCGGTGGATTTGCCGACGCCGGTCGAGCCGAGCACCGCGAAATGCTTGGAGAGCATTTCCTCGACGTCGACATAGGCGATGACAGAGCGATCCTGCTGCAGCGTGCCGACATTGATCTGGTCCGAACCGCTCGGCGCATAGACCGTGCGCAGCTCCTGGTTCGTGATCAGATCGGTGCTGTCGCCGATGGTCGGATAATGGGTGACACCGCGCTGGAATTTCGGCCGGTCGCCGCCCAGGATTTCACCGAGCAGGTCGACCGAGGCGGTCGCCATATACTCGTCGGACGGCGGCAGGTGCTCGCAGGTGACCTCGGTGATCATGGCGACGATGACCGAACTCGCGCAGCGGATGCTGACGAACCGGCCCACGGTTGCCCGCATTTCTGAAAACTGCATCTGGCCGCCCGCCAGCAGCCCAATCCGGGCCTGCGAGCCGCGCACAGAGATCACACGTCCGAAGGATGTCACAGTTCTCGCCTGGCTCGTTCTCAAAATCTAAATGTTCGGACCAATATGCCCGCCCGGGATTGGAAAAACCGTTAAGTCGCCGGGGTTTCGCATCGGCTAAATCTACACCTTCCCGGTGACGATTTGTTTCTATCGTACCGCGAGATTGTGCGCCGTTAGGCGCATCGGCGGCGAAATCGTCGCTTTCTGACACAGCCGCGACTGTTTCGCGGTTTTTCCGTTAATGCGGGATTCACCATCTCGGAGGAGTGCATCGATGGCTCCGTAGGTTTACGGGGTTCTCGATGCGATTTGTCGTCTGCGATCTCCAGGTATCGTGTAACCGATTGCTAACTGCGAGTTGTAACGACCTTTCCATTTGTGCTGCGTAACGATGCCGCGCTCGGGAGAGATCAGCGTGCGCATCGAACACCGCAATTCATCGTCAGGAAATGCCGACGCCGGCTCGACCAAGGGCCTGGCATTCTGTGCCGGTCTGCTGGTCGGCAGCCTGCTCGGAACCGTGACTGCACAGTGGAGCGAGCGCGAAGGCCTGCTGATGGCGGCATTTGCGATCATGGCCACGATCGTCTTCCTGTTGCTGAAGCGGCATGAAGTCTCCGACGCGCGGCTCGCCACCGAGCGGCGCAATCTCATCACGGCCGTGAACAACATTCCGCAAGGGCTCGTGCTCTACGATGCGTCGGCGCGCATCATCATCTGCAACCGTCCCTATATCGGGATGTTCGGGCTTTCGCCCGACGTGGCGAAGCCTGGCTGCACCATGCAGCGGCTGATCGCGCACCGACAGGAGACCGGCTCGTTCGATGGCGACGTCGACGAGTTCTGCGACGCCATCATCCACAATGTGAAGCTCGGCAAGGCGACGCGCCAGCTGACCCAGGCGCCGGGCGGGCGCGCGATCGAGATCGTCAACACGCCGCTGCCGGACGGCGGATGGGTGGCGACGATCGAGGATATCACCGAGCGCACGCGCTCCGAGAACAAGATCGCCCACATGGCGCATTATGATGCGCTGACCGATTTGCCCAACCGTGTGCTGTTCCGCCAGCGCCTCGAGCAGGCGTTGAGGGCGATCGAGCCCGACGAGCAGCTCGCGGTCATGTATATCGACGTCGACGAGTTCAAGAGCGTCAACGATGCGCTCGGCCATCAGATCGGCGACGAACTGCTCAGGGCAATTGCCGATCGCCTGCGCTCCTGCCTCGGGGAGAGCGATGTCGCGGCGCGGCTCGGCGGTGACGAGTTCGCGGTAATCCAGACCGCGGTCCGCGACCAGACCCAGACCATGCAGCTGCTGGCCGCGATTTATCAGGCGATCCGCCAGCCGATCGAGTGCAGCGGGCATTTGATCACCACCGACGCCAGCATCGGCATTGCAGTCGCGCCCGCCGACGGCCTCGAACTCGATCAATTGCTGCGCAACGCCGACCTCGCGCTCTATGGCGCCAAGAGCGACGGCCGCCGCACCTACCGCTTCTTCGAGGCCGGCATGGACGCGCGTGCCAAGGCGCGGCGCAGCCTGGAGCTGGAACTGCGCCAGGCCATCGTCGACGGCAGCTTCGAGCTGCATTATCAGCCGCTGCTTCATCTCGAGAACAGCCGGGTCAGCTGCTGCGAGGCGCTGCTGCGCTGGCGTCATCCCGAACGCGGCACCATCTCGCCCGCGGATTTCATTCCGGTCGCCGAGGATACCGGCCTGATCAACGATCTCGGGCACTGGGTGCTCAACACCGCGTGCCGGGAAGCCGTGAACTGGCCGGACCATATCCATGTCGCGGTCAACGTGTCTCCGATCCAGTTCAAGAGCGAGACGCTGGCGCTGAACGTCGCCGCTGCGCTCGCGGCGTCAGGGCTCGCGCCTTCGCGGCTCGAGCTTGAGATCACCGAGGCGGTGCTGATCCGCGACGACGAGGCCGCGCTCGATATGCTGCATCAGCTGCGCGAGCTCGGCGTCCGCATCGCGCTCGACGATTTCGGGACCGGCTATTCGTCGCTGAGCTACCTGCAGCGCTTCCCGTTCGACAAGATCAAGATCGACCGCGCCTTCATCAAGGATCTCGCCGGTACCGGCGCATCGTCCACGATCGTCCAGGCCGTCGTGAACATTGCCGCCGCGAGCGACATGACGACGACCGCCGAAGGCGTCGAGACCGAGCAGCAGCGCAATTTGCTTCGCGTCCTCGGCTGCACCGAGATGCAGGGCTATCTGTTCAGCCGGCCGGTGCCGGATGTCGAGATCCGCAAGCTGTTGTCGTCGCATCGCGAGAAGGTCGTCTCGGTCGCCTGACCGCCGGCCTCGACCGCATTCACTCTGTGATTCCCGGCACGGACTGCCGCGGCCGCGCCGGCCATCTTGTTGATCCGCAACAAGAGGGCTCGGCCATGTATCATCTCGTGAATGCGCTGCTCGTTCTGGCGATCGCGTTCTTCTTCTTCCTGCCGATGACCGATCGCCGCACCGCGCGGATGAAGCTGTGCATGGTGTGTGCGCTCGCCGTCGCGCTGACGGTGTCGGCGACCGCGTCCCGGCCGCACCGATCGGCGCCGGTGATGGCGTCGAAGGGCTGACTGCCGATGCTGCCGCGGTCGCCGGCGCCACTAATTTGTTGACTGGACCTAATCCTTTGTACACTGGTACAAATCGACGCGCCGCCGCTCGCCGCCCGATTGGAACGACGTCGATCCGGCGCCGTCGCCGAAGGAGACCGCCCCATGCAGCCGGAACCGATCTTCGATCTCGCTCATCTCGGGCACATGGAGCTGCTGACGCCGAAGCCGGACGAGAGTCTGAAATTCTTCGTCGACGTCATGGGAATGACCGTCAGCGGCCGAAAGGGCGGCTCGGTCTATCTGCGCGGCTGGGACGACTACGAACGCTATTCGCTGAAGCTGACCGCATCGAACACCTCAGGGATGGAGCACATGGCGCTGCGGGCGCGCAGCCCGCAGGCGCTCGAACGCCGCGTCGCCGCGCTGAAGGGCTCGGGCTTCGACATCGGCTGGGTCGATGATGACATGGGGCAGGGACCGGCATTCCGCTGCCGCGATCCCGACGGCCACGTCATCGAACTCTATTACGAGACCGAATGGTACGAGGCGCCGGCCGAACTGAAGCCCGCGTTGAAGAACCAGGCGCAGCGCTTTCCGGCGCGCGGCGTCAACGTCCGCAGGCTCGATCATCTCAACTGCCTCGCGGTCGATATCAGGGCCAACCGCCTGTTTTTCGAAACTACCTGGGATGCCGCACCACCGAGCAGATCGTGCTCAACGACGGCACTGAAGCGGCGATGTGGATGACGATGTCGAACAAGAGCTACGACTTCGCCTACACGCGCGACTACTACGGCAAGCGTGGCCGATTTCATCATGTGACCTACGCGCTCGACAGCCGCGAGGAGATCTTGCGGGCCGCGGATATTTTCCTCGAGCACGGCGTCCATATCGAGACCGGGCCGCACAAGCACGCGATCCAGCAGACCTTCTTCCTCTACGTCTATGAACCCGGCGGCAACCGCGTCGAGGTCGCCAATGCAGGCGCCCGCCTGATCCTCGCGCCGGACTGGAAGCCGATCGTGTGGACCGAGGAGGAGCGCAAGAAGGGACAGGCCTGGGGATTGAAGACGATCGAGTCGTTCCACACCCACGGCACGCCGCCAGTGACCGGTTAGGCTTCGGCCGCAGCGCGCAAGGTCGCGCGCGTCGATACGCCGCCGCGAACACCCGCGGTCGATGACGACAACATGGGTGCACGGTCGATATGATCCGGTTCGAGCGGCCGACGCCGTGCGCGATACACGAACCGATGGAAACAAGCACAATGGCTGGCAAGACGCCCAAGACGTCGGCGAAAAGCGCGAAGAAGGGTGCCAAAAAGAGCGTGAAGAGCGCCGCGAAGCGCGATACTGCAAAGCCGCGCCTGCTCTCGGGCGGCAATCCGCAGATCGCGAAGGGGTATGGTGACGCACCCGTGCAAGCCTATATCGCGGCGATGCCGGGGTGGAAGCGCGATATCGGACGCAAGCTGGACGCCCTCATCGTGCGCACCATCCCCGGCGTGCACAAGGCGGTGAAGTGGAATTCGCCACTCTACGGCATGGAAGGGCAAGGCTGGTTCCTCGGTATCCATGTCTTCGCGCGCTACGTCAAAGTAGCGTTCTTTCGCGGCGCGTCGCTGCATCCGGTGCCGCCGGGCGAGTCCAAGCAGCAGCATACGCGTTATCTCGACATTCACGAGAACGACGAGCTCGATGAAGCCCAGTTCGCCGCCTGGGTGAAGCAGGCCAGCCAAATGCCCGGCGAACAGATGTGACCGCCACGAGGCGTCGTCGATGCAGCTCTGCGCGCGGGACCATTGCCTCGCCTCGGGCGTTTGGTGTTAGGCTGCATCGCCTAACGTCAGAGGAAAACGTCGATGAGCGAACACACGACGGACAAGCGCGTGCGAGAGGCGTCTCGCAGGCGTTTCCTTCAGGCGGGTGCAGCACTGGCCGGTGGCTCCGCGATCGCGGGAGTTTCCGGTTCTACCGCGCTTGCCGAACAAGGGAATAATCTTCCGCCCAGCGTACCGGAATGGATGAAAACGCCGGGCGACCCAATGGGAAGCCAGCCCTACGGCGCGCCCTCGGTCCACGAGAAAGGCGTCATCAAGAACATCTCGAAGACGCTGCCGCAATATATCTCCGCTTCGGGCCGTACGCCGTTGCAGGAGCTCGACGGCATCATCACGCCGAACGGCCTGTTCTACGAACGCCACCATGGCGGCGTGCCGACCATCGATCCGGCCGAGCACCGGCTGATGTTGCATGGCATGGTCGATCGCCCGCTCGTGTTCACGATGGAGGACATCCGCCGCTTTCCGTCGCAGTCGCGGATTCACTTCCTCGAGTGCTCCGGCAATCCGGTCTACACCAAGCCCTACGGCAAGACGGCCTCCGACCTCGTCGGCCTCCTGAGCTGCGCGGAGTGGACCGGCGTGCCGCTCAAGACGGTGCTGGACGAAGCCGGCCTGCAGGCCGGCGCCAAATGGATCGTTGCCGAGGGCGCCGATGCGGCCGCGCTGACGCGCTCGATCCCGATCGAGAAATGCCTCGACGACGCCATGCTGGTCTACAGCCAGAACGGCGAGCGGCTGCGTCCGCAACAAGGCTATCCGCTGCGCCTGTTGTTGCCGGGCTTCGAGGGCAACATGAACGTGAAATGGCTGCGCCGGCTCAAGGTCGTCGCCGAGCCGGCCTATTCGCGCGAGGAGACCTCGAAATACACCGACCCGATGCCCGACGGCACGTCGCGCGAATTCACCTTCTACATGGAAGCCAAGTCGATCATCACGCGGCCGTCCGGCGGCCAGAAGCTGACCACACATGGCTTTCACGAGATCACGGGGATCGCCTGGAGTGGCCACGGCAAGATCAAGAGCGTCGAGGTCTCGCTCGACGAAGGCAAGAGCTGGCAACAGGCCGAGCTGCAGGAGCCGGTGCTGACGCGCGCGCTCACGCGCTTCCGACTGCCCTGGCACTGGGACGGCACCCCCGCAGTGATCCAGAGCCGCGCCATCGACGAGACCGGCTACATCCAGCCGACGCTGGCAGAACTGGTGGCGGTGCGTGGCCTCAACTCATTCTACCACAACAACGCAATCTGGCCCTGGCGCATTGATGCGAATGGCGAGGTGACCAATGGCCAGGCGTAAGCTCAAGGCGGCGTTTCTCGTGGGGGCGATCGCGATGCTTGCCGCTGCTGCGCAGGCCGAGGATCGCTTCGGCATCGGGCGTCCGGCAACGCCTGCGGAGATCGCGGGCTGGAACATCGATATCGGTCGCGACGGCTCCAACCTTCCGCCGGGCAGCGGCAGTGTCGAACGCGGCCGCGCCGTGTTCGCCGAGCAGTGCACGGCGTGCCATGGCGACAGCGGGCAGGGTGGCGTCGGCGATCGCCTGGTCGGCGGACAGGGTACGCTGGCGAGCCCCAAACCGATCCGCACCGTCGGCAGCTATTGGCCGTATGCCCCGACGTTGTTCGACTACATCCGCCGCGCAATGCCGCAGAATGCGCCGCAGTCGCTGAGCAATGAGGACGTCTACGCGGTGTCCGCCTACATCCTCAGCCTCAACGGCATCGTGCCCGCCAATGCCGTGCTCGACGCCAAGTCGCTTGCGGCGGTCAAGATGCCGAACCGCGACGGGTTCGTCTCCGACCCGCGGCCTGACGTGCATAACCGCTGAGCGGCGGGCCGGACGTCTGTCGCGAACCGCAGTCGTCGTGCCCCACTGGGGCAGCCTCGCAGCATTGTGACATGCTGCCCCTGTGCCCGGAATTTGATCGTCACCACATCAAGCCCGGGCACGAGGGCGTTCCTGCTACCCAGGGCAATTTTCAATTGATGCATCGGAGAGGTCATATGGCCGGGCTCAAGGCCGTTGCAGCCGCCGTGCTGCTGGTGGGAATGACGTTCACGCCGGTGGCGGCCCAGATATCGGAGCCGGCACTTTTTGACGCCCAGAATCCGGGGCGGAGTGCGATCAACGGCGGTGCTCTCACGCCATGGGGCGAGGCGCAGGCGGCGCAGCGCAGCGGCAACCCGGAGAACGCCTACGGCGCCATCCCGCCGGCACCGTCCTCTTGCGCCCGTTATCGTTCGTTCGACCCGGCGTCCGGCACCTTCCTTGGCCGCGACGGTCGCCGTCATCCCTGCCAATAGGGGCGCGGTACCCCGGTTGGTGGTGGATAAGGGCTCCGGCCGTCGCCATCCGCGCGAACGACCTGACGTTGGGCGCGTTATAGTCCACTGATCGCGTCGGGTCCCGCCGGGCCCGAGCGGCGGAGGGCATCTGGCGTGACGGACACCCTGGCTGGCTTCTGGGATCGAAAGTCGACCTCCGAGCTGTTGCGGGAGGCGGCACGGGCCGACGGCGACGCGGAGACGCCGGTCTTCAAGCGCTCGCTGTCGGCGTTGCAGCTGGTCACGCTCGGCATCGGCGGCATCATCGGCGCCGGCATCTTCGTGCTGACCGGGCACGCGGCGGCCGCCAATGCCGGTCCCGCCGTCACGCTCTCCTTCATGCTTGGTGCCGTCGCCTGCGCCTTCGCCGGCCTGTGCTACGCCGAGATGGCGTCGACCGTGCCGATCTGCGGCAGCGCCTACACGTATGCCTATGCCACGCTCGGCGAACTGATCGCATGGATCATCGGCTGGGACCTGATCCTCGAATACGCGGTCGGCGCGATCGCGGTCTCGGTCGGATGGTCCGGCTATTTCGTCAGCTTCATGCGCGATTTCGGCATCAATCTGCCGCAGCAATTCACCTCGGCGCCGCTCGCCTACGACGCCAACAGCGGTGCGTGGTCGTCGACCGGTGCGGTGGTCAACATCCCGGCGATGGCGATCATCGCCTTCGTCACCGCGCTGCTCGTGGTCGGCATTCGCGAGTCCGCGCGCTTCACCAGCTTCGTCGTCGTGGTCAAGCTCGTCGTCATCGCGCTGTTTCTCGCCACCGCGGCCTCCTCGGTGACGCTCGCGAACTGGGTGACGTCGAGCAATCCGGAGGGCTTGCTGATTCCGCCGAATGCCGGTCCGGGCGTGTTCGGCTGGTCCGGCGTGATCCGTGGTGCAGCGGTGGTGTTCTTCGCCTATATCGGCTTCGACGCAGTCTCGACTGCCGCACAGGAAGCGAAGGTGCCGGAGCGCGACATGCCGATCGGCATTCTCGGCTCGCTGGTCGTCTGCGCCGCGCTCTATGTCGCGGTCGGCTTCGTGCTGACCGGTATCGTGCCGTATGATCGGCTCAGCGTGCCCGATCCGATCGCGGTCGGTATCGATGCCGTTGGCATCGGTTGGCTCGGTCCGTTCATCAAGCTCGGCATCCTGTTCGGACTGACATCCGTGATCCTCATCATGCTGCTGGCGCAGCCGCGGATCTTTCGCGCCATGGCGCATGACGGGTTGCTGCCGGGCTTTGCCGCAAAGATCCATCCGCGCTTCCGGACTCCCTACGTCTCGACCGTCTTCTCCGGCACCATTGCCGCGGTCCTCGCGGGCCTGCTGCCGATCGGGCTGGTCGGCGAACTGGTCTCGATCGGGACGCTGTTCGCGTTCACGGTGGTCTCGATCGGCACGCTGGTGCTGCGCGTGCGCGATCCGGAACTGCCGCGGCCGTTCAAGGCGCCCGCAATTTGGCTGGTGGCCCCGGCGGCCGCTGGAACCTCGCTGTTCCTGATGTTCGGCCTGCCGCTCGACACCTGGATCAGGCTCGCGGTGTGGCTGGTGATCGGGCTTGTGATCTATGCGGCCTATGGTCGACGTCACAGCCGGCTGCGAGCGAGCGGCGCATAAGGCCGCGTTCCCAAGCCCGTCCATCGCAGCGGTCGACCCGGCTGCCTCATTAGCTCATTAGCAGAGCTGATGAGGCCTATCAGAACAATTCGTAAGGCCCCGGTACATCCATCCGCTAGGCTGTTTTCGCGCTTTCAGAATCGGTGAGGAATGGGCGGACCCTCGGGGCATTGGAGGGTGTGTCGAAGGCGCTGAGCGACCGAGCGATCCGTGGCCTTTCCTGACATACGTGAACTTGGGGGTTAACATGAAAATTTCGAACAGCTTTATCCTCGGCTCGGTGGCGGTTCTCGTCGCAGCCGGGGGAGCCAAGGCGGCCGACCTTCCGGTCAAGGCCAAGGCGATCGAGTATGTGAAGGTTTGCTCGCTCTATGGTCCAGGGTTCTACTACATCCCGGGCACCGACACTTGCATCAAGCTGGGCGGCTACCTGCGCGTCGACGTCCTGGCGAACTCGAACATTGACAACACCGGCAACACTTCGGGCGCCGCTGGCGCGCGGAACCGCTTCACCAACGGCTACACCTGGCGTTCGCGTGAAGACCTGAACATCGATACGCGCACTGCGACCGAGTACGGCGTGGTGCGCACCTTCTTCGATGCGACGTTCAACTGGACCTCGGACACCTACGCCGGCAACGGCGTTGGCGGCACCGTCTATTCGCCGATCGCCGGCGTTCAGGCGCCGAACAACGCCAATACGGGTGCGGTTGCGGCTGGTACGGTCGGCGTCTACTACGCCTTCATCCAGTTCGCCGGCTTCACCATCGGTAAGGCGGTCTCGCAGTTCTCGGCTCCGTGGGCCAACTATCCGGGCAACAACTTCGACGGTCTCGTCGGCGGCGGCGGCACGGTCACGGGTGTGAACCAGTTCACCTACACCGCTGAGTTCGGCAACGGCGTGTCGCTGTCTCTGTCGGCTCAGGATCAGACGGCCTACTATCAGGCTGGTGTGGCCAATCTTGGCGCCCTCAGTCCGATCGGCGCCGCTATCGGTGCCACCGGTCCTTTCGGCGCGAGCGACTATGCCGGCACGATTGCTCCGGACTTCGTCGCGATGCTGCGTGTCGACCAGGCTTGGGGACTGTTCCAGGCTTCGTTCGCGGCGCATGATAACCATGCGGCTTACTACGGCGGCACTGAGTTGACCGGTCATCCGGACGACAGGTGGGGCTGGGCTGGTCAATTGGCCTTGTCGATCAAGAACATCCCGACCGGACCGGGCGACACCATCAACATGCAGGGTGTGTATACGGACGGTGCGACCCGCTACAACATCCAGGACCTCGCCGGTTCGGCAGGCCAGAATACCATTTTTGGCGGCACCAATCTGGCTGGCGCCTATCAGAGCGTAGGGTTCGGCGTTGCGCCCGACTCGGTGTTCGCGACCGGAACACAGCAGCAGCTGGTTAAGACCTGGGGCTTCCGCGGTGCATACGTGCACAACTGGAACCCGTACTGGAACACGTCGATCTACGGTGCTTATGCGGCTGTTATGTACAACGACACGGCCAAGACGCTCATCTGTGGTGTTGGCGGCGTCGGTGGTTCGCTCCGGAGCGCACTTAATCCCGCGGGCGGCGGAGCTGCTATGACTACCTGCAACCCCGACTACAACATCGCGCAGATCGGTACGCAGACCCAGTGGACCCCCGTCAAGAACCTGACCTTCTCGGCGGACTTGACCTACACCCATCTGGATCAGAAGAGCGCAGGTACAGTCGTGGCGCCCAGCACTCCTATCGGCAAGCCCGCAGCTTTGTACGAGCTGAAGGACCAGAATACGGTCCTCCTGCTCCTCCGCGCTCAGCGCAACTGGTGAACTATCGCGGTTCGCGAGAGATCGCTTCGGAAAGTTGAGTTTTCAAACGTCTCATTGACCACAACCAAAAGAGGTGTTCCTTCCATCTTCAGTACGACCTCCGAAGCCTCCGGCATGCCCGCCAGGGGCTTTTCTCCGCCGTGTGCGCCCATCGCGACGCGATTGATGATTCAGCGGGCGGCGGCGTGATTTGATGATCCAGCGTAGCCCGCATGAGCGAAGTGATATGCGCGGATCTGGGCCCAGATTCGGAGCGAATCCCGGATGTCGCTTCGCTCATCCGGGCTACGAAGACTGCTGCTGCCGATCGGACTGGTCGGCGAACTCGTCTCGATCGGCACGCTGGTGCTGCGTGTGCGCGATCCGGAACTGCCGCGGCCGTTCAAAGCGCCCGCAATCTGGCTGGTGGCCCCGGCAGCCGCTGGAACCTCGCTGTTCCTGATGTTCGGCCTGCCGCTCGACACCTGGATCAGGCTCGCGGTGTGGCTCGTGATCTACGCGGCCTATGGCAGACGCCACAGTCGGTTGCGGGCAAGCGCTGAGCGGGGCGCTGCGCCTATAGTGCGCAAGCGAGCGGCCTGCTAGATGTACGCGTTGAGATAGCACCGCAAGCCGCGACAAGTCGGCATTCCCCGGGGAGGCTCCCATGCAAAACTCAACAGCGCACGCGCGGTGGATGGTCGCCGCGATTGTTTCGGTCGGCCTCATGTCGGCGGTGCCAGGTCGCGCGGCATCGGTCGCGCCGGTCGCTGCCGAGAACGGCATGGTGGTCTCGGCGCAGCATCTCGCAACGCAAGTCGGCGTCGAGGTGTTGAAGCGGGGCGGCAACGCCGTCGATGCGGCGGTTGCGGTCGGCTACGCGCTTGCGGTGGCCTATCCCGCCGCCGGCAATCTTGGTGGCGGCGGGTTCATGACCATCCAGCTTGCCGACGGCCGCAAGACCTTCCTGGATTTCCGCGAGACCGCGCCGAAGGGCGCCACCGCCAACATGTATCTCGACAAGGACGGCAACGTCGTCCCCGGCCTGTCGACCAAGGGACATCTCGCCGTCGGCGTGCCGGGCTCGGTGGCCGGGATGGAATATGCGCGCGAGAAATACGGCACGATGAAGCGTGCGGACGTGATCGCACCGGCGCTGCAGCTCGCCGAGGACGGCTTCGTGCTCGACCAGGGCGACGTCAGCATGCTGCAGACCTCGACCAAGGATTTTCAGGACGATCCGGCCTCGGCGGCGATCTTCCTGAACAACGGCAAGCCGTTCCAGGTCGGCGAGCGGCTGACGCAGCACGAGCTTGCCGAGACGCTGCGCGAGATCAGCAAGCGCGGCACTGACGGTTTCTACAAAGGCTGGGTGGGCGCGGCCATCGTCGCTTCGAGCCAGGCCGGCAAGGGACTGCTGACGCAGGAGGATCTCGATAATTACAAGGTGCGCGAGCTCGCGCCGGTCGAATGCGATTATCGCGGCTACCACGTGGTCTCGGCGCCGCCGCCGAGCTCGGGGGGCGTTGTCATTTGTGAGATGCTGAATATCCTCGAGGGCTATCCGCTGAAGGAGCTCGGCTACCACTCCGCGCAGGCGGTGCATTACCAGATCGAGGCGATGCGCCACGCTTATGTCGACCGCAACAGCTATCTCGGTGATCCCGACTTCGTGAAGAATCCGCTCGACCGCCTGCTCGACAAGGACTATGCGGCGAAGATCCGCGCTGCGATCGATCCGGCCAAGGCCGGGGTGTCCAAAGACATCAAGCCCGGCGTTCCGCCGCACGAGGGCAGCAACACCACGCATTATTCGATCGCCGACAAGGACGGCAACGCGGTGTCGGTCACCTACACGCTGAACGACTGGTTCGGCGCCAAGGTGACCGCGGCCAAGACCGGTGTGCTGCTCAATGACGAGATGGACGACTTCACCGCCAAGGTCGGCGTGCCGAACCTCTATGGCCTGGTGCAGGGGGAGGCCAATTCCATCGTCCCGGGCAAGCGCCCGCTGTCCTCGATGAGCCCGACCATCGTGACCAGGGACGGCAAGCCGGTGATGGTGTTGGGCACTCCGGGCGGTAGCCGCATTATCACGGCCGTGCTGCTGACAATGATCAACGCCGTCGACTACGGCATGAACGCGCAGGAAGCCGTCGACATGCCGCGCTTTCATCAGCAGTGGCTTCCGGAGCTGACCAACCTCGAGGACTACACGCTGTCGCCGGACACGCGGAAGATCCTGGAAGGGATGGGCCACAAGTTCGCTCCGCCGCAGCCGGCCAATCACCTCGCGGTCATCGTCATCGGCGCGCCGGCGCTCGGTGGTGAGCCGGTCGGCAACAACCGCTTCTATGGCGCGAACGATCCGCGCCGTAACTCGGGGCTCGCTAGCGGCTACTGATTGTCGTTGCATGATCGCGTGGTGGCGGCCGGGCAGGGCCGCAGCGGGCGAAAATCGGTGGTGCCTCAGGCGACGGCGCTCGACCTGCCGTCGTCGTGCCCGCTCGTCAGCAGCAGGCGCCGGCGGATCGCGTCCTCGACCAGGGCCAACGACTGCTTGGCTTCACGCGCCTCGGCTTCGGCGGCCTGGGCCCGGAATTCAGCCGCATCGAGCTGCTCCTGCTGGGACTCGATGCGCCGCCGGGCTTCTTCGAGCGCCCGCGACGCATCCCTCAGCTTGCGCTCGGTGGCAGCGATGATTTCGAGCTGCGCCTGTTCGGCAGCCTCGGCGCGGGCTTCCCCGGCGCGGGCCCTGTCCTCGATACTGCGGAACAGGTCCGCCGCCTGATAGACGAGGTCCAAGGCTTCCGTGCCCATGGCCGACGTGGGCGGTCTTGGAAATCCGAGTACGGTCTGGTCGACCGCAAAAGGCCGTTTAAATCCGCGCAGTGCCATGGAAATCAGCCCGTCGCGAGTTGCGTGTATGCCAACAACTTGCGGTAGTTATAGTTAACAAATCATTGATCCGGTGGGCGCCGCGGCACTGTCCACCGGTTTTCTGGTGGATGATTGCCCGCAACGGCAGCCGGGTAGGGAAAGCGTCGGTCCGTCCAGCACTTTCCTTTCGCAGCGCGCCCTCGGCGCAAGCACGGCGATCAAGGGGAGCAGGATTCGGCGAGGCGTGCGCGAATCGAGCGGCGCTATAGCGCATGGTGGACGCAGCCGCGCCCGGGGGCTCGCCAGGCCGGGCCAGGCCGGGAAGGTCTGCTGATTTGGCTGCGCGCGCGAGCCGGGCTCTATGGCATAAGTTTGACGCCTGGCGCGCTTTAATTATCCGGTGCTGAATTGCAGGTCACGGGAGCGACCGATATACCGGGCGGCCTAAGTGGCACGCAGCGCGCTCAGAACGAGCGACGTATTCGCCACGGAAATCTGGTCGATGAAATTTCTGTTGCGGTTCTTCGGGTTCCTGTTCACCGCAGGAACCATCCTGTTCCTGGCTGGTCTGGCCGCCGTCGCAGGACTGTTCTGGCATTTTTCCAAGGATCTGCCCGACTATTCGCAGCTCCAGAACTACGAGCCGCCGGTGATGACCCGCGTCCACGCGGCCGACGGTTCGCTGCTCGGTGAATTCGCCAAGGAGCGCCGGCTGTACCTGCCGATCCAGGCAGTGCCGAAGCTCGTGATCAACGCCTTCCTCGCCGCCGAGGACAAGAATTTCTACGAGCATGGCGGCATCGATTATACCGGCATGGCGCGCGCCGGCGTCTCCTACGTCCAGAACTTCGGTTCCAATCGTCGTCCGCAGGGCGCCTCCACGATCACCCAGCAGGTCGCCAAGAACTTCCTTTTGACCAACGAGGTGTCGTTCAGCCGCAAGATCAAGGAAGCCCTGCTGGCGATGCGAATCGAGCGGGCCTATTCCAAGGACAAGATCCTCGAGCTCTATCTCAACGAAATCTATCTCGGCCTCGGCGCCTACGGCATCGCGGCGGCCTCGCTGGTCTACTTCGACAAGTCCGTCAATGAACTGACGGTCGCCGAAGCGGCCTATCTGGCGGCGCTGCCGAAAATGCCGGCCAGCCTGCATCCGGTACGCAACCATGCGCGCGCCATCGAGCGCCGCAACTACGTGATCGACCGCCTGCAGGAGAACGGCTGGATCAGCGTGGCCGACGCCGACAAGGCGCGCAAGGACCCGCTGACCGTCACCAACCGCAGCAACGGCGCGCACACCTTCGCCGGCGAATATTTCTCGGAAGAGGTCCGCCGCGACATCTTCGAGCGCTATGGCGAGAAGAAGCTTTATGAAGGCGGCCTGTCGGTGCGCACCACCCTCGACCCCAAGGTCCAGGTGATGGCGCGCAAGGCGATGGTGGCGGGGCTCGTGAACTATGACGAGCAGCAGGGTTATCGCGGCGCGATCCAGAAGATCGATCTTTCCGCCGACTGGGGCGTGCCGCTCGCCGAAATCAAGTCGCTCTCCGACATCTCGCCGTGGCGAATGGCTGTTGTGCTCGAGAGCAACGACCAGTCGGCGCGGATCGGCTTCCAGCCCGGCCGCGAGCTCGGCGGCGCCATCAGCAAGCAGCGCGAGACCGGCATCATCACGATGGACGGCGTGCGCTGGGCCAGGAGCAAGGGCAAGACGCCTACGGCGGTCTCGCAGGTGCTGCAGCCCGGCGACGTGATCTATGCCGACCCGCTCTTCAAGGACGGCCGCGCCATCGAAGGCCAGTACCGGCTGCGCCAGATCCCCGAACTGTCGGGGGCGATGGTGGCGATGGATCCGCATACCGGCCGCGTGCTCGCGATGGTCGGCGGCTTCTCGTTCGACCAGAGCCAGTTCAATCGCGCCACGCAGGCCTACCGGCAGCCCGGCTCGACGTTCAAGCCGATCGTCTATTCGTCGGCGCTCGACAACGGCTATACCGGATCGACCGTCATGATCGACGCGCCGATCGAGATCGACCAGGGGCAGGGCAATGTCTGGCGCCCGGAGAACTTCTCGACCGGCAAATATCAGGGCCAGGTGACGCTGCGCAACGCGCTGCGCCTGTCGCTCAACACCGTGACGGTGCGGCTCGCGCAGGAGATCGGCATGCCGCTGATCGGCGAGTATGCAAAACGCTTCGGCGTCTATGACGAGCTGCCGAACTATCTCGCCTATGCGCTCGGCGCCGGCGAGACCACGGTGATGCGGATGGCCACGGCCTATTCGATGATCGCCAATGGCGGCGTCCGCGTGAAGCCGACCCTGATCGACCGCATCCAGGACCGCTACGGCCACACCATCTTCAAACACGACCAGCGCGAATGCCGCGGCTGCGACGCGCCGGAGGGCTGGAAGAACCAGCCCGAGCCGCAGCTCGTCGACCGTCGCGAGCGGGTGCTCGACGCGATGTCCGCCTACCAGATCACCTCGTTGATGGAGGGCGTGATTCAGGCCGGTACCGGCACGGCGCTGAAGGACGTCGGCAAGCCGCTCGCCGGCAAGACCGGCACCTCGAACGAGGCCAAGGATCTCTGGTTCGTCGGCTTCTCGCCGGACCTCGTGGTCGGCCTCTATGTTGGCTACGACAAGCCGCGCTCGCTCGGCCGCAACGCGCAGGCCGGTCACACCGCGGCGCCGATCGCGCGCGACTTCCTGAAGCTCGCGCTCGCCGACAAGCCGGCCACCCCGTTCAAGCAGCCGGTCGGCATCCGGCTGGTGCTTGTCGACGCCAAGACGGGCCTGCGCGCCTCGTCCGGTCAGAAGGGCGTGGTGCTCGAAGCCTTCAAGCCGGGCCAGGCGCCGCCGGCCTATGATTCCTCGTTGGTCGCCGGCACCGACGTGATCGACGGCACCCAGCAGCCGATTTCGCCGGATGCGGATCGGGCCGTGATGCGATCAGGGACGGGCGGGCTGTACTGAGGCTGGGGGCCGGTACTGCGTCCGGGAGCTGACTGCCGCCGCCTGAGCCCGCGGCGGTGCGACGCTTTGTCAGAACGCCTGACGCGGCCACGGTTGAACACGCCGCCTGCGCGGCCGACCAAATTGAGTGCTCCGATCAGACAAGCCGTCGAACGCGGCATGCTTTTCGTTTCGACGGCGCGTCAGGCGCGCGTTCAGGCATGGCTCATCCGTGGTCAAGGCGCTGTTCTTCGTCGTCCGGGTCATCTGGACCGTTTTCGTGGTTGGGACGGCGACCCTGATGGGCGCGGCCCTCGGATTTGGGGGCTATGGCTGGATCGGTGCGGTCGCGCTCGGCACGGTAGGGTTTGGCATTGGAGCCCTGCTTGCGGCCAACCCTGACGTGCTCATCGAACTGCTCGTCGCGATGTGATCACCTCAGACCGACGGCTGATTGGCCGGTCGTGATTTTCACGCCGATTCGCCGCCAACAATGCTTGCCAAGCGTGGGACCAAGCGGGTAGAAGGTCGCTCGCGCGCGGGCGCTGATTTGGCAGGCGAACCCGCTGTACCGAGATGTCCAGTCATTCAGCTAAGCTGTTGATATCACGGATAATTCTTGGGGAATGGTGTAACGGTAGCACAACAGACTCTGACTCTGTTTGTCTTGGTTCGAATCCAGGTTCCCCAGCCACGTAAGTCCTTGAAAAAACTCTCTTCCTTAATTTAGCTCAGTCCACCAAACGGGCGCAAAACCCGAACAAAACCGGTCTATCGCCGGAGAAAAGTTCCGGCAAAAGTCGCACCTCATCAGCAAGGATCGCTAATGTGAGCGCCCACGATCTCACCGGGAAGAACGTTCAGCGCCGCCGCGTCGGCGACAACTGGCATTATCGTTTCGGGATCAACAAGAAGACGGTTCGAGGCGACTGCGGCACTAGCGACAAATCCGAAGCGGAAGACATGGCGGCCAAGCTCAAGCAGGGGACCCGGCAGGCTTCGCGAGCTGCGGTGCTCGCCATCACAGCGGGCGAGCCCTTCGTGCTTCGGCTTCCATTCAAGGAGCACTACATATCCAACATCGACCGCCGCGATATTCGTAGGATGCTGGAAGAACAGATCGCACGCCTCGACCCGCCGTAATGTTTCAGCATCGTATCGGCAACCACATCATGTTGTATTGGCGCGGATAGGTTCGCGCGGAAACCTGTGGGCATGCCCGGTAAGTTGGTAGCGCCGCTCGCAACCTCGGATACGCTAGATGGACCGCCCCCGTTCGTGGGTTGAGCCTTCTACGAGGGCACGAATGCACCACGTCTTTGAAGACGAACTGCAAAAAATCCGTATTCGGGACAGGCTCTCGCCAAAGGAAGCGAGGGTTCTCCTGCGGACCATCAGACACGGCGAGCAAAAGGATGAAGTGCTGGCCTACGCGGAGACTTTGGTAGTCGAGGCCGACTTCCTATCGCCGTATTCACTCCGCGCGCTGGTTCGAGCAGACATTACTGAGGCGGAAGCTGCGCGGGAAATAAAAAAGAACAAGGCGTTCTGTAATCGACTGGCTGGCCTTCTTCCGTCAATCCTTCGGCTCTTTGGTAGCCGAGATAATCTGACGGGAATTTGCAGCATGATCGACGACTGCCACCATGATTATCAGGTGACTACGATATCTCCTCGAAAAGACCGGCAAACAAGAGAGACTAGGGAGCGTTTGGCACGCGCGGTAAAGGCCAGTCTCAGTGCCGCTAAGGCGCTTGAAGAGGCCAAACGATTTCTGGATATCGAGTTTGATCGATTTGGAGAGGCCTACCGTCACCCTGAGGACAGGCCGCGCCGCCTCGAAGAACTAATTGACGAATTGAGAATGTGCTCCGGCGTTGGAGAAATTGTAAACGCGATTGTTGATGTCGCTCCCCAAGGACCGTTCAAGTCGTTGTTCCTATCTGGCAACGATGCGCGGACCACTGTTGTCGAATATGCTTATCACATGTGTACGATGTGGGACGGACCGAAATTGCTGACTACGCCCGGTTCGCAATTTGCCGACCTGTGCAGCTTCCTCTTTGAAGCGGTGAGCGGTCACGCTGAAGAAAGCCTATCTGGCGCGATCAATCGTTACGCCCGCAGCGATGAACGTAAACATTGGGATCGGGAAGGAGAGGAAGAAGACGACGAGCATGACAATTTCGTCAGCCAGAAGCGAAAAATGAGAGCGAGTCAACGCGAACTGCAACTTTACAAGGCGGTCGCGCGATATCCTGGACTTTCGCAGATGGCCAAGACACTGTTGATACTGCGGCTCAACGGTGAGGCGGATCGCTACCAAGCGACCCAGAGTGCCTATGGTCCTAACCAAGTGTACCTAGAGCAATTGAATTCTGATCAAGTTGAAGCGATGTTCACAAAAGCAATTCAAAGCTGGCGCCCAGACAAACGCGATGAGCTTTTTGAGTTTCTTGAAAGTGGATTTCCGAATATGGCTGCCTTGGATGTCAAGGTAGGCAAGACAAGGCGCGCGGCTCGCAAGTCAGGAAATTGACGGCTAGTACGACCTTCTTGCTAGTTGGCGTCAACAGAGCGGTCAGCCATTGGGCTATTGGGTTGCCTCACCGCAGCGTAGCTTAACTGGATAAAGCCCTCGGTTTTCGTCACTGTATGTGGCCGAGGCGATGCAGGTTCGACTCCCGCCGTTGCGCGTACACGCACCCTTACTGCAACAGTATGAAACTGGTTGGTCGTGCATCGGAACAACCGACAGGAACCACGACACGATAAACAGACAAGCTAAATTTACGGCAAAAGTTACGGCAAAAACGCGCGCCTCGTGATAACCCCTTGCGCGGCATGCGTTTTCTCAATCGAGTGCAACAGACTCTGACTCTGTTTGTCTTGGCTCGATCCAGGTTCCCCAGCCAATCTTGCCTCAGTGGCACGACCAACCTCTGAAATCGTCCCGAGACTGCCCGCAGCGGCATCAAGGCTGGATTAGCCCGGCGTAATCCACCATGGTCACGCGCGTGTGGTGCGGCGTGTTGCGACAGAGGTTCAAGGTGATGGACGAAATTCTCTATGCCCGCGAGTCGTCGATCGGCGTCGACGAGTTCATCGATGTGCTGCGCCAGTCGGGCCTCGGCGAGCGGCGTCCGCTCGCGGATACCGACCGGATGGCGCGCATGATCGCCCATGCGAATTTGATCGTGACGGCGCGGAAGGCGGCCAAGCTGGTCGGCGTTTCGCGCGCGCTGACCGATTTCGCCTATTGCTGCTATTTGTCCGATCTCGCGGTCGATCGGGAGTACCAGGGGCACGGCATCGGCAAGCGCCTGATCGCGGAAACGCGGCGCCTCGCCGGACCCGAGTCGATGTGCCTGTTGCTGTCGGCGCCCGACTCGATCGGGTTCTACAAGACGATCGGCATGCCGCAGCCGGACAACGCGTTCCTTCACAAGCGGGAGCGATAGCAGCGCTACTTGATCTTGTCGTAGACCGTCGCGAAGTCTGCGAGCGGCATCGGGATGCTGATGGTTTCCTTGCCGAGATTCTGGAACGAGACCTTGAGCTGCTTGCCTGATTTGAGCTGGCTCAGGACGTCGGCGGCGATCGGCGCATTGATGTAGCAGCCGCGCGCCTCGCAGGTCTGGATCGGCACATCGACGGCCTTGCCGTCGTCGACCTGCAGCTTGGCGCCGACCGGCAGGTTCAGCCCGAGCGGAAGCTGGATCAGCGCAACCGGCGTGCGGGTGTCGCCGGGGACGCGGATATTGACCAGCACGATCAGCTGTCCGGTCTTGGTGAGCACCGCGGTCTGCTCCATCGCGCATTCGAGCGGCGCCTCGCGGCTCGCGCTGGTGCAGCGCGCGATCCAACCGGTGTTGTTGGGCGATGCGGCGTCACCTTGGGGAGCGGCGGGAGCAGCTGCCGGAGCCGGCGCGGGCGTAGTCTTGCCCTTGGGCGCCTGGGCGTGGCCAAGGCCGGCCAAGCCGAACGCGGTGAACAGGACGACAAACGACTTTGCGACAATCTTCACGGTACCGGCTCCGAAATGAACATCTTTCGGATGTGCCGGTATGTGGGCAAAGTCAAGTCACTCGGCGGCCTGCTTGACCGAACCGTCTTCGCCGTCGTCAGCGTCGTGGTCGGCGCGCGGCGAGCGGCCCCAATTCGCAAACGCGTTGGAGAGCCGGTCGAGATAGAGATAGACGACAGGCGTCGTGAACAGCGTCAGCGCCTGGCTGACGATCAGACCGCCGACCATGGCGTAGCCGAGCGGCTGGCGGATTTCCGAGCCGGTGCCGGTGCCGAGCATCAGCGGCACGCCGCCGAGCATTGCCGCCATCGTCGTCATCATGATCGGACGGAAGCGGAGCAGGGCGGCCTGCCGGATCGCCGCCACCGGCTCCATGTGCTGGTCGCGCTCGGCGGCGATCGCGAAGTCGACCATCATGATGCCGTTCTTCTTCACGATGCCGATCAAGAGGATGATGCCGATCAGCGCGATCAGCGAGAAGTCGAAGCCGGCGGCCATCAGGATCGCCAGCGCGCCGACGCCGGCCGACGGCAGCGTCGACAGAATGGTGATCGGGTGGATGTAGCTCTCGTAGAGGATGCCGAGGATCAGGTAGACGACCACGAGCGCAGCCAGAATCAACAGCGGTACGGTCGACAACGATTGCTGGAACGCCTGCGCCGTGCCCTGGAAGCTCGAGCTCAGGGTCGGCGGCGCGCCGAGGTCCACCATTGCCTTCTGCACCGCTTCCGTCGCCTGGCCGAGCGCTACGCCCTGCGCCAGGTTGAAGGAGATCGTGATCGCCGGGAACTGGCCCTGATGGCTGATCGACAGCGGCCGCACCGGCACGGTGGTCCACTTCGCAAAGGTCGACAGCGGCACCTGTTCGCCGGTCAGCGGCGACTTGAGGTAGATGTTGTTCAGCGTGTCGATCGAGCCCTGCAGCTCCGGCAGCACCTCGAGGATGACGTGGTAGCTGTTGAGCTGGGTGAAATACTGCGTCACCTGGCGCTGGCCGAACGCGTCATAGAGCGTGTCGTCGATCAGCTGCGGCTGGATGCCATAGCGTGACGCGGCGTCGCGGTTGATCTTCAGCTCGACGGTGGTGCCGTTGGTCTGTTGGTCGGTGGCGACGTCGCGCAGCTGCGGCAGCGTCTGCATCTTGCTGAGGATCTTCGGCGCCCATTCGTTCAGTTCGGCAAGGTTGGCGTCCTGCAGCGTGAACTCGAACTGGGTGCGGGTCGGGCGACCGCCGAGGCGAACGTCCTGGGCGGCCTGCATGAACAGCCGGGCACCGAGCACCTTCTCCAGCTTGGGCCGCAGGCGGGCGATGATCTGCTGCGCGTTGGCATCACGCTCGTTCAGCGGCTTCAGCGTGATGAACATGTTGCCGTTGTTGCCGGCCCGGCCGCTGCCGCCGATCGCCATCGCCACCGTCGCCACGCCGGGATCCTGCATGACGATCTTGCTGAGCTCCTCCTGCTTCCCCTTCATTTCGGCAAACGAAATGTCCTGATTGGCTTCCGAGGTCGCGGTGATCAGGCCGACGTCCTGTTGCGGGAAGAAGCCCTTCGGGATGATGACGAACATGTAGATCGAGAGCGCCAGCGTCGCGAAGAAGATCATCAGGGTCGTGAACTTCCAGCGCAGCGCGACGTCGAGCGCGCTCTGATAGCCGCGCAGCATCGCGTCGAAGCCGCGCTCGCTGAGCTTGTAGAGACGGCCGTGCCGTTCCTCATTGTGGGCGCGCAGGAAGCGCGAGGCCATCATCGGGGTCAGCGTCAGCGACACGAACATCGAGACGAAGATCGTCATGGCCAGCACGACCGCGAATTCGCGGAACAGGCGGCCGATGATGCCGCCCATCAGCAGCAGCGGGATCAGCACCGCGACCAGCGAGATGCTGATCGAGACGATGGTGAAGCCGATTTCCTTGGAGCCCTTGAAGGCGGCGGCCATCGGCCGCTCGCCCTCTTCGATATAGCGGCTGATGTTCTCCAGCATCACGATGGCGTCGTCGACCACGAAGCCGACCGCAATCGTCAGCGCCATCAGCGACAGATTGTCCAGCGTGTAGCCGAATATCCACATCAGCGCACAGGCGCCGAGCAGTGCCAGCGGCACCGTCACGGCAGGGATGACGGTGGCCCAGAAGCTGCGCAGGAAGGCAAAGATCACCATCACGACCAGGAAGATGGTCAGGAGCAGGGTGAACTGGACGTCCTCCACCGCGGCGCGGATCGTGGTCGTGCGGTCGCTGATGATCTCGATCTTGACCGCCGGCGGGATAGCCGCGACCAGCCGGGGCAGCGCCGCCTTGATCTTGTCGACGGTGTCGATGACGTTGGCGCCCGGCTGCTTGAACACGACCAGGAACACGCCGCGCTTGCCGTTGGCCCAGGCGGCCTGCTTGGCGTCCTCGGGCCCGGTAACGGCTTGGCCGATGTCGCGGATCCGCAGCGGCCCGCCATTGCGGTAGGCAATGATCACGTCGTTCCAGGGCTCCGCGGTGAGCAGCTGGTCGTTGGCATAGATGGTGTAGGCGCGGGTGGCGCCGTCGATATTGCCCTTCGGGCTATCGACGGTTGCGATGTTGATCGCGGCGCGGACGTCTTCCAGCGACAGACCCTTTGCGACGAGCTTGGCTGGGTCGATCTGAACGCGGACCGACGGCTTCTGCTGGCCGCCGATGATGACCTGCGCGACGCCGGAAATCTGGCTGATCTGCTGGGCAAGCTGAGCGTCGACGGAGTCGCTGACCGTCGTCAGAGGCAGCGTGTCTGACGTCGCCGACAGCAGCATGATCGGCGCGTCCGCCGGATTGACCTTGCGATAAGTCGGCGGCGAGGGAAGGTTCTTGGGCAATTGACCGCTGGCGGCGTTGATGGCGGCCTGCACGTCATTGGCGGCGCCGTCGATTGAGCGGTTGAGGTCAAACTGGATCGTGACCGAGGCGGTGCCGAGATAACTCGTCGAGGTCATCTGGGCGATGCCGGGGATCTGCGCGAACTGGCGCTCCAGCGGCTGGGCGACCGAACTCGCCATGGTCTCCGGGCTGCCGCCCGGCAGCGTCGCGGTGATCTGGATGGTGGGGAAGTCGACCTGCGGCAGCGGCGCGACCGGTAGCAGCGGATAGGCGACGAGGCCGACGAACAGGATGCCCGCCATCAGCAGCGAGGTGCCGATGGGGAAGCGAATGAATGGTGCGGAAATTCCGTCGCTCATTCCTGCGTAACCTTCGACTGGGACGGATCCGAGCTCGCCACCGCCGTCGTCACCAGGGTTCCCGGCGAGACCTTGTACTGCCCCGCGGTGATCACCTGCTGTCCCGGCGACAGGCCCTCCTCGATCACCGACTTGCCGTCGATCGACTGGCTGACCTTGAGCTTGCGAAGCTCGGCCTTGTTCTCCTGATTGATAGAATACGCGTAAAGGCCTTCGGTGCCATGCTGCACCGCGTCATCCGGGACGACGGTGGCGTCCTTCAAGGTTCGGACCAGGAGCCGGGTCGAGACCGACTGGCCCGGCCACAGCGCATGGTCCTTGTTGTCAAACACCGCCTTCAGCCGAACAGTCCCGCTTGTCGTGTCGACCTGATTGTTGATCAGCGCCAGGGTTCCGGTGGACAGCACCCGCTTGCCGTCGGTGGTCAGCGCAATGGTCTTGGGCGGCGCCGTGGCCAGCGCCGCCTTGATATCGGGGAGCTGATCTTCCGGTGCGGTGAAAATCACCGTGATCGGCTCGATCTGGGTAATCGTCACGATGCCGGTCTGCGCCGAGGCGTTGACGATGTTGCCGATGTCGACCAGTCGCAGGCCGACGATCCCGTCGATCGGGGACTTCACGGTGGCGTAGTCGACCTGGGTCTGCGCGTTGAAGATGGCGGCGTCGTCGGCCGCGATCTGGGCCGTAAGCTGTGCCACGGTGGAGCGCTGGGTGTCGAGTTGCTGGCGCGTCGCGAACTCGCCGAGCTTGGTGTAGCGCTGCAGGTCGAGATTGGCGTTGGCGATGTTGGCCTCGTCCTGGGCCTTCTTGGCCTTGGCCTGGTCGAGCGTCGCCTGATAGGGCCGCGGATCGATCTCGACCAGCGTATCGCCTGCCTTGACGAACTGGCCTTCCTTGAAGGCGATCCTGGTGATCTGGCCGTCGACCCGGGTGCGGACCTGGACGGTGTTGAACGCCTGCACCGTGCCGAGACCGGTGAGGTAGACCGGGAAGTCCGCCTTCTCGACCGGCGAAATCTTGACCGGAACGGCCGGGCGCTGAGCGGAACGCTTCTGTGCGGCTTCGGCCGCCTGCTGGTCGCTCGTGTGTTTCTGCCAGCCGTAATAACCGGCGGCACCGACCGCAGCGATCACTAAAACCCAACCGATGGTGCGTGACTTTGACATGCGGACTCTTGGGTTCGACGTAACAATAAAGGGTGATCGAAACGGTTCACAGAGCTTGCGGATATAATATGCGTGCACTTAATGTGTAAACACACCAAGGCTTGAGAATCCTAAACATTTGGAAAGGTTTAGGCCAGAAACGAGCGGAAACATTCCGTCTCGGAAACGCACCGAGGACCCCTATGTCGCTCGATCTCAAACGCCAGTTCATTGCGCAACTCGTCGAGAGCTCGAGGCTGCTGCGCAACTATATCGATCATCGCGCCAAGGCGCGAGGGACCACGCGCGCCCAGTGGATCGTGCTCTTCCGTTTGCGTGAGCAGGAGGGGCTGTCCCAGGTCGATCTCGCCGACGTCCTCGAATTGCAGCCGATCTCGCTGGTGCGGCTGCTTGATCGCCTGGTCGAGCATGGCCTGCTCGAACGCCGTCCCGATCCCAGGGATCGCCGTGCCAATCGGCTGTTCCTGACCAGGACCGGGCGTCGCCTGGTCGACGATCTCGACAGCTTGCGCGATGCGATCGCCGGCGACGTGTTGCGCGACGTGTCGGACAAGCATGTCGAAAGCGGCCTTGCGACGCTTCGCGAGGTCAAGGATCGCATCAAGTCGCTCGGTGAGGACGCCGAGCACATCGCCGCGAAATAGCGCGCGCCTCGTCGCGCAGACTTGCTCTCCATCTGCGGCTTGTGCGACCCGGTTGAAACACGCCGGGATGTCGTCCATATCGCGCAGCGACGATGCGAGAGGATGAGGGCTGCGATGGACGAATTGAACGGGCGCATGATGGCATGCCAGATCATGGTCACCGGATTGATCGCGCGCGTCGCCAGCGAGCAGCGTGATCCGCTGCGGTTTCTCACCGACTTCCGCGACGAGATCAAAGCTGTCGTCAACGGCGTCAATATCGCCGGTCTCGACAACAGCGACCGCGTGCGCCAGGTCGCACAGCGGACCATCGACGAACTGTTTTCGCTGATGAAGCCACCAAGCGCCGAGTGATCGGGGAGGCGCATTGACGGACCCTGCACGGCGCGGCCAATGACACCGGTTTAGAACGGTAATTAGAACGCTTAAAAACTCAAGTTTAGAACGATTTCAAACCACAGATTAGAATCGCTTTGAATTGGGGCGATTCAAGCGAAGTGCGGCGCTCGTCGCATTGATAAAAAAACTCACGCTCGATAACCGAAAGAGACAGTTCGTCGCACCGCGATCTCGCGAACGAACTTGGTTTTCTGGGGGCGTGCAAGAAATGAGCAATGTGAAGGCGCCGCGATCGCTGCGCTTCGATGCAGTGGTCGGTTCGGCCAATGATACCGGTTATTCCGCGACGAAGGTCTCCGCGGTCGCGAGCCTGATCGCGGTGGCGTCGTTTTCGGGAGCCGAAGCGCAGCAATCGAATCTGCCGCCGGTCAATGTCGATGCCCCGGTCGCTCGCCCGCGGCCCGTCACGTCAAAGCCCACGTCGGACCAGGTCCGCGCCCGCAACGCACTGCGCCGCGCCG
>NZ_JACMYO010000060.1 GCF_020889685.1 Bradyrhizobium oropedii
CCGCCGCAGCCGGCCCCCGGTTTCGAGGAAACGCTCGGCACCCGCTGGGTGGTGTGGATCGGCGGCCTGACGCTCGCGCTCGGCGGCTTCTTCATGGTGCGCTATTCGATCGAGGCCGGCCTGCTCGGTCCCGGCGTGCGCACATTGCTCGGCGGATTGTTCGCGTTGGCGCTGCTCGGCGCCGGTGAATGGACGCGGCGCAAGGAGAGCATCTCCAGCATCGAAGCGCTGCCGATCGCCAACATTCCGGCGATCCTCACCGCGGCCGGCACCGCGGTCGCGTTCGCTACGGTCTATGCCGCCTACGCGCTGTACGACTTCCTCGCGCCGGCTACCGCCTTCATCCTGCTCGGCATGGTCGCGCTCGGCACGCTTGCGGCGGCGCTGCTGCACGGGCCTGCGCTGGCCGGGCTCGGCATCGTCGGCGCCTTCGTCACGCCGATCCTGGTCTCCTCGGACAAGCCCGACTTCTGGTCGCTGTATATCTATCTTGCGATCGTCACGGCGGCATCGTTCGGCCTCGCGCGCATCCGGCTGTGGCGCTGGCTTGCGGTCACGACCATCGCCTTCGCGCTGCTATGGACCTTCCCCTGCCTGCAATGCGGCCCGGAGATAATCGCGCCGCATGTCTTCCACGTCATCGCAGGCTTCGTGCTGGCGGCGCTGCTCGTGGTCTGCGGCTTCATGTTCGGCCCCGACGGTGATGGCGAAGAGATCGAGCCGATCTCCTCCGGCTCTCTCGCGGCCTATCTGTTCGGCGCGATGCTGATCGTGCTCAACAGCGCGCACGCCGACACCGCGATGATCGGCTTTGCGCTGCTGACGGCCGGCAGCCTTGTCGTCGCCTGGCGCGCGCCGGCCGCTGTCGGTGCGATCGGCGCGGCGTCGATCTTCGTCTTCATCGTGTTCGGCGAATGGGCCGTCCGCCGCAACGTCGACATGCTGGTGCTGCCGGGCGGCGCCATCCCGGGCATTGGCCCGTCCGCGACCGATGGCTCGGTCTCGTTGCATCTCGTCACCGCGGCGCTGTTCGCGGCCGCCTTCGGCATCGCCGGTTTCCTCGCACAATTCCGTTTTGCCACGACGAAGATCACGGTGACCTGGGCTGCGGCCGCCGTGTTCACACCGATCGCGCTGCTCGTCGCGCTCTATGCACGCATCGCACATCTCGATCGTTCGATCCCGTTCGCGGTCCTCGCCGTGCTGCTGGCCGCAGCCTACGCCGCCGCGACCGAAGCGCTGACCCGGCGCGGCGAGCGGCCGGAACAGTCGCCCTCGATTGCGCTGTCGGCAACCGGCGCCCTCGCCTCGCTGGCGCTGGCGCTCACCTTCGCGCTCGACAAGGGCTGGCTCACCATCGCGCTGGCGCTGGTGTCGATGGGCACGGCGTGGCTATCGGTACAGCGGCCGATCCCGTTCCTGCGCTGGCTTGCCGCGATCCTCGCCGGCATCGTCGTGCTGCGCATCGGCTATGAGCCGCGGATCGCGGGTGACGCCGTCGGCACCACACCGATCTTCAACTGGCTGCTGTGGGGCTATGGCGTTCCGGCGCTGTCATTCTGGGTGGGAGGGCATTTCCTGCGCCGCAACGGCGACGACGTGCCGCTGCGCATGGTCGAATCCGCCGCGATCCTGTTCACGGTGCTGCTCGCCTTCATGGAGATCCGCCATGCGGTCAACGGCGGCAACGTCTATTCCGATAGTGCAGGATTGACCGAGGTCGCGCTGCAAGTGGGCGTGACGCTCGCGATGGCGATCGGACTGGAGCGGCTGCGGCTGCGCAGCGGCAGCATCGTGCACAATGTCGGCGCGGTCCTGCTGACCGCGTTCGCCGGGCTTGCCAGCCTGTTCGGGCTGCTCGGACTGGAGAATCCGATGCTGTGGTGGCAGGACGTCGGCGGCAGCTTCATCAATCTGCTGCTGCTCGGCTACGCACTGCCGGCTGTGCTGGCGCTGCTATTGTCCTACGCGGTCGCGGGCCATCGTCCCGCTGCCTACGCCAACACGATCGCGGCCGGCGCGCTGGTGCTTGCGCTCGCTTATGTCACGTTCGAAATCCGCAGGCTCTATCACGGACCGGTGCTGACGCGCGGCGAGACCACGGGCGCGGAGCAATACACCTATTCGATCGCCTGGCTGATGTTCGGCGTCGCGCTGCTCGGTGTCGGCATCGTCGTCAATTCGCAGCGGGCGCGGCTTGCATCCGCTGCGGTGATCGGCCTGACGATCCTGAAGGCGTTCCTGGTCGACATGTCGACACTGACAGGTGTTTACCGGGCGCTGTCGTTCATGTGCCTCGGCATCGTGCTGGTCGCGATCGGTTGGCTGTATCAGCGGATCCTGTTCCGCAGGCGCGCCGCTCCGCCCGCGCCACAGGCTGAGGCTTAGCGCGTGTTGTTGTCCTGCAAGCGAGAGCCTCAGTCGACCGATTCAGCGACCAGGCGAATCCTGAACACGGGCTTCCTGCCCTCGTCGAGCAGCTCCATGTGCCATTCGCTGTCCTGCTTCATGTTGCGCGAAATGCTGCCAAGGAAATTGCCGCAGACCTTGGTCATCTCGGCCCAGGCCACGTCACGGCTCTCGAACTCCGTCGCGTGGTCGGACGCACCAGCGTAATCGCCATCACTGATACGGAAAAAATACTGCGCCATATGACTACTCAAATCGGTGCCCTCGTCATCCCGCCTGTCGGCGAACGCTAGGCTATTGAGTAGCTATCAACGCGTGGCGACCGCCATCCGTATGACTACGGCTCGGCAGCTATTCCCGCTAGCGCGCAGATGAGACGTCAGAGCGTTTTCGAGCGAAGTGGATACCGGTTCGCGTGAAGAAAACGCGTCAGAACAAAAATCTAGAGCCCCGTTCCGATTCAATCGGAACGGATAGGCTCTATTCGGTGGAACGGCGCAATTCCGGCGCGCTCTCGACCTTGGCGGGCTCGGCCTTGACCGGCTCGAGCTTCGCGCTTCCGACCTGCGGTGTCTCGACGCGCGACACTTCGGTCGGCGAGGCATCCGCGGATCGGGTGCGCGGGTGCAGCGAGCGCGGACGTGCCACCGCACGCGCCATCAGCATCTGCTGGCCGCCCTGGTGGCGAAATTCGCAGTAGGCGAAGCCCATGCCGGAGACCGAGCCGCGGAACGAGCGCTCGTCCTGCTTGTCGAGGTTGAAGCACGGCTCGAACGGAATGCCTTTCAGCGACGCGCACACGCTCTGACCGCGGATTTGCAGCGTATTGCCGGGCAGCCGCACGTGGCGGATCGGTCCGGAGCCGGAGAACTGGATCGAGCCTGCGGCGCCCAGATCATCGAGGATACGGCCGGCGCCGCGGGTGCCGTCGAAACAGGTGAAGGCGAACACCTTGCCGGCGACGAATTTGCGGGCCTCATCGGCGTTCATCATGCCTGCGAATGCCGGCACGACCATTGCTCCGGCCGTGACGGCCCCCAACACCAAACGCGCAAGCATGAGCTACTCCACTTACGAGCGCGGGCACCCGCTCCTTGTTGAGCATGATCCCCGCACCGACGCTTCTCGACGTCTGCGCGAGGAAACCCGGCCCCCCGGGATCACGCTGCAAGCCTCTTTACCCGCTGCTTACCATACCAACCGTGGCAACATTGGAGCAGCTTGGTTGGTAAAGTCTGAACGTCCTCAGACAATTTTTACCACGATGCGGCCGCGGACCTCGCCGCCGAGGATTTTCGTGCCATAGGGCACGACCTCGTCCAAGGCGATTTCGTGAGTGATATCAGCCAGTTTTGTCTTATCCAGATCGCGGGCAAGGCGGGCCCAGGCGGTCCGCCTGAGCTCGATCGGGCACATCACTGAATCGATACCGAGAAGGCACACACCCCGCAAAATGAAGGGTGCGACCGACGAGGGCAGGTCCATACCGGCCGCCAGACCGCAGGCCGCGATCGCGCCGCCGTACTTGGTCATCGAAAGCAGATTGGCGAGCGTGGTCGATCCGACGCTGTCGACGCCGCCGGCCCAGCGCTCCTTCGCAAGCGCCTTCGGGGCACCCGACAGCTCGGCGCGGTCGATCACCTCGCTGGCACCGAGTCCCTTGAGGTAATCGGTCTCCGACGTCCGCCCTGTCGATGCGATGACGTGGTAGCCGAGCTTCGACAGCACGGCGATCGCAACCGAGCCGACGCCGCCGGCGGCGCCCGTGACCACCACCGGGCCGCTCTTCGGCGTCAGACCGTGCTTCTCCAGCGCCAGCACCGAGAGCATCGCGGTGTAGCCGGCGGTGCCGACCGCCATCGCGTCGCGGGCCGAGATGCCGTCAGGCAGCCGCACCAGCCAGTCACCCTTGACGCGGGCCTTCTCCGCATAGGCGCCGAGATGGGTCTCGCCCATGCCCCAGCCGTTGCAGACGACCCTGTCACCCGCCTTCCAGTCGGGATGGCTGGACTGCTCGACCGTGCCGGCGAAATCGATGCCGGCGATCATCGGGAAGCGGCGCACCACCGGCGCCTTGCCGGTCAATGCGAGACCGTCCTTGTAGTTCAGCGTCGACCACTCGATGCGGACGGTGACGTCGCCGTCCATCAGTTCGGCTTCGTCGAACTGGGTCAGCGCGGCGGTGGTACCCTTGTCCGCCTTGTCGATCCTGATTGCCTTGAACGTCGCCACGATGCGCACTCCCCTAATCTTGGTTTCGGGGAGTTTTTATCTCATCAGGCAGGCTGCGCAACCGGGCGCGCGACCGGCGCTTCGACGATCGGCAGGTTGATCAGCGCCGACAGCACGCCGAACAGCACCGACAGCCACCAGATCGGGGTGTAGGAACCGTATTGCTCGAACACGATGCCGCCGAGCCAGACCCCGAGGAAGCCGCCGACCTGATGGCTGACAAAGGCGAAGCCATAGAGGGTGGAGAACCAGCGGGTGCCGAACATCAGCGCGACCAGCGCCGAGGTCGGCGGTACGCTCGACAGCCACAGCAGCCCCGAGACCGCGCCGAACGCAATCGCCGAGAACGGCGTGACCGGGAACGAGATGAAGGCAACCGTCGCCAGCGCGCGCGAGAAGTAGATCACCGAAAGCAGATAGCGCTTCGGAAAATAGTTCTGCAGCCAGCCGACGCTGAGCGAGCCCACGATGTTGAACAGGCCGATCGCCGCAACCACCCAACCGCCGGTGGTCGCCGGAATGCCGCGGTCGGCCAGATAGGCCGGCAGATGGATGGTGATGAAGGCGAGCTGGAAGCCGCAGGTGAAGAAGCCGAGCACCAGCAGGACGTAGGAGCGGTGACCGAAGGCCTCCGCCAGCGCGGTCTTGAACGATTGCTGATCGGCGGGCGCGGCATCCTTGGTCTCCGTCGGCGGCGTTGCCAGCGCGAGCGAGAGCGGCAGGATCAACAGCATCAGCGCGCTGAACACGACGAGCGCGGTCTGCCAGCCGAAATTGTCGATCAGGGCGACGCCAAACGGCGCAAACAGGAACTGGCCGAACGAGCCGGCGGCGGTGCCGGCGCCAAGCGCGATGCCGCGCTTCTCGGGCGGCAGTAGCTTGCTGAAGGCCGCCAGCACGAGATTGAACGACGAGCCCGACAGGCCGAAGCCGATCAGCACGCCGGCGCTGATGTCGAGCGACAATGAGGTAGTGGAGTAACGCATCAGCAGCAGGCCGGCAGCGTACAGCAACGCGCCGACGATCGTCACGCGCAGCAAGCCGAAGCGGTCGGCAATGGCGCCTGCGATCGGCTGGCCGAGACCCCACAACAGGTTCTGCAGCGCGATGGCAAGACCAAACACGTCGCGGCCCCAGGCAAATTCGCGACCCATCGGCTGCACGAAGAAGCCGAGGCTGGAACGCGGACCGAAACTCAGCAGCGCGATCGCGCAGCCGCAGACGATGATCACGAGCGGCGTACGCCAGTTGCCCGACGTCGGTCGAAGATTCCCGGTGGTTGCCGCCATTTTGTCATCCCCCCGCAATCGCTGCGGGGGAACCGCCCCGCTGAACGTTACGGGGAGTTAATGCACATGCATGAAAACCCCAAGGGGGGCAGGACAAAAACAGGAGAAAAATATTCGCCTGCAGGGCTGCCCTGCAGAAGTTGGGGACCGTCATTCCGGGGCGCGCGCAGCGCGAACCGCAGATGCGCGATTGCGCATCGGGGAATCTCGAGGTTCGGCGGTTTGCCCATTCCACCGAGATTCCGGGTCTGGCCCTGCGGGCCATCCCGGAATGACGGTTTGGATTGACGAGCCTATCGCTTGGCGCTGGCCTGCTCGGCCGAGCTCTGGGCGGCCTCGGCGAGCTGCGCCGAGATCTTGGCGGTCTCGGCCGGGTTGCCCCAGCTCGGCGCGTCGCTGCCGTCGCCCCAGGCGCGCGGGCGATAGAAGGTGTGGACGCCGAACTTGTAGGTCTTCTTCATCTCGCTGACCCAGGACGGCCGCACCCAATAGGCGTGGTAGTGCGTTGAGCGGTCGACTTCCGGCAGCCACAATTTGCCGTCGAGGATTGCCTTCGAGATCTTCCTGGCGCGGTCCCACATGTCGGGCTCGCGCACGACGTCAGGGATGTTGTCGCAGGCGAAGGTGAACTGACATGCGTAGTGGCGGTTCTTGTTCTGGTAGACCACGCCGCACACCGTCTCGGGATATTTGCCGGAGAAGGCGCGGTTCAGAACCACCTGGGCGACCGCGATCTGGCCGCGCACCGCTTCGCCGCGCGCTTCGAAATACACCGCCTCCGCGAGGCACTTCTCCGACTTGGCGCGCGACTTGTCGTCGAACAGGCCGAGCCGTTCCGCCGGCGTCTTGGTGTGCTGGTCGTCGGCGTTGACCTCGCCCTTCGGCGCGATGCTCTCGCCCATCTCGCCGGCCTTGACCGGGCCGTCGGCATCGACCGGCAATGACGCCATCACCTTCATGTCGGGATCGGGCTGAGCGGCCGGCGTCACGACGACCGGCGCCTCGCCGGGCTGCCAGCGCTCGAGATTCTCGGGCGCGCCGAGCGACGAGCCGAAGAACAGGCTCGCCGTCTTGAACGCAAACGGGTCACGCTCGCGTGCGGCTTCCGCCGGCGCGGAAGCAGCAGGCTTCACGGGCGCGGGCTTCAGATCGTCGAGCGGGTTGGTCTCGAGCGACATCGACACGTCGTATTGCTGCGGCGTCGGCTTCGCATATTGCGGCAAGGGCGGCGCGCGCAGCGCTTCCTGCAATTCGGGATCGAGCGGCGCGTTGTCCGCGGGCGCAGTCGCGGTCTTCATACCCTTGACCGACGAATTCGATGTCGCGGGATCCTTGATCGCCGGAGCCGTGTTTGCGGGCTCTGCGGGATCAACCTGGTCCGGCCACCTGACGACGAGACGATCGCCCTTCAGGGTGCGATCGACCTTGGGGAAATCCGATGCCGCATAGCGCGGCGGTGGCGCGGCAATCGGATTGCGCGTCACGGCGCCGGTGATGTCGGTGTTCGAACTGTCGAGCCGTGCGAGCAGGATTTGCGGATCTTGCGGCGCGGAGGTTCCGATCGGACGGCCGAAGCTGTAGGTCGCAACCTGGATCGAGCCGACCGCCGAGGCGAAGACACGCTTCTGCCAGCGCTCGGCGACGCCGGGCTGCCGGGCCAGGAGCGAGGCAATATCCTGATATCCGAGCTCGGTCGGCATCAAGGCGAAGATGCAAAGACCGAGACCGAAGAGCGCGAGACGTGCGCCCCTCGGCTGGTTACGCGACACAAACATCGTACGCTCACGCAACGCTTACTGAGTGCAATCGAACGCGGTACATCCGCGCAATTCGACCTTTCCCGTTGCTAACTTGTTTAGGTTGCCGCGGAGTTAATCAGCGTTGCACGCGCGCTACACTCAAGCGATCGCGTGCGTACCGCGTGTCGTATCACTCGCGCTGGTAAATGCGCGGCGCATGAAAGTCGTAAACGACACGTCAACAAGGATGGTGAATAAAGTGTTGCGCGCGGCCCTCGGCCGTCATTGCGAGGAGCGGTATTGACGACTTGTCCGCCGAAGCCTTGGCAAAGGCGGAAGCAATCCATCGCTCCACACACGCGGTGAGATGGATCGCTTCGCTTCGCTCGCAATGACTCTGTTTGCTGACTGCCTCAACAAAACAAAATGGCCGGGACTTGGTCCCGGCCATTGCACTCTCTGAACTGCGTGATCGCTTACGCCTGGCTGGCGATCTCCTTGCCGAGCGCGGCCTGCGCGGCGGCGAGCCGCGCGATCGGCACGCGGTAGGGCGAGCACGAGACGTAGTCGAGCCCGACCTCGTGGCAGAATGCGACCGATGCGGGATCACCGCCGTGCTCGCCGCAGATGCCGACCTTGAGGCTCGGCCGCGTCTTGCGGCCGCGGGTGACGCCGATCCTCACGAGCTCACCGACGCCGTCGCGATCGACCGAGATGAACGGATCGATCTCGAGGATGCCCTTGGCGACATAGGTGCCGAGGAAGCTCGCAGCGTCGTCGCGGCTGATGCCGTAGGTGGTCTGCGTCAGGTCGTTTGTGCCGAACGAGAAGAACTCCGCGGTCTCCGCCACCTCGCCGGCCATCAGGCAGGCGCGCGGCAGCTCGATCATGGTGCCGACCTGGTAGGTCAGCTTGGCGCCGGTTTCCTTCATCACCGCATTGGCGGTCGCATCGATCCGCGCCTTGACCAGATCGAACTCGGCCTTGGTCGCGATCAGCGGCACCATCACCTCGAGCCCGACCGGCTTGCCGGTGCGCTTGCCGGCTTCGACGGCGGCCTCGAAGATCGCGCGCGCCTGCATCTCGGCGATCTCGGGATAGGCGATCGCGAGACGACAGCCGCGGAAGCCGAGCATCGGATTGAACTCGGACAGTTCGCGGGCGCGGTCGGCGAGCTTGCGCGGATCGGTGTTCATGGCGCGCGCCACTTCCTCGATCTCGGCCTGGGTGTGCGGCAGGAACTCGTGCAGCGGCGGATCGAGCAGGCGGATCGTGACGGGCAGGCCCTTCATGATCTCGAACAGCTCGACGAAGTCGGCGCGCTGCATCGGCAACAGCTTCGACAGCGCGGCACGGCGCGACTGCTCGTCCTCGGAGAGGATCATCTCGCGCACGGTGCGGATGCGGGTCTCCTCGAAGAACATGTGCTCGGTGCGGCAGAGGCCGATGCCTTCGGCACCGAACTTCACCGCAGTGCGCGCGTCATCGGGCGTATCGCCGTTGACGCGGACACCGAGCTTGCGGACCTCGTCGGCCCAGCCCATCAGCGTGCCGAACTCGCCGGACAGCTCCGGCTCGATCATCGGCATGCGGCCACCCAGCACCTGGCCGACCGAACCGTCGATGGTGATGACGTCGCCGGTCTTGAAGGTGCGCGAGCCGATGCTCATGGTGCCGCGGCCGTAGTCGACACGAATGGTGCCGCAGCCGGAGACGCAGGGCTTGCCCATGCCGCGCGCGACCACCGCCGCGTGCGAGGTCATGCCGCCGCGGGTGGTCAGGATGCCCTGGGCGGCGTGCATGCCGTGGATGTCTTCCGGGCTGGTCTCGATGCGGACCAGGATCACCTTGCGGCCGTCGGCCTGCAGCTTGGCTGCTTCGTCCGACGAGAACACGATCTCGCCGGAGGCGGCACCGGGCGACGCCGGCAGGCCGGTCGCGATCACGTCGCGCTTGGCGGCGGGATCGATGGTCGGGTGCAGCAGCTGATCCAGCGAAGCCGGATCGATCCGCGTCACCGCGTCCTTGCGCGAGATAAGGCCTTCATTGGCGAGCTCGACCGCGATGCGCAGCGCCGCCTTCGCGGTACGCTTGCCGCCGCGGGTCTGCAGCATCCACAGCTTGCCCTGCTCGACCGTGAACTCCATGTCCTGCATGTCGCGGTAGTGCTTCTCGAGCAGCGTGTAGATCCGCGTCAGCTCCTTGAACGCGGCCGGCATCGCGGCTTCCATCGACAGCTTGTCGGAGCCGGATTCCTGGCGGGCGTCTTCGGTGATGTCCTGCGGCGTGCGGATGCCGGCGACGACGTCCTCGCCCTGCGCGTTGATCAGGAACTCGCCGTACAGCTTGCTCTCGCCGGTCGAGGGGTTGCGGGTGAAGGCAACGCCGGTCGCCGAGGTCTCGCCCATATTGCCGAACACCATCGCCTGCACGTTGACGGCGGTGCCCCAGGATTCCGGAATGTCGTGCAGCTTGCGATAGGTCACCGCGCGCGTATTCATCCAGGATGAGAACACCGCGCCGATCGCGCCCCACAGCTGGTCATGCGGATCCTGCGGGAAGTCGTGACCGGTCTCCTTGGCGACCGCTTCCTTGTACTTGCCGACCAGCTCGACCCAGTCGTCGCCGGTGAGATCGGTGTCGAGCGAGTAGCCCTGGCCGTCCTTGAAGGTGTCGAGGATGTCCTCGAAGTGATGATGCTCGAAGCCGAGCACCACGTCGGAATACATCGTGATGAAGCGGCGATAGCTGTCATAGGCGAAGCGGCGGTCGCCGGAGAGTTCGGCGAGCGCTTCGACCGTGCGGTCGTTGAGGCCGAGATTGAGCACGGTGTCCATCATGCCAGGCATCGAGGCGCGCGCGCCGGAGCGAACCGAGACCAGCAGCGGGTTCTTGGCGTCGCCGAAGGTCTTGCCGGTCAGCTTGCCGACATAGTCGAGCGCCTTCTCAACCTGGGCTTTCAGTTCCTTCGGATACGTCTTGTCGTGCTCGTAGAAGTAGGTGCAGACCGAGGTCGGGATCGTGAAACCGGGAGGCACCGGCAGGCCGAGATTGGCCATTTCCGCGAGGTTGGCGCCCTTGCCGCCGAGCAGATCGCGCAGGGTCGCCTGGCCCTCGGCCTTGCCGTCGCCGAACGTATAGACCCACTTGCCGGCCTTGATCACGACCGGGGCCGCCTTCTTCGCAACGGCCTTCACCGGCGCCTTGCTGGCGGGCTTTGTAGCCGGTTTGGCGACGGCTTTCGGCGCCGCCTTCGGGGCGCTCTTCTTCAGCGCCTTGCGCGCCGGAGCAGCCTTGCGGGCGGCGGCGGAGGGCTTTGATTTCGCTGCTGTTTTGCCAGCAGTTTTCGCAGCAGATTTCTTGGACTTCGCGACGGCTTTGGCCATGTCAGACAACAATCCGGAAGGAGGGGTCGAAGATGCGCGCCTTACACCATTTTGGGGGGTTCCGCGCAAGCCGCGAAACCCCGCTTTCCCGCTACAGGTGCAGCCAGCGCAGCAGGCCCATTCCCACGAGCCCTACGAAGATCAGGTAGATCGCGACGATGTAGTTGAGGAGCCGCGGCATGATCAGGATCAGGACGCCTGCAGCCAGCGCCACGATGGCAGGCAGATGCCCAGCGGTGATGGTCATTGAAGTTTTCTCCGGCAGTTTTTGGAGGAGCGAATCGAGCGGCAGTTTATCCGCTGAGGGGGTTCCCACATCAAGACGTCTGCACGGCCTGAGAGTTCCCGCAACTCACGAAAATTGCTCCAAATTGCCGCGTATGTGGCGGTGGTTTTTCGGAACATCGCCGCAGCCGATGCATTGGCTCGCCGTGCGCATCGGCGAAGGCCGGCGCGCGCCATAAAAGAATGGAGCGAGCCATGCGAAACAGAATACTTGCCGTTGCGGCGGTTGCTGCTGCGATCACGGTGCCGGCTGTTGCCGCACAGGCCCAGACCGTTGGCGTTGTCCGCGGTGGCC
Organism: Bradyrhizobium oropedii; assembly: GCF_020889685.1. GTDB lineage: Bacteria > Pseudomonadota > Alphaproteobacteria > Rhizobiales > Xanthobacteraceae > Bradyrhizobium > Bradyrhizobium oropedii. The sequence goes on from NZ_JACMYO010000060.1 coordinate 11,636, forward strand.
CGCCGGTTGCAGTCGAGGATGACGAGGGCATTGCGGTCGAGCAGCGTCCGGCATTCCGCGAATACATCGTGCGCGAGCGCGTGCCGAACTACACCGTTCCCGATCGCGTCATCGTCGGCACCGTGCTGCCGGACGCCGGCGTGACCACATACGACGTGCCGCAACGGTTCGGCGCGACGCCCTATCGCTACACCGTCGTGAATGGCGAAACCGTTCTGGTCGAGCCGCGTTCGCGACGGATCGTTCAGGTGGTCGACTAAATTCGGCGCGATAGCTTGAACGAGCAGTCCGGGCGCCGTGCAAGCGGATGTGCGCGCAGATCGACCGGACCAGAAAGCCCCGCCCGGCTTCCCCACCGGGCGGGGCTTTTCTGTCGATCAATCCGAATGTCTCTCGGACTTAGGATTTCAGGATCGAGAGCAGCGTCGAGGTCGACTTGTAGCTCTTGATCGCGGCGTCCTGGAAATCCTGCGTCCAGTTGGCCGCCTGGCGCTCCTCCGCACTCATCGAGGAATATTGCTTGAGGATGCCGAGACTGAACTGGCGCGGATCGCCGGCGGACTGGCTCTGCTTCAGCGCATCGAGCACGGCAAGGCGCGTCCGCGTGTTGAGCGCCTGCTTGGCCGCGAAGATCTCCTCGCCTGAAAACTTCTTGTCCTGGTTGAGCGAGATCGCCGACAGCGAGCGGTTGTCGAGCGTGGACAGGTCGGCGAGCTGTCCGGTCTTGCGGCGGGAGTCGTAGACCAGTTCCTTGCCGCTCTTCGCCGCGTCGCTCTTCTGCCGATCGAGGAAAGCGCGCACGTCGCTCGCCACGCTAGAGAAGTCGCGCGTGTTCCCAGTCGTGGGAGTCGTGGTTCCCGCCAGCGCCGCTGCAATCGGGTCGCCCGCAATTCCCGTCGGTGCCTTGTTCGGATCCTGCTGCGTCGCCTGAACTCCCTTCAGCACAGCGGCGCGCTGGCTCGCCCAGGTCGCGGTGGCCTTCTCCTCGTCGCTGGCGCCATCGAGAAAGTCGAGCGCCGCCTTGTAGCTGACGCTGTAGTCGCCGGTCAGGCGCGTGGTCGCAAGCGACGGCGCCAAGGCCTTGTCGAAGCGCTGCTTCAATTCGGTGGCTGCAACCGCCTGCTCGTCCAGCGTGAACTTGCCGCCATTATTGGTCGAGATCGCAAACAGCGAGCGGCGGTCCAGGGTCGAGAGATCGATCGTGGTCTTGCCGTCGACGATCGGCTTCTTCACCCCCGCGGCTGTGTAGAGCCGGTCGAGCGTTGTGCGCGCGTCACTGGTGACGGTCGCGAAATCCGGCAGCGGCGCCTTGGCGAGTTGTGCGCGGGCGGCGTCCGACAGCGTCAGGTTGGTGGCCGTGTTTGGCGTCGAGGACGCCGAAAGATCGCCTGCCGTGCCGTCGCCCGACAAGGTCGCCGCCAGTGAGGGCGTCGCCGCGGCCCGCGCATAGGCCGAACCATATTGGGCATAGGGATTGGGCGTGGTGCCGATCGAGGTCATCGGGGAGGTCCCTGCATTGGCGCGAGGGGCGATTTCTTAAGAAATCGTTGATCCGGCGCGACCTTCGCAGGGCATGGTTAACAAATTGCAAATTGTGTCTAAATATTTCCGAACGTGTAATCAGCCGCGCTGCCGGACCACGATGCGGTGGATGACCTTGCCGGACGAGGCGCTGACGACCTCCGCGTCGAGCAGCAATTCGGCGCCCGCCAGTTCGGCCCGCACCACTGCCGTATCGAACGCGGCATAGAGCCGGCCGTGCGAATCGCGCGCATCGTCGCCTGCGGTGACGCGCCAGCTCAGATAGAGCACGCCGCCCGGCTTCGCGAGTTCGAACATGCGGCGGACCGACAACGCGATCAGCGCGGGATCGAGATGCATGATCACGGTCTCGCACAGCACGTTGTCGAAGCTGCCGGAGGCGATGCCGCGGAGATCAGGCAGCTCGGCGCGCGCAAAGCGCAGCTTCGGGTAGCGAGAGCGAGCCTCCGCGAGCAGACCCTCGGAGGCGTCAAAGCCTTCGGCCGGAAAACCGTTGGCGTTCAGCCAGGCGACCTCGCGGCCGCTGCCGCAGCCGATATCGGCGGTCACACCACCCTTGATGAAGAATTGCCCGACGATCTCTTGCAGATCGCGAGGCGCCGGCTGCTCGTGCCAGTCCTGCGCAAACGCCGCCGCCTCCTTGTCGTAAGCGGCGAGCGTTGCGCGGTCCATCGATCAGCCTTCGATGCGGGAGAAATCCGCCACCGCACGCGTCGCGGCCCGGATCTCGTTGAGCAGTTTCAGGCGGTTTTCGCGCACCTTCGGGTCATCGTCGTTGACCTTGACCTTGTCGAAGAACGCATCGACCGCCGGACGCAGCTTCGCCATGGCACTCATCGCGGCGGCGAAATCTTCCTTGGCGACGGCGGCGGAGGCCTCCGCCTTCACCTGATCGATCGCCGCAGCCAGCGCCTTCTCTTCGTCGAGCTTGTAGAGCGCGGCATCAGGCGCGCCATCGAAGGTCCGCTTGTCCTTCTTCTCCTCGATGCTGAGGATGTTGCTGGCGCGCTTGGTGCCCGCAAGCAGGTTCTTGCCGTCGTCGCTGTCGAGGAACTTTCCAAGCGCCTCGACGCGGCGGACGACAAGCAGCAGATCGTCCTGGCCGCCGAGCGAGAACACCGCGTCGACGAGATCGTGCCGCGCACCCTGCTCGCGCAGCTGGACCTTCAGGCGGTCGGCGAAGAACGCGAGCAGATCGTTGACGATGGCAACGACCCTTCCCTCTACCTCTTTCAGAATGTCCGCGACTGGCCGCCCATCGCCCCGCATGAAGTGCAGCGCAAGCGACGCTTCCAGATCCGACGTCAACGGAGCACGGATATTGTGCTCCAGCAGAATCCTGATCACGCCCAATGCGGCACGGCGCAGCGCATAAGGGTCCTTCGACCCGGTCGGCTTCTCGTCGATGACCCAAAAGCCCACTAGCGTGTCGAGCTTATCCGCCAGCGCCACTGCGATGCTGACCGGATCGGTCGGCACACGGTCGGTCGGCCCTTGCGGCTTCCAGTGCTCCTCGCTCGCGGCGGCGACGGAGGCATCCTCGCCCTGCGCCAGCGCGTAATACTTGCCCATCAGGCCCTGCAGCTCGGGGAATTCGCCGACGACTTCGGTCAGCAGATCCGCCTTTGCGAGGCGCGCAGCGCGCTTGGTCTTCTCGACATCGGCGCCGACCAGCGGCGCGATCTCGGCGGCGAGCCGCTCGATGCGCTTGATGCGCTCCGCCTGGGTGCCGAGCTTCTCGTGGAACACGATCTGCTCGAACTTCGGCAGCCGGTCTTCCAGCCTGGTCTTGAGATCGGTCTCGTAGAAGAACTTCGCATCACTCAGCCGCGGGCGGATCACGCGCTCATTGCCGGCGACGATGGTCTTGCCGCCGTCGGGGGCCTCGATGTTGGCGGTCAGCACGAACTTGTTGGTCAGCTTGCCCGTCTTGGGATCCCTGACCACGAAGCACTTCTGGTTGTTGCGGATGGTGGCGCGGATCACCTCATCCGGGATGACCAGGAATTCCTTCTCGAACGATCCCATCATCACGACCGGCCATTCGACGAGGCCGGAGACCTCATCGACCAGCACCTGGTCCTCGACCAGCTCGAGGCCCTGCGCGAACGCCATCTCCTTGGCGTCCTCGAGGATGATGTCCTTGCGCGCCTGCGGATCGAGGATCACTTTCGCGGCCTTCAGCTTGGCCTCGTAATCCTCGAAGCGGCGCACCGAAATCGCACCCGGCGCCATGAAGCGATGGCCGTAGGTGGTCTGCCCGGCTTCGATGCCATCGACGGCAAATTTGACGACATCGGGCTCCTCGGTATCGAGACCGAAGGTAGCAATGATCGAATGCAGCGGCCGCACCCAGGTGAGCGCACCTGATTTGGCCGAACGCGCGCCCCAACGCATGGACTTCGGCCACGGGAAGGTGCGGACGATGACCGGCAGGATTTCGGCGATGACGTCGATCGCGGCGCGGCCGGGCTTCTCGATCAGCGCGATGTAGAAATCGCCCTTCGGATCTTTCTGGATCTTCGCTTCATCCAGCGAGTTGAGACCGGTCGCTTTCAGAAAGCCCTGCACCGCCGCATCGGGGGCACCGATCTTCGGGCCGCGACGTTCGGTCTTCAGGTCGGGCTGGCGCGCGGGAATGCCGTGCACGGTGAGCGCAAGGCGGCGCGGGGTCGCGAACGCCTTGGCGCCTTCATAGACGAGGCCCTCGGCAACCAGTCTGTCGGTCACCATGCGGCGCAGATCGTCCGCCGCCTTGGCCTGCATGCGCGCGGGGATTTCTTCGGAGAACAGTTCGAGGAGGAGTTCGGGCATCAGACGGCCCTGCCCGTTTCAGTGTGGATCCATGCCTCGCCGCAGGCCTTGGCCAGATCGCGCACCCGCCCGATATAGCTCTGCCGCTCCGTCACCGAGATGACGCCGCGGGCGTCGAGCAGGTTGAACACGTGGCTCGCCTTGATGCACTGGTCGTAGGCCGGCAAGGCCATCAGATGTTCCTTTTGATTGCTCCCCTCACGCCAGCCGGCGGCGAGATATTTGCGGCAGGCGTCCTCGGCCATCCTGAACTGCTCGAACAGCATCGCGGTGTCGGCGACTTCGAAATTGTGCCGCGAGTATTCCTGCTCGGCCTGCAGGAAGACGTCGCCATAGGTGACCTTCTCGGCACCCTCGCGGCCGTTGAAGTTGAGGTCGTAGACCCGGTCGACGCCCTGCACATACATCGCCAGCCGCTCGAGCCCGTAGGTGAGCTCGCCCGCGACCGGCGCGCATTCGACGCCGGCGACCTGCTGGAAGTAGGTGAACTGGCTGACTTCCATGCCGTCGCACCAGCATTCCCACCCCAGGCCCCAGGCGCCGAGTGTCGGGCTCTCCCAGTCGTCCTCGACGAAGCGGATGTCGTGGACGGCGGCGTCGATGCCGATCGCGGCCAGCGACTTCAGGTACAGCTCCTGAAGGTTCGGCGGCGACGGCTTCATGATCACCTGGAACTGGTAGTAGTGCTGCATCCGGTTGGGATTTTCGCCATAGCGGCCGTCCTTGGGCCGCCGCGAGGGCTGCACATAGGCCGCGTTCCAGGGCTTCGGGCCCAGCGCGCGCAGCGTGGTCGCGGGATGGAAGGTGCCGGCGCCCATTTCCATGTCGTAGGGCTGCAGGATGACGCAACCCTGCTCGGCCCAGAACCGTTGGAGAGCCAGGATGAAGCCCTGGAACGAACGTTCCGGGCGCATGTGGTCAGGCAGGGCGTCCATCGTTGGAATCGATCTCGCGAGGGGGTGTGAAAACGCGCGGGACCGTATCGGCGGCGGCCAATGGAATCAAGGCGATGGGGGATGTTTCTCTGTCACCTCGCCCCGCTTGCGGGGAGAGGTCGAAATCCGCGCTCCGCGCGGATTTCGGGTGAGGGGGACTCTCCGCGAACTCTCATCTTTCGAGTTTGCGGAAGCAGCCCCTCACCCCAGCCCTCTAAGAGCGAGCTTCGCTCGTCTCGACCCCGCAAGAGCGGGGCGAGGGAGATCATAGCGCTAGCCCGGGCGATAGGCGCCGGTCACGGGGTCGCGGCGCAGGGTCTTGATTTCGCTCGCACGCGAGGCCTCAGCCACGCGGGACAATCGCGCCTCTTCCAGTTCCTGGTTGATCCGGACGGCCGTCTTGTAAGCCCAGCGGACCACGGCCAGGCCACCCAGGACGCCTGCGAATGCAATCAGCGGCGGCATCGGTCGATCCTTGTCGTTCACGTCGGTCAGGCCCCCAATGACAGCCATTCTCGCGCAAGGCGGCCTGCGCCGCAATCGCCCTTTTGGGGCAAAATGGCGCGCTCAAATCCGCGTGTTCAGAGCCCGAATCTGGCCCAAATCGCCCGCGTTTCCACCGCCGAGATCAGATGGTCCGGGAGCCCGCCGATTCCATCCAGCGCCGCCATGGATCCCGCCCCCGGCGCCCGCCGGCCGAGCAGGCCGGACAGCATGCCGCTGGCAGGCGCGATCACCGGGGTCAGCACCTTCTCGCCATAGCGGGCCCGCAAGGTCGAGCGGAGGTCGCCGATGGCATCGGCGAGCCCGAGACCGATCGCGGTCTCGCCCGCCCAGTATTCGCCGGTGAACAATTCGTCGTCAGGCCCCTTCAGGCGGCTGCCGCGGCTCTGCTTCACCAGCGCAATGAAGATCGCATGGATCTCGCGCTGGATCGACTTCAGCCGGGCGACGTCGTCGGGGTTTTCGGGGAGGAACGGATCGAGCATCGCCTTGTGGCTGCCCGCCGTATAAAGCCGTCGCTCGACCCCGATCTTCTTGATCAGCCCCTCGAGACCGAAGCTGCCGCCGACCACGCCGATCGACCCCAGGATCGAGGACGGGTCGCAGTAGATCTCGTCGCCCGCGCAGGCGATCATGTAGCCGCCGGAAGCCGCGACGTCCTCGACGAACACCAGCACCGGCAGCTTCTTCTCGGCCGACAGTTGCCGGATACGCAAATAGATCTGGCGCGACTGCACCGGCGAGCCGCCCGGCGAATTGATCACCAGCGCCACCGCCTTGGCATTCCGCGTGCCAAAGGCGCGCTCCAGCATCTTGGCGACGCCCGAGAGCGTCATGCCGGGCCGCAGCGGCGTCACCGCACCGATCACGCCTGACAGCCGCACCACCGGCACGACGGCCGCGCCGCGCCTGTACCGCGCCGGAAGCACTCCCTGAACGCGCTCGAGCCATCCCGAACGTCCTCCAGAATGTCCCTGGCGATCACTTGTTTGTTCACTCATGCCGTTACCTCGAATTAACCACTTTTTATCACGCCAGTGTCATTGGATTTCGTGGAACGCGTTTTGCATTTTGTCATTGGGGTTGCAACGCGCGGGCGGAGAGGGAGCCATGAAGATCTACCTGCTGATTTTGCTGATCGGTACACTTCTGACCGCGATCCACTTCACATCCAGGCCTGAACGCCAGTCGGAAACGGCCCCGCAGTGATTTAGTGCCAGTACGACGCGGGCAGAATCCCTGCCCGTCAGCGCCGCGCCAGCGGCAATTCCCCTTTCCCAGCCAAGATCTCCTGCACCCATTTATTGGGCACACCTGACTCTTCATTGAGCAGCAGCGCGGCATGCAGCCGCGTCGGCGCCCTGCCGCCCTTGGTGGCCCGCACCAGGATTCGGATCGCCGGCGACGCCGCCTCGCCGTGAACCGGCAGGATTTCGAGACTGCCAAAGCCGCGCTCCAGCGCGGCCAGCACGTCGGCAATCCCGTCGGCCCGCCAGATCATCGCAAGCTGCCCGTTCGACTTGAGAATCCGCCGCGCCGCATGAACCCAGGCGGCAAGCGTGGTCGCCGTCGCGACATGGGCACGCTCCCGCACGCCGTCCGGCGAGGCGCGGTGCCGGGTGGAATCGTTGAACGGCGGGTTCATCAGCACGACGTCGGCACTATCAGGCGTGAGGCCGACCGCGGCAAAGGCCGTCGCGTCCGCTTCGACATCGAGGATGACCACCTCGGCCTTGATCGCATTGGCAGCGGCATTATTCCGGGCGAGCTCGGCCAATCCAGGGTCGATCTCGACCAAGACGAGGTCGATCCCCCACACCCGCCGCGCCACAGAAAGCCCGGCCGCGCCGACGCCGGAGCCGAGATCGACGACGCGCTCACCTGATCGAGCCGGCGTCGCCGCGGCCAGCAGGATCGCGTCGTGCCCGGCGCGGTGGCCGCTGCGGGGCTGCCGCAGCTGCAATTGCCCACCGAGGAATCCGTCCTCGGTGATCTCTGCAGCGAGATTAGTCATCTGCCCGCAATTCGTGGCCGAGGCCGGCATCGGTCAGGAGCTGGCGGGCCTCATGGTTGTCGTCCTCATGCACCAGGATCCGCCGCGGCAGCACGCCGAGCGAGCCCTCGATGATGCTCATGTTCTGGTCCAGCACCAAATGATGGATGTTAGCGCTGTCGAGCAGCGCGCCGACGGCCGAGACCAGCACCATGTCGTTGGTCCGTACCAATTCCCGCAAAATCCACTCTCCTGTCGCCCCGGCTGTGCGGCCAATGCATCACATGTCAACAACTTCGAGGCCTTGCCGCTGCACCGCGCAGTTTCTATTGTTATAGCTGAGCATAGTGCGAATTCGGCAAAATTGGAGACCAGCGTGGCGGTTATTGTACCCTTCGAAAGCCCGTCCAATGCTTCGATCGACGGGCTGGTGGGACTTGTCGCCGCCGACATGGAGCGCGTCAACGCGACCATCCTTTCGCGGACCGGCTCCGAGGTCACCATGATCCCCGAGGTCGCCAACCATTTGATCTCCTCCGGCGGCAAGCGGCTGCGCCCGATGCTGACGCTCGCGATGGCCCAGCTCGCCGACTACACAGGCGACGGCCATATCAAGCTCGCCGCCGCGGTCGAATTCATGCACACCGCGACCCTGCTGCATGACGACGTGGTCGACGAGAGCGAATTGCGCCGCGGCAAATTGTCCGCGCGGATGCTGTGGGGCAACGAGGCCAGCGTGCTGGTCGGCGACTTCCTGCTCGGCCAGGCCTTCCGCATGATGGTCGAGGTCGGCTCGCTGCGCGCGCTCGATATTCTCTCGGCCGCCGCGGCCACCATCGCCGAGGGCGAGGTGATGCAGCTTGCCGCCGCCAAGAACACCGCGACCACCGAGGACGAATATCTCGCCGTGATCCGCGGCAAGACCGCCGAGCTGTTCGCCGCCGCCTGCGAGGTCGGCCCCGTGATCGCCAACCGGCCCAAGGCCGAGCAGACCGCCTGCCGCTCGGTCGGCATGAATCTCGGCATCGCCTTCCAGCTCGTCGACGACGTGCTCGACTATGGCGGCAAGTCCGCCAAGCTCGGCAAGAATGTCGGCGACGATTTCCGCGAGGGCAAGATCACGCTTCCCGTGGTGCTCGCCTTCCGCCGCGGCAACGACACCGAGCGCCAGTTCTGGATCCGCGCACTGGAGCGCGGCGAGATCGGATCGGCCGATCTCGATCACGCGATCGGGCTGATGACCAAGCACCGCGCGCTGGAAGACACCATCAGCCGCGCCCAGCACTACGGCGCAATGGCCGTCGACGCGCTGGCGCTGTTCCCGTCGTCACCAATGAAGACGGCGCTGGAACAGGTCGTCGCGTTCTGCCTCGCGCGCTCGCACTAAGCTCGCCACATCAACGGTGTCGTCCCTGCGAAAGCAGGGACCCATACTCCGCAGCGAGTGTGGTGAACGTCACTCGTCGCTCCGGATTCGCGCAGCAATAGTCATTGGTGGTTATGGGTCCCCTGCTTTCGCAGGGACGACACTGAGTTCGTTGCGTTGCGCCGGGCAACTCGGATGTAACGCCAGCGCGCGCGTCCGTTCCATAGGAGCGCGCGCAGGCAATTTTGCAATTTCAGCCAGTGTAGATGCAGCTTTCGCGGCCGTAAATGCCGTCCGAAGCTCACCGGTTATGCTTGTCTCTCGCTTGACGATCAAAGTCGCTCGCAAGAGTTTACGCACCGAGACTGGCACTTCCGAAGGGGACCGGAAGTGGACCTGTCCTGAGAATGCAGAGCGTGTCCGTTGCAGTTTCGATACGATGGGGTTGTCGGTGGAACAGTCTCACTACAAAGGCGCAGCGCTTGCCGGAACAATTCGCCTTGGCGACTTGACGGTTAACCGATTGGGCTTCGGCGCAATGCGGCTATGCGGCGATTTAGCTTGGGGAAGACCGAGGAATCGAGAGCATGCCTATCGGGTTCTGCATCGAGCGGTCGAGCTTGGCGTGAATTTTATCGACACCGCGGATAGTTACGGCCCTGAAGCAAACGAGCTGTTGATTTCGCAGGCGCTGTATCCCTACCCGCCGGGTTTGGTCATAGCCACGAAGGGTGGCTTGGTGCGACCAGGCCGCCGATCGTGGGTCGAAGACGGTCGTCCCGACCATTTGCGGCGCGCGATTGAAGGCAGCTTACAACGCCTGCGGCTGGAGCGCATCGATCTGTATCAATTCCATGCGCCTGACCCCAATGTGCCATTCAGTGAGTCGGTTGAAGCACTGGCTGACTTGAGGCGCCTGGGCAAAATACGCCATATAGGCATTTCGAACGTCACTGTTGCGCAGCTCGAAGTGGCGCGCTCCATCACGCCAATCGTGTCGGTCCAGAACCCGTACAATCTGCGAAACCGAACCAGCGAAGACGTACTCGCCGCGTGCGAGCGTCTAGGAATTGCTTTTCTGCCCTGGTATCCCCTGGGTGGCAAACGCGGTCTCAAGGCACTCAAGATAAAGGAAGTTGCCTCGCGTCGCGGTCTCACACATGCAGCCCTATCCCTTGCGTGGCTCCTCGCCAAGTCACCCGTCATGCTGCCAATCCCCGGCACTCGATCCATCGACCACCTGGAGGATAATGTGCACGCGGCCGCCCTCAAGCTTGCGCCGGAAGACTTCGACGATTTGGGATGAAGGTGCGGTTCACCGCACAACATCGATCACGATGAGCATGCACCCTAAAGCTCCTGCACGCAGTCGAGCAGGGCGTTGAACACCGCTCCTGGAACACCCACCCGCTCATCACGATAGAGCGAACCGAGTTCATCGACGTGAGCATCGGGCTCGCGGCTGACGATTGCCAGCCGATCGAAAAAGGCGAGATCCAGTTCGCTGTCTTGCAGGCGCATGGCGCCCCAAACGTCCCACGGCAGCATCTCACGATTATTCAGGGCGGCGATATCGCGGACGAGATTGCCTGCAATGAACCAAAGCCCGTGCATATCGAGGATGCCGAAGGCGCTCGGATCACGGCTGCCATTGCGGCAGAGCGACCAGGCATCGCCTGCGACCATGAACTGATCTCGCGGGACGTCCGCCGCGTCGAACCCGATCCCGAAGAGTTCACGCTGGCGACTGTCGATCTGGGAATCGAACAATACCCAATGTTTGTCTGCTTCGTTCCAGTATTCCGTCACCCAATGATCGAGATATTTTCCAGCTTCGAAATAGGCGCCGAACCCGCAGCGGGCACGTGCCGGAATGCCCTGCGAGCGCAACATCGCCACGTGGAGAAGCGTGAAGTGCCTGCAGACACCGACCTGCCGCGCGTTGACCGCCCGCGCCACGGAAAGCGGCCGCTCGTCGCGCAATACGATTTCATCCAACATCCCCTCGACGGCGCGAACCTGCGATTGAGCCTGCCGGTCGCCGCTGAGCATGACCCCATAGGCCGGGGCGATGTGCTGATGGATCAGCAGGCCCTGCACAGTCGCCGCAAGTGCACCGGGACCGCGCGGCAGGTCCGCAAATAAAGCGGCGTGACGCCCCGGATCGCTCATGGCAATCGGCTTCGCATAACCATCGATGTTCATCTGAAGAGCCTCCAGCAAGCCTTCCCGCGATCGCGGCCGCCCTACTCCTTCACGGGCACCCAGATCTCCAGCCCGCCGACGCCGGTCGACGCGTCGAACTTCTCGTCGTAGCGTTCGAAGTTCGGCGCGTCCGCGACCTTCATGCCGGATTGCGGCAGCCACCTGTTCCAGATCGTGTTGACGGTGCGGCGGATGGTCGAGATGTGGTCGGCATGGGTGAACACCACGTATTTCTGCGCCGGAATCCGGACCCGCGCGAACTCGCGCGGCAGGTCGGAGAAATCGGCGACCTCGACGCCTGCGATGTAGTCGAAATTGCCGGCGTCGTCGCCGTTGCAGCAGACGCCATAGGCGCCATTGCCGACCTGACGCGGAATATGGACGCATTGCTGGTGGAAGCCGTGCCACTGGTTCGGAATGCCGGCCGTGCTGTCATTGGCGTGGTTGTAGCGCTCGCCGACGCCGGCGACGAGAAACGCCTTGCCGGACGCAATGCGCGGCGGATCGAGATGATCGAGAGCGGTCGAGATCATGGTGATCGGCTCCTGGAGCTTGAGCGTCGTCAGGCACGTCGTCGCGCGCACCGTCTCCGGCGTGACGCCGAAATGGTCGCGAAACGCGCGGGTGAATGCTTCGTGGGAGCCGTAATCGGCATCCAGCGCAAGGCTGAGAATATCGGGCGCACCGGCCGCGAGCTCACGCGCGGCCTCGCTGAGGCGGCGCGCCCGCACGTAGCGCATCACCGAAAAGCCGGTCGCCTCCGCGAACGCCCGCACCAGATGGAAGCGCGAGACCCCGGCAACGACGGCGATATCGTCGAGCGTCAGCGACGCGCGGAGGTGGCTTTCGATGTACCAGAGCGCCTTCTGGGCTGGATTCATGGACGACGGCTTTCCTGCAAGGCTCCGGCATCATGCATGGGTGCCGCGCACGGTATTTGACAGTCCTTGCTGCGCAGCGGCGAAACCGTGGTTCCGCTCAGCGAAATTTTAGCCCCAAGCCGTTGCTGGCAACAATGTTGCAATCGTGCATACTCGCAGCTGCATCGATCCGACGGCTCACCAAGCTGCCCGAAAATCAAGACTGCACGAGCCGCGGCCAGCATGTCAGGGAGGACAATGATGCACCACCAACGCCTGAGCTATGCCAACTGCGTCATATCAGCGGCGCTTGCGGGGCTTTTGACGATCGCCCTCGCCGGCGCCGCCAACGCCCAGAAGAAATACGATCCGGGCGCGACCGACACCGAGATCAAGGTCGGCAACATCATGCCCTATTCCGGCCCGGCATCCGCCTACGCCACGATCGGCAAGACCGAAGCGGCTTATTTCAACAAGCTCAACAGCGAGGGCGGCATCAACGGCCGCAAGGTCAACTTCGTCTCCTACGACGACGGCTACTCACCGCCGAAGATGGTCGAGCAGGCCCGCAAGCTGGTCGAGAGCGACGAGGTGCTGTTGATTTTCAATCCGCTGGGCACGCCGGGCAACACCGCGATCCAGAAATACATGAACTCCAAGAAGGTGCCGCAGCTGTTCGTCTCCACCGGCGCCGCAAAGTGGAACGATCCGAAGAATTTTCCTTGGACCATGGGCTGGCAGCCGAGCTACCAGGTCGAGGCGCGCATCTATGCCAAATACATCCTGCAGAAATATCCCGGCAAGACCATCGGCGTGCTCTACCAGAACGACGATTTCGGCAAGGACTACCTGATCGGACTGCATGACGGGCTCGGCGATGCGGCCAAGAAACTGATCGTCGTCGAATCCTCCTACGAGACCACGTCGCCGACGGTGGATTCGCAGATCGTGCAGATCAAGGGCGCCAACCCCGACATCTTCGTCAACATCGCGACGCCGAAATTCGCGGCGCAGGCGATCAAGAAGGCCGCTGAGCTCGATTGGCATCCGGTCCAGTTCCTGACCAACGTCTCGGTCTCGATCGGCGGCGTGATGAAGCCGGCCGGCTATGAGGCGAGCCAGGACATCCTGTCGACCCAGTATCTGAAGGATCCCGCGGATCACGAGTGGAAGAACGATCCAGCCATGAACGAGTGGCGCGCGTTCATGACCAAGTGGTATCCCGAAGGCGACCAGAACGACGCCTCGACCGTGTTCGGTTACGGCGTCGCCAAGGGGCTGGAGCAGGTGTTGCGGCAATGCGGCGACAACCTCACCCGCGAGAACCTGATGAAGCAGGCGGCCAGCCTCAGCTTCGAGATCGGCATCTATCTGCCGGGGACGAAGATCAAGACCGGGCCGGACGACTATGCGCCGATCGAGCAATTGCAGATGATGCGTTTCAAGGGCGAGAGCTGGGAACGGTTCGGCCCCATCATGAGCGGCGAGAAGAGCAGCTAGGGCTTTCCTCTTTGGGCTTCATGATGCCCGGCCCTGCGCCGGGCATTCACGTCTTCGACACGATTCACGCGCAAGATTCTTACAAGCAAGACTTGTCACAAGCAGACTTGTCACAAGCAGACTTGTCACAAGCAGACTTGTCACAAGCAGACTTGTCACAAGCAGACTTGGAGCAGCCGGAACCCAGGCGAGCCGAAGCGAAGCTGCACGCAAGCTCGCCGCACTTGGGCTAGAGTATCCGGCAATCAAGCGCTCGCGGCCCATCCTGCGATCGGAAGGACAACAACAATGAAAATCACCGACGTCCGCGCCCACCACATCCGCATTCCTTATGACGCAGGCCCGGCGAGCTTCCGCCAGGGCGCATCCGCGATCTCGGCGCTCGACATGGTGCTGGTCGAGGTGTCGACCGATGCCGGCCTGACCGGCTGGGGCGATACCTTCGCCTATGTCTGTCCGAAGACGAGTTGCACGGCGGTGGCCGAGATGATCGCGCCGCAGGCCCGCGGCCTCGAGGTGCCCGACGCCGCCCAGATCCCCGCCGTAATGGAGCAGATCCAGCGCAATTTGCATCTGTTCGGCCGCTACGGCATCACGATGTTTGCGATCTCCGCACTCGACATCGCGCTGTGGGATCTCGCCGGCAAGGTGAAGGGCGTGCCGCTGCATCAATTGATCGGCGGCGCCAAGCGCAGCGCGATCCCGGCCTATGCGAGCCTGATGCGGATCGGCAATCCCGGCCATATCGCCACCGAATGCAAGAAGGCGATCAAGCTCGGCTACGCTGCGATCAAGCTGCACGAGACCACCGTACCAGCAGTTGCCGCCGCGCGCGAGGCGATCGGCCCCGGCGTGCCGCTGATGGTCGACATGAACTGCCCGCTGGATGGACCGGCCGCAATTCAGTTCGCCCGCGACTGCAAGCAGGTCGCACCGATGTTCCTGGAGGAGCCGGTCTGGCCGCCGGAGGATTTTGCAACGCTCGCGGAGGTGCGGAGAGAGGGCCGGCTCGATATCGCGGCCGGCGAGAACGCCTGCACCGTGCATCAATTCCGCCAGATGATGACCGCAGGCGCGGTCAGTCACGCGCAGCCGTCGGTGATCAAGGTCGGCGGCGTCACCGAATTCCTGCGCGTGGCGGTGCTCGCCGACGAGTTCGGCGTCCAGGTGATTCCGCACTCGCCGTATTTCGGGCCGGGCTTCCTCGCCACCCTGCATCTGATGGCGATCCGCGACGAAGGCCTGATCGAAATGTTCTTCATGAAGCGCCCCGCCTGCCTGTGGGGCGACCGCATCGCGGTCGACGCCCGTGGCCATGTCGCCGTGCCCCAGGGCCCGGGGCTCGGCTACGAGCCGGATCGCGACGTGATCGAGAAATATCGGGTGGCGTAGAGAGCCCTGCTTTCTCCGTCGTCATTGCGAGCCACCCGGTCGGCGCGAAGCGCCGCCGGATGACAGGCTCCGCGAAGCAATCCATCGATCCGCACATGGGGATAGATGGATTGCTTCGTCGCTTCGCTCCTCGCAATGACGATCTCTACTTCGTCCCGTCCTTCGCAGCCGGCGTCGCATCCTTCGCCGCGGGCGCATCGGCCTTCTTCTTCAGATCCTCGGTCAGCTTGAGCTGCGCCGCCTGCAAATCGGTGACGAGCTTCTGCAAGCCCGCAATTGCGCTCTGCAAGCTCGCGATCTGCCGGTTGGCGGCGTCGAGCCTCTGCTGATGATCCGTCGTGAGCTTGCTGATCGTCTTCTGCAGGAAGTCGACGTTGCTCTGCAGACAGCTCGTGCGTCGCTCCATCGTCTTCTCGACGGTGCAGATCTCGATGCCGGGAACGTCCTGCGCATGCGCGGTTCCGACGAAGCCGAGTGCAAGCGGCACGAGCAAGGCAACAACGAAACGCGCGATCATCGACATCCCCAATCACATGCGTCATTCACAGTTTTGTGCTCGCGACGCTGAAAGCCAGGCAGACATACCACACTGAAACCGCATTCGAGCGGTGTGCTTGACCCATTACCGGGACTACTCGTGGGGACGGGGGCCTTCGGAACTAGTTTGGTTCGACCCCTTTTGGCTCGACCTTGGGCAGTGGAGACAGATCGTATGGCTACGCGCGAAAAACGGCTGGCGCAATTCGACGGCAATGGCGAACCTTCGCCGGAACAACGCGTGGAAGTGCTTTGTGAGGATCACAGCGGAACGTATCAACTGCCGTTCGCCTGCCGATTCATCGACGGCCAGTGGCGCAACGACACGACCGGCGGCGCGCTGGAGGTCAACGTCATCGCCTGGCGCATGCCGCGCGTGAAGCAGGCGGGCATGGCCTGACGCGCGCATTGGCGCGCGCTGTTTCAAAACGCGACGCGCACGCGAGGCGTTTTAAGATTTGGAACGCGGGTGGAACGAACCGCGTCCGAATCACTGATCGAGCAATGTACTCCGTTGTTCACGGCTAGATGTGGCCATCAAACCGAAGCGGCGCACCACATACAGAAGCATGACAATCGGCCGCAGCCAGCGGCCGACAACATAGGTTAATTCCTCCGCAGACGACATTTGCGATCCCTCCTTCTCCGATCCTCCTTGGCGATCACTTCCACGGTGTGATCGGCGGCACGGTCTCGGTCGCAGGCGGCACATCCACGGTCTTGAAATCGGCGGGGCTGACGATCTCGAGGTATTCCATGTCCTTCGAGTAATCGAACAGATAGTGGGTGATGCCGGGCCGCTGATGGATCACGTCGCCGGCCTCGACCAGCGTCTCTTTGTCCTCGTACATGAAGCGCGCCCAGCCCTTGGTCATGATGACGATCTGAAAATCGCACAGATGCTTGTGCCAGCCGGTGCCCTCTTCCGGCGGCAGGTCGGGATTGGCCTTGACCAGATGGCAGATCACCTGCCCGCCGGTGGCATCGGCGATGCCGAGATCGCGATACAGGAAGAAGTCGCGCAGACCTCCGCCCTTGAACTCGGTGTCACCGGGTTTGACGTGGGAGAATTTGCTGACGGCGGCGTGCTGGTTCATTTCAAGCCTCCACGGTTCTCGTGTTCGCGAGATCGCGGCGCCGGCTCAGCGTCCAAATTTTCGGCAGCGTCGCATCGTCGCGGTCACAGCTCGATTGTTGCTATGCGAAATCCTTGCCAGCCCGGTTGTGCTGCGGCGATCGGTCCCGCCACGCACCGCCGTCGCAGCGGAAGCACTTGGAGCAAAGCCTGAATTTGCGTTCGGTGCGTGCTGCGCCCGATCGCCGCGCGCAGCCGGTACCCGACGCCGACGGCACGTCCATTGAGCAAGGCCTGCCCGGAGCTTGGGCCGTCGGCGCCGGCAGGCCCGGCGCACGCTGCCTAATATTCGACCTCGAGCTCCTCGACGTCGGCAGGCTCGGCCTTCGCGGCCTCGATCCATTCCTGCATCTCGGGCATCGCCATGATGGTGCTGGCATATGCCGCAAGGACAGGATCGAGCTTGACGTCATAGGTCATGAAACGGGTCACGACCGGCGCATACATCGCGTCCGCCATGGTGCGGCGTTCACCGAACAGGAACGGGCCGCCGGACTTGCCGAGGCAATCGCGCCAGATGGCGCAGACGCGGTCAATGTCGGCCTGCGCCCGCGACCAGATCTTGAAGCCGGGGAAATGCCCCTTGAGGTTGACCGGCAGCGAGGACCGCAGTGTGGTGAAGCCGGAGTGGATTTCGCCCGAGATCGAGCGGCAATGCGCGCGCAGGATCCGGTCCTCCGGCAGCAGCCCGGCATGCGGCATGATCTCATTGAGATACTCGCCGATCGCCAAGGTATCCCAGACCGTCGCGCCCTCGTGGCGTAGACAGGGCACCAGGATTGACGAGGACAGCAGCAGCAGCTCGGCCCGCGCCGAGGGGTCATCGGGCGCCGTGACCACCTCCTCGAACTCCAGCCCGGCGAATTTCGCCAGCAGCCAGCCGCGCAGCGACCAGGACGAATAATTCTTGCTGCTGATGGTGAGTGTCGCTTTCGCCATATCGGTCCCTCACGCCTGAACGCGCCCTCGCCCCGGATGCTGCGACGGTCCAACCGCCGCGGCCCCGGGAGCCGTTCGTTTTTGCAGCAAGCGACGTGCCAATTTGCCGGGCAGCCGGCCCACCTCTGGCCTCGATATTGCTTGGCAGACCGGGCCACCGGGTGGATGCGTATGATGTCAATGCTGTACCAGGCCTATCAGAACCATATGGACCTCACGGCGCCGTGGCGGACCGGCGCCGCGGCGGCGTTGCGCTATCTCAATCTGGTGCCGCGGGGCGCCTCCGACCGGACGTTCGGCCGGCTCGCCGCCGCGCTCGAGCTGATCTCCCGCTCCAGCCTGAGCTACGCCCGCCCCGACTACGCCATCGGCACCGTGACCGTCGGCAACAGGGAATTGGCGGTCGCCGAGGAGGTCGCCTATGCGACGCCGTTCGGTTCGCTGCTGCATTTCAGGAAGGTGGACGGACCGGAGCAACCGCGGCTGCTGCTGGTGGCGCCGATGTCCGGTCATTTTGCCACGCTGCTGCGCGGCACGGTCAAGACACTGCTGCAGGACCACGACGTCTACATCACGGATTGGCACAATCCGCGCGACATCCCGCGCAGCAAGGGCCGCTTCGGGCTCGAGGACTACACCGACCATCTGATCGACTTCCTCGGCCAGCTCGGCCCGCGCGCGCATATGGTGGCGATCTGCCAGCCTTCCGTCTCGGCGCTGGCGGCGGCTGCGATCATGTCGGAAGACGATCATCCGGCGCGGCCGGCGTCGCTGACCCTGATGGCCGGTCCGATCGACACAAGGATCCAGCCGACCAAGGTGAACGAATTCGCCAAGAGCAAGCCGATCAAGTGGTTCGAGGACAATCTGATCAACTACGTGCCGATGCAGTGCAAGGGCGCGTTGCGTCAGGTCTATCCCGGCTTCGTGCAGCTCACGGCGTTCGTGTCGATGAATCTCGAGCGTCACATCAAGCAGCACATCGACCTCGCCGACCATCTCGCCAAGGGCGAGACCGACAAGGCCGAATTGATCAAGACCTTCTATGACGAATATTTCGCGGTCATGGATCTGCCGGCGGAGTTCTATATCGAGACCGTGCGCGACGTGTTCCAGGAGCATCTGCTGCCGCAGGGCATGCTGATGCATCGCGGCCGTGCGGTGAACCCGGCGGCGATCCGGCGCATGGGACTGATGACGGTGGAAGGCGAGAAGGACGACATCTGCTCGATCGGCCAGACCCTCGCCGCCCAGGACCTCTGCACCGGCGTCCGCACCTATCGCAAGGTGCACCATATGCAGGCCGGTGTCGGCCACTACGGCGTGTTCTCCGGCAAGCGCTGGAACAACGAGATCTATCCGCTGCTGCGCGATTTCGTGCATGTGAATTCGTGAGGGCGCGACTCTCTCCCCGTCATTGCGAGGAGCGAAGCGACGAAGCAATCCATCGTTCCGCACACGTGGAGCGATAGATTGCGCTTCGCTCGCAATGACGACGCCGCAGCCCTAGCCACACATCCCCTCGCGCAGTAGTCTCGCGGCCCACGACGACCCCTTCCCAAGAATCGTCCAGGGAGAAACTCCATGCGCGCCTCGACCGCCTTACGTGCCCTTACGCTCGCCTTCGTCGGCGCCCTCGCGTTCACGTCAGCCGCGTCCGCCGCCGAAGTCCATGTCATGATCTCGGGCGGGCTGACTGCGGCCTACAAGGCGCTGGTGCCGGAATTCGAGCGCAAGACCGGGCACAAGGTGGTGACGGCCTTCGGGCCGTCGATGGGCACCACCACCAACGCCATTCCGGTGCGGCTGGCGCGCGGCGAACCGGCCGACGTGCTGATCATGGTCGGCTATGCGCTCGGCGACCTGATCAAGCAGGGCAAGGTGGCGGCCGACAGCCGCGTCGACCTCGTGAAGTCGCCGATCGGGATCGCGGTCAAATCAGGCGCACTGAGGCCGGACATCAGCTCGGCCGACAGCGTCAAGCAGGCGCTGCTGGCGGCAAAGTCGGTCGCCTACTCCGACAGCGCCAGCGGCGTCTATGTCTCGACCGAGATGTTCCAGAAGCTAGGGATCGCCGACCAGATGAAGGACAAGGCGCGGAAGATTCCGGCGACCCCGGTCGGCGAGATCGTCGCCAAGGGCGAGGCCGAGATCGGCCTGCAACAGATCTCCGAGCTGAAGCCGGTCAGCGGCATCGACATCGTCGGTCCGCTGCCGGAGCCGTTGCAGAAAATCACGGTGTTCTCCGCCGGCATCGCGTCTGTTTCAAAAGAGCCCGACGCCGGCAAGGCGCTGATCAGCTTCCTCGCCTCACCGGACGCACGCGACGCGCTGGTCAAGAGCGGCCTCGATCCGATTGCGGCGGGGGCCACGCATTAGCGAGGTATCGCCGGCTCATCGCCGCCCTTTCCCCGCCATCCCCGCGCAAAGGCTTCGCCTTTGTCGCTGGAGGTGCGAGCGCAGCGAGCCTCGAAGGATGAATCGGCCACCAGCGGGGCCGTGCATCCTTCGAGACGCCGCTTCGCGGCTCCTCAGGATGACGGGATTAGTGACGGAGTCGAACCCCTACCGCAAATGATGCGCACCGTAGGCCAGCAGCAGCACCACGACCAGCGCCAGCAGCAGCGTGGTCGACTTCCAGAACAGCACCGGGTTGCGCTCGATCAGCGGGGTCGATGACGTCGTCAGATATTTTGCGTTGGGATTGCGCAGGTCGAACAAAAACTCCGAAAAGCTCTCGTAACGCTTGAGCGGATTGATGTGCACGGCGCGCTCCAGCGCGCCATCGACCCAAACCGGGACGTCGCGGCCGCCATGTGCAGCCGGACGGTAGACCAGCCGGTTGAAATCGGATCGTGTTCGCGCACGCGCGATCCGTGCGCCGTAGGGCAAGCGGCCGGTCAGCATCTGATAGGTGACGACGCCGAGCGAGAACAGGTCGGAGCGCGCGGTGCCGCCCTCGCCGAGGAAATACTCCGGCGCGGTGTATTGCTGGGTGCCCAGAATGTCCTCGACGCCCACAGGTACCGCCTCGGCGACACCCGAGATTCGCGTCGAGCCGAAATCGATGATCTTCACCGTGCCGGTGCTGTCGATCATGATATTGTCGGGCCTGACGTCCTGGTGCAGCATCTCCTTGCGGTGGAACGCACGCAGGCCCTTCGCGATCTGCTCGGTGATGTCGCGCACCGTCTCCAGCGCCGGCGCCGGATTGTCCGTCATCCACTGCGTCAGGGTCTGACCGTCGACATATTCCATCGTGACGTAGAGGAAGTTGCGCTTGCGCTGCGGGAGAAACGGCTTCAGCACATGCGGGCTGTCGATTCTTCTAGCGACCCACTCCTCCATCACGAAGCGCTTCAGGTAGGCCGGATCGTCGCGCAGGTCGATCGAGGGGATTTTGATCGTGACCGTGGTGCCGCTCTCTTCGTCGACCGCCAGATAGATGTGGCTGCGGTGCGAGGCGTGCAGCTCGCGCACGATGCGATAGCCGTCGAACAGCATCCGTGCATCGAGCAGCGGCGGCAACGGCAGCTCGGTGGGCTGGCCGAACACCTCGCTGGCGTCGCCGTCGGGCAATTCGTCGATCCGGATGATCTGCGCGGTGAGATTGTCCGGGCTGCCGTTTTCATAGGCCTGTTCGACGATCGATTTCGCAGCAGCATCGAGGTCGGCAGCGCCGTCCCTGATCGTCTTCGCCAGCTGCCGCGCCGGAACGTGCTCGTAGACGCCGTCGGTCACCAGCAGGAAGGTGTCGCCGCGCTCGAGTGGAAGGTTCTGATAGTCGATCTCGAGCTGCGGGTTCACGCCGAGCGCGCGGCCGAGATAACTCTGCTGCGACGAGATCACGACGCGGTGGTCGTTGGTCAGTTGCTCGAGGCTGCTGCCGGCGACACGGTAGATCCTGCTGTCTCCGACATGGAACAGATGCGCCGTGGTCGAACGGATCACCAGCGCGCTGAGCGTACAGACGTAGCCCTTGTCCTTGTCGTAGGGATTCTGGCTGCGCCGCGTTTGCGCGTGCAGCCAGGAATTGGTCGCCTCCAGCACCCGCTGCGCCGAGGTCTTCACCGACCAGGATTCCGAGGTGCAGTAATAGTCGGTCAGGAAGCTCTTGACCGCGGACTCCGCGGCGACGCGGCTGACGCTGCTCGAGGAGATGCCGTCGGCGAGCACCACGGCGATGCCTTTCAAGCCGAGCAGCGGCTCGTCGGGGATCAAGACGCCGTGGAAATCCTGATTGGTGTCCTTGCGGCCCTGATCAGTGAATTGCCCGACCGATATTGTCAGCGCGCGCGGCATCGCCTCATGCAGGCCCAGTGGATCTCTCCCTGACAGGAGAGACCCATAAGCCGGCCAGGATCAAGCCGCGAGGCGCTGGCGCTTCGGCGCCGTCTTCACGTGCGTGGTGTAGAGCGTCAGCCCGGTGAAGGCGAGGCCGCCGGCGAGGTTGCCCAGTACGGTCGGGATCTCGTTCCAGATCAAATAGTCCATGATCGAGAACTTCGCATGCAGCATCAGTCCGGACGGGAACAGGAACATGTTCACCACCGAATGTTCGAACACCATGTAGAAGAACACCAGGATCGGCATCCACATCGCGATGACCTTGCCGGGCACGGTCGTCGAGATCATGGCGCCGACCACGCCGGTCGAGACCATCCAGTTGCAGAGCATGCCGCGGATGAACAGGGTCGCCATGCCGGCCGCGCCATGCGCCGCGTAGCCCAGCGTTCGCGCCTCGCCGACATTTCCGATGGTCATGCCGACCTTGTCGGGCTCCTGCGTGAAGCCGAAGGTCGTCACGAACGCCATCATGAACGCCACCGTGAGCGCGCCGGCGAAATTGCCGACGAACACGAGGCCCCAGTTGCGCAGCACGCCGCCGAGCGTGACGCCGGGGCGCTTGTCGAGCAGCGCCAGCGGCGACAGCACGAACACGCCCGTCAGCAGGTCGAAGCCCAGCAGATAGAGCATCACGAAGCCGACCGGAAACAGCAATGCGCCGACCAGCGGCTGGCCGGTGTTGACGTTGATCGTCACGGCGAACCAGGCCGCCAGCGCCAGGATCGCACCGGCCATGTAGGCGCGGATCACGGTGTCCCGCGTCGACATGAAGATCTTGGATTCACCGGCGTCCACCATCTTGGTGACGAATTCGGACGGTGCGAGATAGGCCATTGGTAAAGTCCCCTTGCGCAATTCGGCCGCGCCGGTTGCCTGCCGGAAGCGACGCGGGTTGGTTGAAATGCTCGTCCGTCCGGGGAGATGGGGTGCAACGATTGCTCGAGACGCCCGGGCGGGGCGCCTTGATCCCCTCACCTCGGCCTTCGCTGGCTTCGGCAATCCGGAGGACGGCAGTCGTCATTGACTGAGACAAGCAAAAGCAATGGATATGCCAACCGGGGACGGCGGCGACAGGACAATAACACCAGTTAATCTAATGACTTAGGTAACCAGCATCGGAGCCGACCGGCGCAATGGCGCAGAATTATGCAGCATGCCCAGATGCCGGGCGGGCAACCATCGGTTCGCGGCGCTGTCCATCCCCGTCATCCCCGCGCAAAGGCTTCGCCTTTGCGCGGGGGTGACGGGGCAAGATCAGTGCGCGCCTACTTCACCTCGGTACGGACCGGCGAGCCCTTCAGCCCGTTACTGTCATAGGCCTTGCGCAGCGTGCCGTTGGCGATCGCATCCGTCATGAATTTCGTGGCGAACGCCGCAGCCAGCGGATGGTCGAGCGGCACCGCAACCGCGGTGACGGTCTGCTTGAAGGTCTCATCCAGCACGCGCGTGCCAGGGATCTTCCTGGCCATCGCGTTGAGCTGATCGCGCGACAACGCGAACGCATCGACCTCGCCGCTCTTCAACAGATTGAAGATCTCGTCATAGGTCTGATAGCCGGTGACCTTGGCGTGCTTGAGATGCGCGATCGCACCGCGCATCGTGGTGGTGGCATTGACGGCCGCGACCTTGACGCCGTCCTGATCCAGCGCGGCGAAATTCGCAATCGTCGAGCCCGGCTTGACGATATAGGTGGCGTCGGCGACCTCGTAGATCGGCCCGAACGTCATCCTGGTCTCGCGCTCGGGATCCCTTGGCAGGAAGGTGATATCCCAGGTGTTCTTGGCCGCCGCGTCGGTGATCTGGCCGGAATTCTGGTGCACGACGTATTCAACGGGAACACCGAGCTGCGCCGCCATCTCGCGGCCGAGATCGACAGGCACGCCGGCATAGCCGTTCTCGGTCCGGGTCGACCAGAACGCGCCGCCCGCCGGGCTGATCGCGATCGCGACCCGGAGCTTTCCGGTCGGTGCGATCTGATCCTTCAAGGCATCGGCGTTGGCGGATGTGGCCATGACAATCACTCCCAGAACGAGGCCAGCCAGACGCAGCAATCGAGACAACATCGGACGTCCTCCACGCCGGGTCTTGCGCCGGGCGGCGCGCAACAAACCGCACGAGGCCGCTTTGCGCAAGCGGCGGTTCGCGCAAGGGAGCTATCCGTATCGGCCTATTTGACGCGGATGGTGATTTTTTCGGAGACCACCGGCGGGTTGAATGGATAATGCTTGGCGTCGCCCAGCACCAACTGCAAGGTATGCTTGCCGGGCGCCAGATCGAGCTGCGTCTCGGTCTGGCCCGCACCGAAGTGCTGGTGAGATTTGTCCGACGGGATCGGCTCATTCGGATTCAACGGCTCATCCACATCGATCAGAAGATGGTGATGGCCACTGTTCGGGTATTCGTCGCCGGCATGGGTGACGCCCATGTTGCGCAGCCCGAAGCGGCACCAGAACGGGCTTTTGACCTTAGCTCCGTCGTGCGGCCAGATGAAATACAGCTTGGTGTCTTTCCCCGCCGGCTTGTTCTGCGCGGTGGCCGGACTGGCGAGCAATGTCAGTGCCGCAGCGAGCATGATCAGGCCTGCACTTTTCATAACCCCTCCAAATCTGGCTATTGCAGACGATCTCTCAGGGAGACAGCGCGACCCGGAAACCGTGGGTCGGGTAGCGAACATTGGTGTCGTAATTGTCGCGATTGGCCGGACGGACATAGCGCGCGTCATTCTTCCAGGAGCCGGAACGAATGACATGGGAGCCGCAGTCGCCGCCGGACCACACCGCGCCGTCGGCCGGAGCGCCCTGGTAGTTCCTGTGCCAGCAATCCTCGACCCACTGATCGACACTGCCGCCCATGTCGTAAAGACTGAACGGGTTCGGCTTGAAGCTGCCGACCTTGACCGGCTGTTCGGCGGCACTGGCGCCACCGCCGCAATCCTTGCAACCGGCGTTGCCCGATTGCATCTGGTCGCCCCACCAGTATCTCGATTGCGTTCCGCCACGCGCCGCATATTCCCATTCGGCTTCGCTCGGAAGCCGGTAGGCCTTCCCGGTGCGCTCGGCGAGCCACGCCACATACTGCTTCGCGTCGCTCCAGCTGACATTGGTGACCGGCACGTCGTCCTTGCCGCTGGCCGTGAAGATACAGGCCTTGGCCGCCGCGCAGGCATTCCATTCCCGGACGGTGACCGGATATTTGCCCATCGCGAACGGCTTGACCGTCACCTTGCGGATCGGCCGCTCCGAAGGGTCGTCATTGCTTCCCATCGAGAAGCTGCCGCCCTGGAGCGAGACCATTTCAGGCTCCGGCACCGACGCGGCGGGAGTTGCAGAGGGCGCGGCTTGAGGCGAGGCTTGCTGCGCCGGTGCGGCCCTCGGGACCGGACTCGCAGCCTGGCCTGGAGCCGGAGGCGGGCTCGGTGCCGGCTGCTGAACGGCCGGCGATGCGGCCGGTGACGGAGGCGCCTGCGCCACGTCGATCGGCTTGCTGCGCGGTTGCGCCAGCATGTACCACAGCACGCCGCCCGCGATGACTGCGACCGCCAGTCCGAGCAGCGTAAGCAGGATGGACTCACGGCGCCGGCGCGTCCTCTGGTACGCGGCAGCGTCCGGCAACACGCGATAGACCCGGACCGGATCGGTGATGTTCTTGACCTTCTTGTCACCGAGCGATTCGTACCCGCAGACCATCTTGTGCTTGATCTGCTCGTAGATGCCGCCGGAGATGAAGACGTCACCCGGCGCTGCGATCCCCTCCAGTCGCGAGGCCACGTTGACGCCGTCGCCATAGATATCGTCGGACTCGATGATGATGTCGCCGAGGTTGACGCCGATCCGGTACTCGATCCAGTGATCCCTCGCGATCGCGGCGTTGCGGCCGATCATGTTCTGCTGGATCACGATGCTGCAGCGGACTGCCTCGACAGGACTGTCGAACATCGCGATAAAGCCGTCGCCGGTGGTCTTGATCAGCTTGCCGTGGTGCTCGGCAATGGTGGGCTCGACCAGATCGCGCTCGATCCGCTTGACGCGGTTGTGGGTGCCCTCTTCATCGAGCTCCATCAGGCGGCTATAGCCGGCGATGTCGCCGGCAACGATCGCGGCGAGGCGCCGCGGCATCGCGTCGCCGGGCGGTGGCTTACCCGGCTTGCCTGATCTGAAGTCGCGAATTTCGCCCATGGCGTCGGCTGCTCCACAAACCACAAAATGGCAGTGATCCGGCGCAACCGGCGCCTTGGGCCCAAAGGCCCATGTGGAGCGTATCACACCGCTGGGTCCGGACAAGTTGCGGACGCTATTGCGGTGCGCGGAAAAGCGCCATCCGCTGGTGGCGGATGGGCGCTTGGGGCTTGTTTCAGCTTGAAATGGTGCGGCAAACCGCCAGCACGTCACCCCGCCTGCGTGGCGGGCGTCCGGATCTCGCGCGGCAGGATGATCGCGGCCGCAATCGCCAGCAGGCACAGCGCCGCGAACGCCCGCAGCATCATCGAGAAGCCGCCATGGTCGTACAGCCACGCCACCAGGCCGACGGAGGCGCCCGCCGCGGTGAAGCCGACGAAATAGCGCACCGCATAGGCGCGCGAGCGCCATTCCTCGTTGGTGTATTTTCCGACCATGGCATCGTTCACCGTGACTTGGCCGAACGCGCCCATCACGATGCCGATCGAGACCACGATCAGCGGCAGATTGGACAGGCTCGCCGCGAGATAGAGGAACGGCGCCAGCATGAACGACAGCGGCAGCGCCACCGTCTTCAGCGAATGTTTGTCGAGCAGCCTGCCGACCGTGTACTGCGTCATCGCGCCGAACACATAGACCCCGGCCGCGATCACGCCGAGCAGCGCCGGGCTCCTGGTCAGATCGGCGAGCCGTTCGGCGAACAGCTTCGGCAGCGCCACCGTCACCGCGTTGAAGGTGGTCGAGATCGCGATCACCACGATCAGCAGCGACAGCACCACCCGCCACATGTCTTCCTTGGCGACGCGCACCTGGGCTGCAGCCTGCCGGGAGCCCTTGCGGTCCTCATGCACCACCGTCATCGCAAAGGCGATGCCGACCAGCACGGTGACCGTGCCGGGCACGATGAAGGCCCAGCGCCAGCCGAGATATTGGCCGATCACGCCGGTGACCAGCGCCGAGGAGGCAACCCCGAGATTGCCCCAGACGCCGTTGATCCCCATCTGGGCGCCGAGCTTCTCGGCGTAGGACACGATCATCGCGGTGCCGACCGGATGGTAGATCGAGGCGAAGATGCCGATCGCGAGCAGCGCGGCGCCGAGCTGCAGCGGCGTCTGCACGAAGCCGACTGAGATCATTGAAAGGCCGATGCCGACGAAGAAGATCACCATCATGTGGCGGCGGCTCCAGCGGTCGCCGAGCCAGCCCGTGATCAGCGAGCCGGCGCCGAAGGCGATGAAGCCCGGCGTCGCATAGGGCAAGAGCTCCGAATAGGCCATGCCGAGCGCCGGGCCCATGATGATGACGGCAGCGGCGAAAATCAGCATCGCGTAGTGATCGATGAAATGGCCGGCATTGACGAAGCTGATCACCCGGCTGGGACTATTCATGGCACGTCTCTCACGCGATTCTTCAATTGCTCGAAAATAGGTTATAGGTGCTTGTCCTGACGGGATGTCGCCAATGACTATCGCTGAGCCGCCAATAAGAGCCCTCCACCAGGACCGGCGCGTCACCGGCGACGGTGTCCACATGGTCGCGCGCAACTACCCGAAGGGCATCCGCCTCGACCCGCACATGCATCGCGAGGCGCAGCTGGTTTATGCCGCCAGCGGCACCATGCAGGTGACGACACCGAAGGGCCGCTGGCTTGTGCCGCCGGATCGCGCGGTATGGGTCCCTGCCCTGCTTCCTCACGCGATCGATGTGCTCGCCGACATCGAGATGCGCACGCTGTATTTCGACCAGGCCTGGCTCGCGCGCGAACAACGCAGCGGCAGCCTCGACCATGAATTCGTGGTGCGGGTGTCGCCGCTGGTGCACCAGGCGATCCTTGCGCTGTTCGACGCCTCATGCGGACGCGAGCGCACCGAGTTGCTGATCAGGCTGGTGATGCTGGAGCTGCACCAGGCCGAGGATTCCGCGACCTTCATCCCGCTGCCGCAGGAGCCGCGCTGCCGACGCGCCGCCGACATCGTGCTGGCCGATCCGACCAGGGACCATGAGATCGATGCACTGGCGCGCATGGTCGGCACCTCGGCGCGGACGCTGTCACGCCTGTTCTCGGCGGAGACGCAACTCTCCTTCAAGAGCTGGTGCCAGCGCGCCCGGATCGCAGCGGCGATCGAGCGGCTGTCGACCGGCGCGAACGTCTCGGTCAAGCAGGTCGCCTCCGACCTCGGTTATGCCAGCGTGCCGGCATTTTCCCACGCGTTCCGCCAGGTTACCGGCAGGACACCGACCGCCTTCGCGGAGAAAACATGCGAAAAAACGTGAAAGGGATTTGTCACCGGGCGCAGCGAGGACAAATTATACCGCTGTCGTGCTGCGACATATTTCCGTACGATCCATGCGCTTGATTGCAGTCCTCCCGACCTTAAATCCCGTGTAAGGTCCGGCTTCACTGGATACGACCTGCTGGATACGACCCACACATGGCCAACGCCTTCTTCTCCGACTTGCTCTCGACGATTTCCGAACGCGGCCGCGTCCTGCTCGGCCGCGCCAGCCCGGCCGACGACAAGCAGGATGCTTCCGAACTTCTGGAATTGTGCGAGGCGCTGCTGTCCGGCCGCGGCGAGGCCTCCGGCACCGCGATGGCGCGCGAAGTGCTCGACCGCTACCACCACCTCGATGCCGCCGGACGGCTGTCGTTCTTCCAGACGCTGGCGCGCGATTTCGGACCCGATCACGCCCGGCTGGCGCAGGCGATCGACGCCTGGCGCGCCAAAGCCAATGGCGAGGACGCCAGCGACCTGCATTTCGCCTCCGAGCCGCGCCGCCAGGAATTGATCCGCCGACTCAACCGCGCGCCGGGCGGCACCGGCGAGCTGGTGTCGATCCGCTCGGATCTGCTTTCATTGATGAAGGGCAACAAGGACCTCGCCGCGCTCGATCGCGACGTGGTGCATCTGCTCTCGTCCTGGTTCAACAGGGGATTCCTCGTGCTGCGCAGGATCGACTGGTCGTCTCCGGCCAACATTCTGGAGAAGATCATCCGCTATGAGGCCGTGCACGAGATCCGCGATTGGGATGACCTGCGCCGCCGCATCGATCCGATCGATCGCCGTTGCTACGCGTTCTTCCATCCGGCGCTGGCCGACGAGCCGCTGATCTTCGTCGAGGTCGCGCTGACCGAAGCCATTCCGGGCGCGATCGCACCGCTGCTTGCCGAAGAGCGCGAGCCGGTTCCGGTCGAGAAGGCCCGCACCGCGGTGTTCTATTCGATCTCCAACACCCAGCGCGGCCTCGGCGGCATCTCGTTTGGCAGCTTCCTGATCAAGCAGGTGGTCGAGGAGCTGCGCCGCGAATTGCCCAAGCTCGACAATTTCGTGACGCTGTCGCCGGTGCCGGGCTTCATGCAGTGGGTCAAGCAGGCCGACGACGTGCCGCTCACCGATGAGGACCGCCAGCTGCTGGAAAGCCTGGGCAAGCCCGACTGGTTCGAGAACACCGAGCTCGCCACGCAGCTGCGCGCCGTGCTGGAGCCGCTCGCTGCCTATTATTTCCTGAAGGCGCGCACGCCGAAGGGCCGGCTGATCGATTCGGTCGCGCGCTTCCATCTCGGCAATGGCGCTCGGCTGGAGCGGATCAACTGGCTCGGCGACCTCTCGCCCAAGGGCCTGCGCGAATCCGCAGGCGTCATGGTCAACTACCTCTACCGCCTCGACGACATCGAGAAGAACCACGAGGCCTACGCCAACAACGGCGACGTGATCGCCTCGAGCGCGGTGAAGAAGCTCTTGAAGGGCGAAGGCCGGCGGCTGCTGGACATGCGGCTGTCGTAGTTATCCGTCATTGCGAGCGAAGCGAAGCAATCCATCCATCGACGTACGCGATGGATGGATTGCTTCGTCGCTTCGCTCCTCGCAATGACGGCGTCTTGGAACTTCGTCATCGGCGAAGCGGTGAGGACGCCGTCACGCGATTGCAGACCGCGGACGCAGCCCCGCCGGCAGATGCGCCTCGAGCCAGGCGGCGATCGCACGCTCGTTGCGATGGTAGAGCAGGCCTGCGGCGATCACGGCAATTCCGATCAGCGACAGCGAGAACGGAAACCACAGCGAGTCCTTGAAGACGACGTCGGCGAGATGGCCGAGATAGAGGCAGATGCCGAACGCGCCGAACACCGCATAGGCGCGCCGCATCAGGATCACGGCGATGGCGATCAGGCCGACATTGAGCAGGCAGTAGATCGCCTTGCTCAATTCAGTCGAGCCTTCGGAGGCGCTGATGCCGCCCCAGAATGCCATCAGGCCGAACAAGTGCAGCCAGAACGCAAAGTCGCCGTTGCGGCTGCGATAATCCACGATCCACGCCACCGCGAGGACGGCCAATCCGAACCACACCGACACCCGGCGCCGCATCTCGAAATCGGCATAGGCCGTGCCACTGAACCACGGCGCCAGATCCATCGACATGAACCACAACGCGACCGAGATGATCGCGACGATGAAGGCGAAACGGTAATAGCGCAGCGCAACGACGCCGGCGGCAATTGTTGCGATCTCCATGAAGATCCAGCTGCCCTTCACCCAGACATAGAAGTCCTGCACGGTTCCGGGCTTGCCGAACCTGCCCCACCAGCCGAGTTCGTCCTGGATGCCATAGACCGCGAGCGGCGCCATCGAGACCGCGATCGCGATCAGCAGGCCGCCGGGAACCCGCAAATTCTTGCCGTACCAGAGGTGATGACCTGCCACGGCGAATGCAGTGGCGTAGGCGATCGCGCAGGCCGTGAGCGCCCGACCGCCCATTTGGGTGAAGGCGAGGGTCGAGAACAGGCCCATGGCGCCGATCACGATCAGCGCGCCGGCATACCAGAGCACGTGTGCGGCATCGAACCTGGCTGGCGGGCTTGCGTCATCGGCCGTGCCTTGCCCGGCAGTGCTGGCGAGGAAGGCGAGCAGCCGTTCCAGATCAGCCGCGCTGATCACCCCGGCATCTGCGGCTTCCCGGAGATTCTTTGCTGAATATGGCATGCGGCGATCCTCATGACCGGTTCGAGGCGCCTTCCGGGGATCCGGACAGCACGCCCTCCCGAATGAGTATAGCGCAACGTGAGCAACGTTCAATTATTTCTTGAGCGTCGCTCACATAATTTTGTGAGCGAACTCAACCTACCCGCGGCGGCCGATCGGCATCGGCCGGGCTGGATCAGTCGGCCAGCGCCTTCATTTCCGCATAGAGGTCGGACTTGCCCTCGAAGCCGATGCCCGGCAGCTCCGGCATCAAGATGTGGCCACCCTCGACCCGCACGCCGTCCGGGAACCCGCCATAGGGCTGGAACAGGTCGGGGTAGCTCTCATTGCCGCCGAGGCCGAGGCCGGCCGCGATGTTGAGCGACATCTGATGGCCGCCATGCGGGATGCAGCGGCTCGGCGACCAACCGTGGGTCTTCAGCACCTCGAGCGTGCGCTGATACTCGCAGAGCCCATAGGACAGCGCGCAGTCGAATTGCAGCCAGTCGCGGTCCGGCCGCATGCCGCCGTAGCGGATCAGGTTGCGCGCATCCTGGTGGCTGAACAGGTTCTCGCCGGTCGCCATCGGGCCGGGATAGAACTCGGCCAGCGCGGCCTGCAATGCATAATCGAGCGGATCGCCGGCTTCCTCGTACCAGAACAGCGGATACTCCCGCAGCATCTTGGCATAGGCGATCGCGGTCTCGAGATCGAAGCGGCCGTTGGCGTCGACCGCAAGCTGCGCGGCGCGGCCGATCTCCTTCAGCACCGCCTCGATGCGCTCGCGGTCCTCGGCGAGCGGCGCGCCGCCGATCTTCATCTTCACGACGTTGTAGCCGCGGTCGAGATAGCCGCGCATCTCCTTGCGCAGCGCGCCGAGGTCCTTGCCCGGATAGTAATAGCCGCCGGCGGCATAGACGAAGACGCGCGGATTGGCGGTCAGGCCATGGCGCTCGGCGAGCAATCGGAACAGCGGCTTGCCCGCGATCTTTGCGACTGCGTCCCACACCGCCATGTCGATGGTGCCGACCGCGACCGAGCGCTCGCCGTGGCCGCCCGGCTTCTCGTTCGACATCAACGTCGACCAGACCTTGTCCGGATCGAGGTTGGCGCCATCAGCATCGAGCAGCGATGTCGGATCAGCTTCCAGGAGACGCGGCGCAAACCGCTCGCGGATCAGACCGCCCTGCCCGTAACGGCCGTTGGAATTGAAGCCATAGCCGACCACCCGCTTGCCGTCGCGCACCACATCGGTGACCACGGCGACCAGGCTCGTGGTCATCTTGGTGAAGTCGATATAGGCGTTGCGGATCGGCGAGGAGATCGGTTTCGTCACCTCGCGGACGTCGACGATGCGGACGGACATGGTGCTGCTTTCTATGTAGGGGTGCCCGCTTCTCTCCTCAG